>JAUYSD010000131.1 GCA_030696505.1 Sulfuritalea sp. | reverse complement strand
ATCCGCAACCTGATCCGCGAGGCCAAGGTGGCGCAGATGTATTCGGCGATCCAGACCGGCCAGCAGTACGGCATGCAGACGCTGGACCAGAACCTGCAGGACCTGGTCAAGCGCAAGATAATTTCTCCCGGAGAGGCGCGCAGCAAGGCGGCGAACAAGGATAATTTCCCGGGCTGACGCCCGGAAAATTGTCCTTGTTCGCAAATAAACACTCGCCCCTCCCGTCCTCCCCTCGCGGGGAGGTGACTAAGTTGGATCGCCGCTTTGCGGCTCAAATTGATTGACGAGGAACACCATGGAACGCGACGAAGGCCTAAAGTTCATGTACCAGCTTCTGACCATGATGATGCAGAAGAAGGGGTCGGACTTGTTCATCACTGCGGGCTTCCCGCCGGCGATGAAAATCGACGGCAGGATGACTCCGGCCACTACCCAGCCGCTGTCGCCGCAGCACACGCAGGAACTGGCGCGCGCCATCATGAACGACAAGCAGGCGGCCGAGTTCGAGGCGACCAAGGAATGCAACTTCGCGATCTCGCCCGCCAGCATCGGCCGCTTTCGCGTCAACGCCTTCGTCCAGCAGGGGCGCGTCGGCATCGTCATGCGCACGATCAATGTGCAGATTCCGGAATTCGAGGATCTCAAGCTGCCGCCGGTGCTGAAGGACGTGTCGATGACCAAGCGCGGCCTGGTGCTGTTCGTCGGCGGCACCGGTTCGGGCAAGTCGACCTCGCTGGCGGCGATGATCGGCTACCGCAACCAGAACAGCTATGGCCACATCATCACCATCGAGGATCCGGTCGAATACGTCCATGACCACCGCAACTGCGTGATCACCCAGCGCGAGGTCGGCGTCGACACCGACTCCTGGGAGATCGCGCTGAAGAACACCCTGCGCCAGGCACCCGACGTGATTCTGATCGGCGAGATCCGCGATCGCGACGTCATGGAACATGCCATCGCCTTTGCCGAAACCGGCCACCTGGCGATGGGCACGCTGCACGCCAACACCGCCAATCAGGCGATCGACCGCATCATCAACTTCTTCCCCGAGGAACGTCGGCCGCAACTGCTGATGGACCTTTCCCTCAATCTCAAGGCCATCGTTTCGCAGCGCCTGATTCCGGTCAAGGAAGGCAAGGGCCGCGCCGCGGCCGTCGAGGTACTGCTCAATTCACCGCTGATTGCCGACCTGATCTTCAAGGGCGAGGTTCACGGCATCAAGGAGATCATGAAGAAGTCGAAGGAACTCGGCATGAAAACCTTCGACATGGCGCTGTTCGACCTGTTCGAGGAGGGCCGCATCAGCTACGACGATGCGCTGCGTTTCGCCGACTCGATGAACGAAGTGCGCCTGATGATCAAGCTGCACAGCAAGCAGTCGCAGGACATGGACCGCAACGCCGGGATCCAGCACCTGGATATTGTTTGAGTCTTTCGCGGTCCGCGAAAGACTCAAACACATTTGGTCGCCCGCCCCCCTTCCGCTGCGCGGCCCACGGCTGGCTTTGCACAGCCAGCCGGCTGCGGCGGCGCGACGCATGCGTCGCGAATTTCCGCCTCGCCCCTCGCGGGGGGTTACTGAGCGGCTCGCTGCGCTCGAAGTCGTGGGGGCGCTTCGAACCGAGTGCGCCTCACCTCGTGCCTTCCCTGCGGTTGCCACCGGCGACGATCTCGACGTTGTACAGCCGGCATTCGAGCGCGCCGTTGTAGAGCGGGATCTTGCGCGAGGTCTGCAGCCGGATCAGCTTGGGCAGGCGCGTGTCGGCCGAGAGGAACCAGCAGCTCCAGCCGGCGAAGCGTTGTTTGAGCGCATCACCCAGCAGAGGATAGAAGGCCGCCAGCTCCTCTTCGCTGCCCAGGCGTTCACCGTAGGGCGGATTCGCCACCAGCACGCCTGCCGGGGCCGGCGCCGCGCGGGTCAGCAGGTCGGCTTGTTGCAGCGTGACCTGATCGTCGAGCCCGGCGCCGGCAAGGTTCTGCCGGGTGCGGGCAACGGCATCGGCATCGATGTCGCTGCCGAACAAGGGCAGGGCGACGGCTTCGCGGCGGCGCTCGGCCGCTTCGCGCTGCAGTTTGCGCCAGAGGGCCGCATCGAAACTCTTGAGATGCTCGAAACCGAAATCGCCCGGTTCGCGCGACAGGCCCGGTGCGTCGTCGAGGCTGATCTGCGCCGCTTCGAGCAGGAAGGTACCGCTACCGCACATCGGGTCGAGCAGCGGCGTGCCGGGCTGCCAGCCCGACAGGCGCAGGATGCCGGCGGCGAGGTTTTCCTTGAGCGGCGCGCCGACCTTGGCCAGCTTGTGGCCGCGCATGTAGAGCGGTTCGCCCGAGGTGTCGAGGTAGAGCGTGGCCTGTTGTTCGGTGATGAAGAGATGGATCCGCACCTCGGGATTTTTCGTGTTGACGCTGGGACGGCGCCCGGTCTCGGCGCGGAAGCGGTCGCAGACGGCGTCCTTGACCTTGAGCGTGATGAATTCGATGCTTTTCAGCGGCGAGCGGATCGCCGTGACATAGACGCGGATCGAACGATCCACCGAAAACAGCCGCGACCAGTCGACATCGTAGGCCAGTTGGTAGACCTCGGCTTCGTTGCGATAGCCGCCGCGCGCAATGCGCCACAAGGCGCGCGTCGCAATGCGCGATTCGAGGTTGATGCGATAGCCAGTTTCGGCGCTGCCGTTGCAGCTGGCACCGCCCGGCACCGTCGCAATATCCTTGCCGCCCGCGGCGGTGAGGTCTTCACCGAGCAAGGCTTCGAGGCCGCGCGGGCAGGTAACGAAATAGTGGTTCATGTTCAGAAGGGTTTCACCACGGTCAGGATGCAGACTGCAACCAGCACCAGTACCGGCACCTCGTTGAAAAAGCGAAACCACACGTGCGTCTTGGTCGAGCGGCCGCCGGCGAACGCGGCGAGCAGCCTGCCGCACCAGATGTGATAGGCGGCGAGGATCGCCACCAGCGAGGTCTTGGCATGCAGCCAGCCGCCGCCGAAGCCGTAGCCGAACCACAGCCAGAGGCCGAAGCCGATCGCCAGCACCCCGATCGGCGTGACGAAGCGATACAGTTTTCCCGCCATCAGCAGCAGGCGCTCCCGTTCGGCATGGCTCTCGGCCGGCACCATGGCGAGGTTCACGAATATGCGCGGCAGATAGAACAGCCCGGCGAACCAGCTGACGACGAAGACGATGTGAAAGGCTTTGGTCCAGAGCATGATGCTTCCTTTATAAGGCTGCCGAAATTCCCGCGGCTACGGTCGGATAGCGCAGGCGCAGGCGCAGCTCCTGTTTCATGCGGGTGTTGTCGAGTCGCCGCGATTCGTTCATGAACGACCACTGCAGCGCCGGCACCGTGCGGCGCACGTCCTCGCGCGCCAGGCGCGGCGCCCGCGGCAGGGCAAAGGCGTCGGCCAGCGCGTCGAACCATTCACCCATCAGCAGCGATGAGTCGTCGTTGATGTTGTAAATCCGGTTGGCCCGTCCGCGCGCCAGCGCCGCGATGCAGGCGCTCCCGAGGTCGTCGGCGTGGATGTGGTTGGTGTGGCTGTCCTCGGCGTGCAGCATCAGCGGCAGACGCTTGTGCAGGCGCTCCAGCGGCAGCCGGTCGGCCGCATAGATGCCCGGTGCGCGCAGGATGCTGACGCGGCAATGGCGTCCCGGCTGGCGGCCGAAGCGACGCAAGCGCCGTTCGGCATCGACACGCCTCGCCGCGCGGGCCGACTGTGCGGCAGGGCTTCGCGTCTCGCTGACCCAGGCGCCGGCGCAATCGCCATAGACGCCGCTGGTGCTGATGTACACGAGTTGGCGTGGTAGACTTTTGCCGCGCTGCAAAGTGGCAATCAGATTGCGTGTGCGGGTGTCGTCCGTTCCCTGCGGGGGCGGCGGCGCGCTGTGGATCACGGCATCGCTGATGCCGGCAAGGCGGATCAGGGTCTCGGGCCGGTCGAGGTCGCCCTCGATTTGCGTGACGCCCAGCGCGGACAGTTGCGGATCGCGTTGACGCACCAGCGCCAGCACGTGCCAGCAACGCACGAGTTGCGGCAACGCGCGGCGCATCACATCACCGCAACCAATTATCAGCAATCTTCGCATCGGATGATTATCGCATGGCCACAGTTGCCCCCTCAGCCACCCCATTTCGCGTCACCCTGCAGCCCAGCGGGCACAGCTTCACCACCGACGGCAGCGATAGCGTGCTGCAGGCGGCGCTCGACGCCGGCCTGATACTTCCTTACGGCTGTCGCAACGGTGCCTGCGGCGCCTGCAAGGGCAAGGTGCTCGACGGCCTGGTGGACCACGGCGGGGCGCAGGATCAGGCCCTGTCCACCGCCGATCGCGCCAGCGGGCTGACGCTGTTCTGTTGCGCCAGGCCGCTCTCCGATTTGGTGCTCGAATGCCGCGAAGTGGGCACGGCCAAGGACATCCCGGTCAAGATCATGCCCTGCCGGGTGCAGACGATCGAGCGCGTGGCCGACGATGTGATCGTGCTGAGCCTCAAGCTGCCGGCCAACGAGCGCCTGCAGTTCCTCGCCGGGCAGTACATCGAGTTCATGCTCAAGGACGGCAAGCGCCGCGCCTTTTCCATCGCCAACGCGCCGCATGACGACGGCTTCCTGCAACTGCATGTGCGCCTGATTGCCGACGGCGAATTCACCGGCCATGTGTTTTCCGGCATGAAGGAGAAGGACATCCTGCGCTTCCAGGGTCCCTACGGCAGCTTTTTCCTGCGCGAGGAATCGAGCAAACCGGTGATCCTGGTCGCCGGCGGCACGGGCTTCGCGCCGATCAAGTCCCTGGTCGAGCATGCCATTCACAGCCACATCGCGCGACCGATGGACATCTATTGGGGCGCGCGCAACCGTGGCGGGCTTTACCTGCCCGACCTGGCCGCGGGCTGGGCCGCCACGCACCCGCATATCCGCTACGTGCCGGTGCTGTCGGATGCCACGCCGCAGGATGCCTGGGCCGGGCGCAGCGGCCTGGTGCATCGCGCCGTGCTGGAAGATCACGGCGACCTGTCCGCCTACCAGGTCTATGCCTGCGGCGCGCCGGCCATGATCGATGCCGCGCGCGCCGAGTTCATCGCGCACGGCCTGCCCGAGCACGAGTTCTTCGCCGACGCCTTCACGTTCGCGCCTGCCGTGGCCGCTCCGCTGCCGGCCTGATTCTCCCGAACCTTGCAGCCGCGGTCCGACCGCCCTGTCTAGCTGGCGAGATACTCGTCGGGCAGGTCGATGCTGTGCAGGACCGATGCCACCGACGACTTGAATGACGCGTCGAGCCGAACCCGGGGACGCAGGTGTTCACCCTCCTTGCCAGCCGCCAGCCGGTAGGCGCGCGGTGGCATGCCGAAGGCTTCCTTGAATGCCTTGCTGAAGTGCGTCGAGCTGTTGAAGCCCCAGGAAAACGCTATCTCGGTAATGGATTTCCAGGCACAGGCGGGCGCTGCCAGGTCATCGCGACAGCGCTCCAGCCGCAGTCTCCAGATGAAATCGCTGAGCGTCGTGCCCTCATGGCTGAAGACCTTGTGCAGATTGCGTTTGCCGCAATGCAAGGCATCGGCGATCTGGTCGATCGACAGTCCGGGGTCGCGCAGATTTCGATCGATGTAGGCCTTGATGCGGTCGCGCAGCGCCTCGCGGTGCGACAGGTCGGTGGGTACGCCCGAGCGCTCCAGCAGCGAGTGCCGCAGCAACTGGGTGATCGCTTCGCCCACGGCCGCCGCCGATTGCGGGCTGCTGCCGGGAATTTCGTCGAACGCGGCGCCCATCAAATCGCAGGCCAGGCGGCCGATGCCCGCGCGCGCCGAATAGCGCTGCACCATCAGGTCGTCGGCTTTCATGCCCGCGGTCAGCACCTGCTCGCGCGGCACCAGCAGCACCAGTTGTTCGATTGGGCCGGTGTTGGACACGCTGTAGGCCTTCATGGTGTCGTAGATGCTCCATTCGCCCGGTGACAACAGGGTCTTCTGCCCGTTCTGCTCGAACCAGGTGTTGCCTTCGAGTTGCACCACCAGCTTGAGGTAGCCGCGGTCGTCCTGGCGGATCAGGTCGGGCGTGCGCACTACGCGGTGGCGCGCCGCCGAAAGGCGACACATCTTCACGCTGCCGACCTCACCCAGCACCATGCGGCCGCGGAAGTTCTCGTCACCGAAAGTCTCGGAACGCAGGCGTCCTAGCTTGTGCCAGATCAGGTCGGTCCAGAAAGCCGTCCGCTCATGCGGCCGAACCTCGTCGGTGGAAACCGTCGCAAACGTGCCCATGGGGTGTACTCCTCCGCCGGCCTTTTGATTGGAATGGCCAACTGTTTAGTATTAAACAACATAGCAGACAATCCGGGACTGCGCAAACCGCGCCGGGCTGCTGCGGTGCGCAATGAATGTTCGCTGGCGGACAAGTATCGGTGCGCTGTGGTGCAAGCCGCGCGCAGCCTGGCGTCCTACTCTGTGGCCTGCTGCAGCCACCCGCAGGAACCAACAGAGGAGACCGCCATGGGCGCCAACGACATACCTTTCCTGAATACCGGCATCTGGAACGGCAAGCTGTTCCTCGGCGGCTGGAAGGCCGCTGCCGCCGCACGCGAAATCCTCGAACCCGCCAGCGGCGCGGTGCTGACCCGCGTCGGCATGGCGACGCGGGCCGATGTTGCCGAAGCCGCGCAGGCTGCCAAGGCGGCGCAGGCGGCCTGGGTGGCGCTGCCCTACGAGCAGCGCGCCGCGATTTTCCGCAAGGCCGCCGCGATCATCGAGCGCGAGACCGAGGGCATGACGCAGTGGATCGTGCGCGAGACCGGCTGCATTCCGCCCAAGGCCGGCGTCGAGCTGCACATGGCGGTCGGCATCCTGCACGAGGCGGCGGGCATGGTGACCCAGCCCAGCGGCCTGATGCTGCCCAGCGACGGCGGCCGCATCAGCATGGCGCGGCGTGTGCCGCACGGCGTGGTCGGCGTCATCTCGCCATTCAACTTTCCGCTGATCCTTTCGATCCGCGCCGTCGCCCCGGCGCTCGCCACCGGCAACACCGTGGTGCTGAAACCCGATCCGCAGACGCCGATCACCGGCGGCTACCTGATCGCCCGCGTCTTCGAGGAAGCCGGCTTGCCCAAGGACTGCCTGCAGGTGCTGCCCGGCGCCGCCGACGTCGGCCAGGCCATGTGTGCCGACCCCAACATCGCGATGATTTCCTTCACCGGCTCGACCGCGGCCGGGCGCAGCGTCGGCGAACTGGCCGGCAAGCATTTGAAAAAAGTTACGCTGGAACTTGGCGGCAAGAACCGCCTGATCATCCTCGACGATGCCGACGTCGATCTCGCCGCCTCGTGCGCCGCCTGGGGCGCCTACCTGCACCAGGGGCAGATCTGCATGACCACCGGGGTGATCCTGGTACACGAAAAGATCGCGGCGAAAGTCACCGATCTGCTGGTCGGCAAGGCGACCCATCTGCCGGTGGGCGATCCGGCGACGCAGCAGGTGGCGCTGGGGCCGCTGATCAGCGAGCGCCAGCGCGAGCGCGTCCATGGCATCGTCGAGGACAGCATCAAGCAGGGCGCACGCCTTGCCGCCGGCGGCACCTACGAGGGCAATTTCTACAAGCCGACGGTATTGACCCAGGTCGCACCCGGCATGCGCTGCTTCGACGAAGAAGTGTTCGGCCCGGTGGCCTCGGTGGTCGAATTCAAGGACGAGGACGAGGCGGTAGCACTCGCCAACCGCACCGACTACGGCCTTTCGCTCGGCGTCATCAGCGCCTCGGTGGGTCGTGCCATGGCGCTGGCCAACCGCATACCGACGGGTCTGCTGCACATCAACGACCAGACCGTGGCCGACGAGCCGCACATTCCCTTCGGCGGCCGTGGTTCCTCGGGCAACGGTGGGCGCCACGGCGGGCCGGCCAACTGGGAAGAGTTCACGCAGTGGCAGTGGGTCACCATCAAGGACAGCGCACCGCGCTATCCCTTCTGACCATCAAACAATCCAACAAGGAGGAGACACCATGCACACGTTATCAAGAAGACTCACCCTGCAAGCCGCTCTTGCCGTCGCCGGCCTGCTGGCCTTGCCTGGTTTCGCCGTGGCGCAGGAGCCAACTGTCAAGGTCGGCTACACCCAGTCGCGTTCCGGCCCCTTCGCGCCCGGCGCGCAGACCACACAGGAACCCAACTACCTGCTCTGGGCCGATCAGGTGAACGCCGCCGGCGGCCTCAACGTGCAGGGCAAGAAGCGCAAGATCGAGCTGGTCGGCGTCGATGATCGCAGCGACATGGAAACCATCGTGCGCAGCTACGAGAAGTTCATGACCACGGACAAGGTCGACATCATCCTGCCGCCCTGGGGCACCGGCGCCAACTTTGCCGTGGCGCCCGTCGCCAACAAGCACGGCTACCCGCTGGTGGCGCCCACCGCGCTGTCGCAGAAGCTGGTGGACATGAAGCTGCCCTACTATTTCGTCACCCTGCAGCAACCCAGGCCGATGATGCAGGCGCTGGTGGACATGCTCGCCGCGAATGGCATCAAGACCGTCACCGTGGCCTACATGGACGACCTCTTCGGCCTCGAGAACATTGGCGCGCTGGAACCCCTGCTCCAGGCCAAGGGCATCAAGGTGCTGGACAAGAAAAGCTATCCGCTCGGGGTCAAGGACCTGTCGACCATGCTCAAGGGCATGAAGGCCGCCAATCCGGATGCCTTCGTCGGCATCACCTATCCGCCGGACAATTTCCTGATCACCGGCCAGTCGAAGGAAATCGGCTTCGCGCCGAAGATCTTCTACACCGCCGTCGGCACCGCCTTCCCGATCTATCGCGAGCGCATGGGCAAGGCCTCCGAAGGCGTGATGGGCATGGGTTCCTGGAACCCGAAGATGAGCAAGGCCGCGAAGACCTACTTCGACGCCCACGTCGCCCTCAACAAGCGCGAACCGGACCGCTGGGCCAGCGCCCACGCCTGGGCCGCGCTGGAAATCATCCAGCAGACGGTGGAGAAGGTCGGCCTCGACCGCAAGGCGATGCGCGACCACATCGCGAAGACCGAGTTCGACACCGTGCTGGGCAAGATGAAGTTCAACGGCACCGAAGAAGTCGGCGTGCCGGGCATGGTCGGCCAGTGGCAGAACGGCGAGTTCGAAATCGTCTGGCCGCCGGCGCGCGCCACGGCGAAGGCGGTGGTGCCGAAGACCTGGAACTGACGCGTACAGCTTTTCCCCTCTCCGATGCGGCAGAGGTCAGGGGAAGGGTGATTGTGGCAGCCCACTCCCCTGCCCTCTCCCGTTCCGGGAGAGGGCGTTTTCGCGGCACGCGTTCCAATCGCATAATCCCCGAATGAATTTCTATTTGTTCATCGACCTCGTCGTCGCCGGCCTGGTGACCGGCGGCATCTACGCCGTGGTTGCTCTCGGCCTCAACTTGCAATATGGCCTGATGCGCATCATGAACATCGCCCATGGCGAGTTCCTCATGCTCGGCGCCTACTTCACCTACACCTTGGTCAAAGTCACCGGCATGAGCCCGTTGTGGTTCATCCCGCCGATGATGGTCGCGCTGTTCCTGCTCGGCCTGCTGCTGCATCGCCTGATCTTCCGCCGCCTGGCCGCCACTTCGCCGAGCATCGAGGCCATGGAATCGCGCAGCCTGATCGTCGGCTTCGGCCTCATGTTCATCGCCCAGAATGCCGCGCAACTGACCTGGGGCGGCGGCATGAGCGGCCAGCCCTATCTGGATGAGGCGATCAAGTTCGGCGAAGTGACGGTGGCCGCCAACCGCCTGCTGGTGCTGGTGGTCGTTGCTGCGGCGAGCCTGGCGCTGGTGCTGGTGCTGAAGAAGACTTTGCTGGGCAAGGCCGTGCGCGGCATGCTGCAGGCGCCGCTGGGCGCCATGCTGGTCGGCATCGACACGCGCAAGCTGCATCCGGCCTGCTTCGGCCTCGGCCTGGCACTGGCGGGGCTCGCCGGTGGTCTGCTGAGCATGGTCTATGAACTGACGCCGGCGATGGGCGAGCCCTACACCATCTCGGCCCTGATCGTGATCACGCTGGGTGGGCTGGGCAACATCCCCGGCGCGATTGCCGGCGCCGTGCTGCTGGGTCTGGTCGAAACCTTCGGCATGTACTACACCAGTCCCTCGCTGAAAATACTGATCAGCTACGGCGTGCTGGTCGGCGTGCTGCTGCTGCGACCGAAGGGGCTGTTCACCAAATGAAGCAGGGTGCCTTCGTCTTCGTTGCCGCACTATTGCTCGCCGCACTGCCGGTACTCGATTCGCCCTTCGTCCAGTCGATGGCGCTGACCTGCCTGATGTACGCCGGGCTGGCCGTGAGCTGGTCGATGTTCAGCGGTCCGACGCGCTACCTCTCGCTCGCTACCTCGGCCTTCTTCGGCCTCGGCGCCTACTGCACGGCCTGGGGCCTGGCCAAGCTGCCGTGGCCGGTGGTGATCATGGCCGGGGGCCTCGCCGCGATGCTGTTCGCCTTCCTGATCGGCCTGGTCGTGCTCAAGCTGCGCGGCGCCTATTTCGCCGTCATCACCTACGGCCTCGGCGAACTGGTCAAGCACAGCATCACGCATGTCGAGAAAACCTATGCCGGCACCGTCGGCCGCGTCATGACCGAAACGCCCTCGTCGAACGTGGTGTACTGGACGGTGCTGATCATCGCCCTGCTCGCCGTCTTCACCTATGTGCATTTCGGCCGCAGCCGCTATGGCCACGCCCTGCGCGGCATCGGCATGGACGAGGAGCGCGCCGCCACGCTGGGCGTCAATCCGATGCGCGTCAAGCTGATCGGCTTCTGCCTTTCGGCCTGGTTCGCCGGCGCACTCGGCGCGGCGATGGCGGTGCGCTGGACCTACATCGACCCCAACACGGTGTTCAATCCCTTCATCGTGTTCCAGACCGTGCTGATCTCCATGGTCGGCGGTCCGCTCACGGTGGCCGGGCCGCTGGTCGGCGCGCTGGTGTTCAGCCTGCTCTCCGAATTCCTGCGGCTTTCCTTGCCCTACCTTTACATGATCCTGCTCGGCGTGCTGCTGATCGTCTCGGTGCTCTACCTGCCCGCAGGCATCGCCGGCCACGACTGGCGCGCGATGTGGGCACGCGTCCGGCGCAAGCGCTTCGGCAAGGAGTTGCGCGATGAGTAAGCGCTTCCTCGAAATCAGCAATCTGACGGTGCGCTTCGGCGGCCTGACCGCGCTCGACGGCATCGATCTGGTGGCCGAGGAAAGCGAATTCATCGGCATCATCGGCCCCAACGGCGCCGGCAAGACCACCTTCTTCAACGCCATCAGCGGCATGGTCAAGCCGACGTCCGGCAGCATGCGCTTCTGCGGCACCGACCTCACCGGCGCGCCGCCTTACGTTCTGGCCCATGCCGGCATGGCGCGCAGCTTCCAGACGCCGCGCGTGTTCGGCAGCCTGACGGTGGCCGAGAACGTGCAGTTCGCGCTCGACTTCGTCGGCAACCTGCGGCGCCGGCACGATTCCTTCGCCGAGGCGAAGTCCGCCGCCGCGCTGCTGGAACGCGTCGGCCTCGATCGCTACGCCACGCTGCACGCCGGCAGCCTGCCGCCGGCCAGGCAGCGACAGCTCGAAATCGCCATGGCGCTGGCCAGCCATCCGCGCCTGCTGCTGCTCGACGAAGTGGCAGCCGGCCTGACCGAGGCCGAGGTCAAGGAAATCGCCGCGCTGATCCGCGAACTCTGGAGCGAACATGGCTTCACCGTGATCTGGATCGAGCACGCGGTGAACATCCTGATGCGCACCGTCGACCGCGTCGCCGTGCTCAACTTTGGCGCCAAGATCGCCGACGGCAAGCCGGCCGACGTGCGTCGCGACCCGCAAGTCATCGAAGCCTATCTTGGCGACCGGTCCGAGGCGGCGACATGAGCGCCGTCTGCCGGGCCGCCCCAAGGACGGCGCAGCCAACAACATGGAGCCGCAGAGCGGCGAACGGGCGTCACCCCCTTTCCTGGAAAGGGGGCCGGGGGGAATGCTCATGAAGGGGCTCGAACTCGAAGTGCGCGAACTGCGCGCCGGCTACGGCGGCCTGCCGGTG
>JAUYSD010000190.1 GCA_030696505.1 Sulfuritalea sp. | reverse complement strand
CTGACCGTGCTGCTGATCGTCTTGGCTTCGAAGTTGCCGCCGGTGGCGCTGCTGATGCCCACCGTCAGGGTGTCGGTGCCCTGCAGGTAGGCGTCGTCGGCGCGCACCGTGTAGGCCGTGCTGTCGGCGGTGCTGTCGCCGACCGGGATGGTGATGATCTTGCCGTTGTCCAGGGTGACCACCAGCGGGCTGCCGGTGACCGGGTTGTTCACCGTCGCGGTGTAGATGATGCTGCCGCCTTCCGTGACCGAGGCGGCCGAGGCCGAGAGCGTCACCACCGTCGTCTCAGGCGTCACCCCTATCGGCTCGTTCCCAAAACCTCGCTCCGCATTCTCCTCGGCACCTAAAACGTCTTCACCAGGAATGTCGCCCAGCCGCCCTCCATCCCTGTTTCCAAACGCATACCCTAGCGGATCAACGGCTTCAACAATACGCAGCAGTTGAACAAACGAATGGCTATCGTCCAAATTTCCAACGATTCCAGCGCGACCCGCGGCGGTTTCTTCCAGAAGTTTGTCGAGGCTATTGCCCTCAGCGATCGCACGGGAAATATCATCCAGCTCGCCGCCTTTGCCTGGCATGAGGGCGGCTTCCTTGGCATCTACTGTGCGGCCGCCAAATACCATGCCATCGAGAGTGACGGCTTCCTTGTCTCTTAGAAAATAGGCAGTGCCATTATTGAAAGCAAGTTCAACTCGGCCACCGGCGGGTGTCTGGATCACCTCGCCTTCAAACACTGAATCACCCACCTTGAGCTGGCGCATGCCCCCTTTCGGGCCTTTCGCGAAAACTTGTCCCTCAATCGATGCGACTTTGCCGATGACGTTGCCTGACTCGGCCGTGCGGCCACCAAACACCATGCCGTCCAGGGTCACGGCCTCTCGATCGCGAATAAAGTAGGCGGTGCCATCCCGAAAGGCCAATTCGACATTGCCACCGGCCACAGTCTGGATCACCTCGCCTTCAAACACCGAATCACCCAACCTGATTTGGCGCAGTACCCCGTCCGGACCTTTTGCGAACGCCTGCCCCTCGACCGCCGCGACTTTGCCGATGAGGTTTGCTGATTCAGCCATGATGATTGCTCCGCACGAGACTATGGAATGCTCGTGACTCTACCTGCAGGACGCAACACCCGCTATTGGACCAAAGGACAGTATCGGGGGAATCAGGTCGGCCGTTGGCCGTTGATGATCAAGGCGAGATGTAGCCGGTCGCGTGCATTGAGTTTCTGGAATACAGAACCTACGTGAGCTTTGACCGTACGTTCGGTGATATCCAGCTGACGGGCGATTTCCTTGTTACTGGAACCCCTGGCAACCGAGCGAGCTACTTCCTGCTCGCGCCTGGTCAAGGTCGGCAAATGGTCGGTAGCAACACGGTCAGGTTCGTTCAGTGGTAACTTGGTTGTCGGAATTTTTGCCATGGCTGCCTGAGTAGATGCAAGCAACCTCTGCATCAGCGCTTCACCAATCCACAACCCTCCAGCCTGAACAACATTTGCGACCTGACGCAGATTCGGCGCTGTTGCGTGCGCATTGCAGTAGCCGCGAACACCGGATGAAAACATGACGAGCGCCTCTTCGCTGTCAGGACGATTCGCCAGCACAATAACGCGGGCGGCACCGACTGCCTTGCGCAGTGCGGTCAACTGATCCAGTGCCGGGAGTCCGTCATCAAGTCTCAACCACACGAGCGCCGTTGCCGATAGCCGTTTGATCGAAGCTCCAGGACCGGCTACCGCCGCCGACGGAAACGCCTGCAACCAGCGCGGCAACGCCACTCCCGAGGGAGACACAAAAAGATGCTGAGTGGGACGAGGTGGACGAGACGACACTACATTCAACGCTCGGTCAGCGCCCCCTGCTTGGCTCTGAGCACGGGCTTCAGCAGATAAGCAAGAATGCTTTTCTGTCCGGTGATGATATCCACCTCCGCCACCATTCCGGGG
Organism: Sulfuritalea sp.; assembly: GCA_030696505.1. Lineage (GTDB taxonomy): Bacteria > Pseudomonadota > Gammaproteobacteria > Burkholderiales > Rhodocyclaceae > Sulfuritalea. The sequence goes on along the minus strand of JAUYSD010000190.1, from coordinate 12,082 downwards.
ATGACAGGCAAATTGGCACCGAGAGAGGACTTGTTGGTACGTACCTTGACGAGGAAAAAGGTATTCCCTTTCTCATCCGTGATCGAATCTGCGCCGATATGCTCCAGTTTCGCCTCCAGGCCACCATATGTGGAAAAATCATAGGCAGTGAACTTAACCATGGCCGGCTGGCCGGGACGCAAAAAAGCGATGTCCTTCGGAGCGACCTTGGCTTCCAGAATCAATGCGTCATCGAGCGGCACAACTTCGATCAAGTCTCTCCCGGGCTGCACAACCCCACCCACCGTGTTCACCAGAAGCCGCTTGACGGTACCTTTGACCGGTGAGCGTACCGCAGCGTGCTTCACCTTGTCCGCGAGCGCTACTCCACCTTCGGTAAAGGCGTTGAGCCTGGCCATGGTGTCGCCAAGATCCTTGCGCACTTCGTTGCGGGCATTCAATTCGATCTCCTCGATCTTGCGAGACGCCTCCGCCATCGCCGCTTGGGAGCGCAATATCTGTGCTGCGGCCATGTCACGCTCGCCCCGGAAACGAGTTGTGTCTCGCTCCAGCCTCAGTAATTCGACTTCGGATACAGCCCCCGAATTGATCAATGGTTTGGTAAGCGTCAATTCTTTGGCTGTAAGCTCATATGCTTGGGAGGCTTGTTCGCGTTTGACACGCATTTCCGAGAGTTCCTGTTGGCGCTGCACCAATTGCTGACGGGCGATCGATATCTGTGCCTCGACGTTCGACCGCGCAGTCTCATACAAACGCTGTTCATCCTGAACCGTTTTAGGGTCCTCAACCAGCACTTCCGGTGGAGGAACGAAAGGCAATCCTTCGGCCAATGCACGCAAACGTGCGGCCTTTGCCGTCAACGCAAGGTACTGCGAACGATTCTCACGTACCGATGACTCGAAGCGTGTCGGGTCGACGCGCAATAGAATTTGCCCCGCATCGACAACCTGGCCTTCCTTGACGTTGATTTCAACCACAATTCCACCGTCCAGGCTCTGCAGTATCTGTATTTGACTTGATGGAATCACCTTGCCGTCGGCCTTGGTGATCTCATCGACCAGGGCGACCGCCGTCCACATGACGAACAGCGCCAGTGCAATCAAGATGGTCCTGACCAATACCCGAGCCCGCAGGGGCTCCTGGTGGATCATGAAGTAGTCGGCATCCTTGACAAAATCCGCCTCACGAATTTCCGGATTCTCCTTCCAGTCGGCCAACCAGCGATCCACGCTCGGCTGCACCCGCAAGCGGATCACTTCGAGCCAGTTCCGAACGCGGCCAACCACACCCAAGAATCGTTGCGCCAAAGCCTCAAGGCTCATGTCGCCCTCCCAACCCGCCCGGCCTGGAGAGACTCGACCACCTGCTTCCGGGGGCCATCGGTCACAATCTTGCCGTCGTCGATAACAATCATCCGCTCAGCCAGATCAATCAGGCTCATGCGGTGGGTAACAATGATCATGGTCTTGTGTTGCATGAAGCGACGCAGGCTTTCCTTGAACTGGCTTTCCGAGGTGAAGTCCATGGAACTGGTCGGTTCATCGAGCAGCAACACCGGGGGGTCAAGCAGCACAGCACGGGCAATGGCAACGCCCTGGCGCTGGCCGCCGGACAGCGAAGCACCGCGCTCCCCGATTACCATGTCGTATCCTTCGGGGTGCCGATTGACGAAATCCGTCAGACCGCCGACTTCGGCCGCAGTGACGATTGCCAAATCGTCGGCGTAAGGAGCACGCAAAGCAATATTGTCCCGAAGGCTGCCGTAGAACAGCAGCGTATCCTGCTCGACATAACCGACATTGCGCCGCAAATCGGCAGGATCTAGCTGCCGCAAATCGACGCCGTCGAGGAAAACCGCCCCTTCCGTTGGCTGGTAGAGCCCCAGCATCAGTTTGTGCAAAGTGGTCTTGCCCGATCCGACCCGCCCGAGCACAACCACTCGTTCGCCAGGCCTGATACGAAACGAAACGCCGCGCAACACTTCTTGAGTGTGGCCAGGATAAGAAAAGCTGACATTACGAAATTCGATTTCACCGCGAATTTCAGGGCGATGAATAAACGAACTTTCCTCCGAGCGCTCACCCGGGGTCGTCATCGTCGTCTCCAACGCAGAGAGAGCCATCTTGGCATTCTCGAATTGCATCAGTAAACCCACCACCTGGCCCAATGGAGACATGGCGCGACCAGCAAGCATGGTGCAGGCTATCAGTCCGCCCATTGTGAGCCAACGCTCGTGTATCAGATAGACCCCGGCGATGACTATCGTCAGGCTAACCAGTTGCGTCAGCGTCGCGGCTCCGTTCATGGCGGATGAGGAAAGCAGTCGCAGGCGGGCGCTGGTCCGCGCCAGAAACGCCGCAGTCTTTTCCCACTTAGCCTGCATCAGGCCCTCCGCTCCGTTGGCCTTGATTGTTTCCAGGGCCGTCAAGCTTTCCACCAATGTGGCATTCCGCAAGGCCGCAGCACGAAAAGTTGTTTCCGACAGTTCGCGCATCTTGTACTGGATGACATAGCTGTAGATCAGCACCCCGATGATGCCGAGTATTGGCAAAATCACCAGCGGCCAAGAGATCCATAGAATGACCACTAGAAAAAGTATTGCGAACGGAAGATCGATCACTGCGGTCACGGTGGCCGAGGCGATGAAATCCCGTACGGTCTCAAACGAACGCAAATTGGAAGCGAAGGATCCCACCGATGCCGGACGATCGGCCAGTCGCATGCCCAACACGCGCTCCATGATCAGAGCCGACAACTTCAGGTCGATCCGGGAACTGGCCAGATCGACAAAGTGCCCACGCAACAGCCGGATGGCGTAGTCGACACCGAGCACCAGCAATAATCCGCCAGCCAACATCCAAAGCGTCTCGACCGCGTTGTTGGGTACCACGCGGTCGTACACGTTCATGGTGAATATCGGCATCGCCAGCGCAAAGACATTCACCAGGGCGGCGGCGCCCAGAATGTCGCGATAGACCGGTAACTGTTCCATGATCGCGCCCCAAAACCAATGCCGCTGGGCGACTTCGACTACCTCCGGTGTACGCTGATCGAAGCGGAAATGTGGCCGGGCAAACAGCGCAATGCCCGCATAGCGTGCCGCCAGAGTTTCACGCGGCAGCAATACCGCACCCTGGGCAGTATCCGGGAACAGCAATCTGGCGTTGCCGCCGTCCTCGTCCCAGTCCAGCAAAATGCAGGCTTCATTGCCATTGAGCAGCAGGATGACGGGCAGCAAGGCCACGTCTATCTTGTCCAGAGGACGCCTTACCAGCTTGCTGGCGAACCCCGCCCGCTGCGCCGCACGAACAAACAGGGAAGGCGTCAATCCCTCCGCCGGCAGGGGCAAGCCAGCCGTCAGTGCCGCGTGGGTACTCGGTCGTCCATGTATCCGCGTCAGTTCGACCAGACAATCAAGCAAGGGATCGTGGTGAAGCAGATCCTCGCGGACCCCATCGACTCGCGCGTACAGGCCGAGACGCCGTTCCGGACCGGCATAATCCGGATCATCGCCTTGACGGCGATCGGCACCATCCCACTTGGCATCTGGACTCACGTCCGCCTCGCTTCAGGCCGTCGAAAAGCTCGCGCGGATCCATCCATATTAGATTCCCGCCAATACTGTACAGAGAAGTATGGATTATGCCTTCAAACCTTCCAATCGCGAGTCGTCGCGCATAAAGCGATGAATCACTACATCATGTCAGACCGCTGACTGGGAAGCCGAGCTTTCACGCGTTGTGCAGCCTGCGCGCCAAAATTGCGACAGCCATCCACATGTTCGCATGTATGGCCTGATGACGGGCTCAAACCCAGGCGCGGGGAAGCGCCCGTCATCAAACGATCTCAGCCCGCCAGCGCTGCCTTGATCTGCTCCAGCGTCGACGGATCGTCGATCGTGGTCAAGTCGCCGGCATCGCGTCCTTCGGCCAGTGCTTGAATCGACCGGCGCAGCATCTTCCCCGAGCGTGTCTTGGGCAGGCCCGTGACGAAATGAATCCGCTTCGGCCGTGCAATGGCACCCAGACTGTTGTCGACCGCTTTCTTGATCTCCGCCTCCAGCGCGGTACGCAATTCAAGGGTGGCAACCCGCGCCGCGTCCTTGACCACCACGAAGGCGACCGGTTCCTGACCCTTCAGCTGATCATTGACGCCCACCACCGCGACTTCGGCGACCGCGGTGTGGCCTTGTACCGCCTCTTCGATCTCACGCGTGCCAAGACGATGGCCGGCGACGTTGATGACGTCATCGGTGCGGCCGAGAATGTAATGATAGTTCTCCTCGTCCCTGATGCCCCAGTCAAAGGACGAGTAAACCAGCGGTTCCTTGAACAGACTGAAATAGGTACTGACAAAGCGCTCGTCGTCGCCCCACACGGTGGACAGGCAGCCCGGCGGCAGCGGCGGCACGATGCCGACGATGCCTTTTTCATTGGCGTCGCACACCGTGCCGTCTTCGCGGAAGATGCGCAGGTCGTAGCCATAAACCGGGAAGCTCGGCGTGCCGAACTTGATCTTGGTGTCCTCGACGCCGCGCACGGCGGACAGCATCGGCCAACCGGATTCGGTCTGCCAGTAATGGTCGATCACCGGCAACTTCAATTCGCCCATGATCCATTCGTGGGTCGGCTGGTCCAGCGGTTCGCCAGCGAGAAACAGGTGCTTCAGCGAAGACAGGTCGTACTTGTGCAGCCAGCTGTTGTCGCTTTTCTTCAGCACGCGAATCGCGGTAGGCGCCGAGAACATGACGCTGACCTTGTATTTTTCGACGAGTTGCCACCAGATTCCGGGGTCCGGGCGAATCGGCGTGCCTTCGTACATCACGGTACACATGCCGGCGATCAGCGGGCCGTAGATGATGTAGCTATGGCCGACCACCCAGCCGATGTCAGAGGTGGAGAACATGGTCTCGCCCTCGAAGCCGGTGAAAATATGCTTCATCGAAGATGCCAGGGCGACCGCGTAGCCGCCGGTGTCGCGCTGCACACCTTTGGGCTTGCCGGTGGTCCCCGACGTGTAGAGGATGTAGGACGGCTCGGAGGATTCCATCCAGACGCAGTCGACTTGAACATCCATGTGCTGAGCCCGCAGACTGGAGTAATCGACGTCACGGCCGGCAACTTTGGAAAAGTTCTTGTCGAGGCCACGGTCGACCATCAACACCTTCTGCGGCGGGAACTCGGCCAGATTGCATGCCTCGTCGAGCAGGTGCTTGTAGGGCACCGCACGGCCAGCCCGCATGCCCGCATCCGCCGACACGATCAGCCTGGGCTTGGCGTCGTCGATGCGGGTAGCCAGCGAACCCGAGGCGAAACCGCCGAACACCACCGAATGAATGGCACCGATGCGCGCGCAGGCGAGAATGGCAAAGGTCGCCTCGGCGATCATCGGCATGTAAATCAACACGCGGTCACCCTTGACCACGCCGAGCGACTGCATGATCGCCGCCATTCGCATCACTTCCGTCTTCAACTCGGCGAAGGTATAGATCTTCTCCTCGTTGGTCTCGGTCGAGACATAGATCAGTGCGCGGTCATTGGGGCGCTTGGCGGCATGGCGGTCGACGGCGTTGTAACAGAGGTTGATTTCGCCGCCGGAGAACCACTTTACAAACGGCGGCTTGCTGTAATCGCGGATCGTCTGCGGCGGCTTGTGCCAATCGACAAGTTTCGCCTCGTCAGCCCAAAAGGCTTCGGGCTGCTCGATGGAACGCTTGTAAAACTCGCTGTATTTTCCCATGACATTCCTCGCTGAATTTTTCGGTAAGGGTAAATGCTTGCTGACTTCAGGCCGCGATATTGACCACGACACGGCCCTTGGCCCGCCCCTGTATGTAGTCGTCAAACGCTGACGGCAAGTCGTTGAATGCAATGTCGCGAATCATCCGGTCCGCGCCGGGTGCCAGATGGGCCGGGCGCATGTCCGTCGCAAGATGTCGCCAGACTTCCGCTCGCTGCGCCATGGGACAATTCACCGAATCGATTCCGAGCAGACTTACGCCACGCAGGATGAAGGGCATGACCGTGGTGCTCAGGCTGAAACTTGCGGCAAGGCCGATCGAGGCCAGTGTTCCGCCCACCTGCATGGTACTGGCCATCCAGGCCAGTACATCGCCGCCCAGATTGTCGACCGCGCCGGCCCAGGTTTCCTTGCCCAGCGGCTTGATCTTGGCCAGGTCGAGCGACTGACGCAGCAGCACCTCCTTGGCCCCCAGGCCTTTCAGATAGTCGCTTTCGGCCTCCTTGCCGGTCAGGGCGACGACGTGATAGCCGCGCTTGGCAAGTATTTCGATCGCGATACTGCCGACACCGCCGGTGGCCCCCGACACTACCACCGGTCCCTTGTCCGGGGACAGTCCGTCGTGCTCCATGCGGACCACCGCGAGCCCCGCCGTGAAGCCTGCCGTACCCAAGGCCATGGCGTCGTGCAAGGAAAGGCCGGGCGGCAACTTGACCACCCAGTCCGCCGGCAGCCGCGCCTGTTCCGCATAACCGCCGTGGTGTGCCACGCCGATGTCGTAGCTGGTGGCCAGGATCTCGTCGCCGGCCTTGAAACGGGGATCCGTGCTGGCCCTAACGCGACCAGCAAGATCGACGCCACCGATACAGGGAAAGCGTCGAATGATGCGTCCCGCCCCGGTCGCCGCCAGGGCATCTTTGTAGTTGATGCTGGAGTGAGTCACGTCGATGGTGACTTCGCCGGGGTCAAGTTGCGATTCGTCCAGGTCGACGAATCGACTGACAATCTTGCCTTCCTCCTGATTGATCAGGTAAGCCTTGAAACTCACGGTAATCTCCTCGAATTCGAGCCTCGACAGCGCCCGTTTTATTGTCTTATTCGTACTGGAGCGGTCGATTATAGACAGACGAGACTTACAAGACCCTGAATCGTCATGTAATGTGGGGTTTACAGCCTGTCCCGGTCGGGGCTATAGTCCGCCCCCATGCAAGGCCTACCCATCCATCCGGCGAGAGCTTTTCTGCTCGCCGCCCTGCTGATCTCCCCCTGTGTTCATGCCGACGAACCGATTCTGGTTCCACCGCCATCACAGGTGTCCTTCGTGGACCGCGCCACGGCAACTGCGCAGGGTGCCATCGACCAGTCCATGGATCTGCTCGGCATCCGCTATCGACGCGGCGGCAGTTCGCCTGAGGCCGGTTTTGATTGTTCCGGTTTCGTCAGCCATGTCTTCCGCGAAGGCTTGGGGCTGGTACTGCCGCGCAGTTCCAAGGAAATGAGCAAGGCAGGTGACCCGATCGGCCGCGACGAGCTCCGCCCCGGTGACCTGGTCTTCTTCAATACCATGCGCCGCGCCTTCTCCCACGTCGGTATCTATCTCGGCGACAACCAGTTTGTCCATGCGCCGCGCAGCGGCGGCCATGTCCGCATCGAGGACCTGAGCGAGGGTTACTGGAAAAAGCGCTTCAATGGAGCTCGTCGCGTTAATCCCGACCAGCCATAGCCTCTGTCCAGCCACCAGCCGCGCGCTGGTTTTATTTTGACTTGCTATTGCGAATGATTCTTAATACAATTCTCAAGAACCTCAACTCGGCCTGGAACTCAACACTATGAAACTATCCCGTCTGCTTCTCGCCTTGCTTGCTCTCGGCGCAACTGCCACTACCTCGGCGCAGGAAAAAGTCCTCAATCTCTACTCGGCCCGCCATTACCAGACGGACGAAGCGCTCTATGCCAATTTCACCCGGCAGACCGGCATCAAGATCAACCGCATCGAAGCCAAGGAAGACGAGTTGCTCGAGCGCATCCGCAACGAGGGCGCCAACAGTCCGGCCGACATTTTCCTTACCGTCGATGCGGCGCGCCTGGCCAAAGCGGATGAGCTGGGCCTGTTCGCTCCGGTGAAGTCCAAGCTGCTTGAGCAGCGCATTCCGCCCAATCTGCGCAGCCCGGACTGGTTTGCCTTCTCGACCCGGGCCCGCGTCATTGTTGCCAACAAGGAACTGGTCAAGGCCGAAGATGCACAAAATTACGAAGACCTTGCCAGTCCCAAGCTGAAGGGCAAGGTCTGCTCGCGCTCGGGCAGCCACCCCTACAACATCTCGCTGATGGCCTCATTGGTCGCGCATCTGGGCGAAGCCAAGGCCGAGGAATGGGCGCTCGGTGTGGTGGCGAATTTCGCACGCTCGCCGAAAGGCGGCGACACCGACCAGATCAAGGCCGTCGCCGCCGGCGAATGCGGCGTGGCGGTATCCAATAGCTACTACCTGGCCCGTCTCCTGCGTTCGGACAAGCCGGAAGATCGCCGCCTGATGGAGCGCGTCGCCATCATCTGGCCGAACCAGAATAGCTTTGGCGCCCACATCAACATCTCCGGCGGCGGCATGCTGAAGACGGCCCCGAACAAGGAAGCGGCGGTCAAGTTCCTCGAATACCTGGCCAGCGACGATGCGCAGCGCTATTTCGCCGACGGCAACAATGAATGGCCCGCCGTCGCCAGCGTCGCGGTGAAGAACCCGGCACTGGACGCCATGGGCAAGTTCAAGGCCGACAGCTTGCCGGTTGCCACGCTGGCGAAGAATTCCGCCGCCGCACAGCGCATTTACGACCGCGCCGGCTGGAAGTAACTGCTATCGATCGGCCTCTGAGGGCATAGAGGCCGATCCATTCGCCGTAGCGCCAGCGCCAACTCTTGCCAGCCATTGTTCATCCGAACGAAACAATCTGTTCCCGAACCGGGATTTCTTGCCATGACGAATGTCTCTATAGTCCGGACATCGCCAACCAGACCCGGAGAACAGCATGTCCAAGCCAGAGATCGCCGCAAAAAACCCCTTCGCCATCGATGTAGAGAAGGGCAAGGATTACTACTGGTGCGCCTGCGGCAAGAGCAAGTCGCAACCATTTTGTGACGGCAGCCACAAGGGTTCGGAATTCAATCCGGTCAAGTACACCGCCGCAGAAAGCAAGACCGTGTATTTCTGCGGCTGCAAGCACAGCGCCAACGGCGCGCTATGCGACGGAACCCACAAGTCGCTTTAGCAGGAACTGACCTCGCTGCGCCCGGCGGAAATCTGCCGGGCCAGCAGGATGATCGGCAGCAGGCCGACCGCGACGATGGCCAGCGCCGCGCTTGAAGCTTCGGCCAGGCGCTCGTCGGCCGCCAGGGTAAAGGTCTGCGTCGCCAGCGTGTCGAAGTTGAAGGGACGCATCACAAGAGTAGCCGGCAGTTCCTTCATGACGTCGACGAACACCAGTAGCGCGGCAGTCAGCAGGCTGCCGCGCATCAACGGCAGATGGACGCGGCGCAGGGTTTCCCCCGGACCGCTGCCCAGGCTGCGCGCCGCCGACTCCATGCTGGGCGTGATGCGCCCCAATCCGGCTTCCACGGTTTGCAGCGCAATCGCCAGGAAACGCGCGAGATAGGCATACACCAGCGCGGCGATGCCGCCGGTCAGAATCAGTCCCGGATTGGCCCCGGCCATCTGCTGCCAGAGGCCGGCCAGCAAATGATCGAGCCGGGTCACCGGAATCAGCACGCCGACGGCGATCACCGAACCCGGTACCGCATAGCCAAGGCCGACGACGCGACTCGCCAACCGCGGCAGCTTGTGCCCGTCGCGCGCGGCGAAGCCGAGCAGCAGCGCCAGCAACGCAGCCAGCCCGGCGGTCAGAGCCGCCAGCGTAAAGCTGTTCCTCGCCAGCACCAGAAAGCGTCCGGTAAAACTGCCGGCAGCTTCGCCCGCATCGCCCAGCGCCAAACGCAGCAGCAGCACCGCCGGCAAGCCAAAGCCGATCAGCACCGGAATCGCGCAGCCGATCTGCGCCAACAGCGCATGCCAGCCGGTCAGCACTTGACGCGTGGCGCGACGTCGACCGCTGCTGTCGTGATAGCGGGCGCGACCGCGGCTGATGCGCTCCAGCAGGATCAGCAGCGCGACGAAACCGAGCAATGCGGCGGCCAGTTGCGCCGCGGCAACGCGATCACCCAGCGAGAACCAGGCGCGATAGATGCCGGTGGTGAAGGTTTCCACCGCAAAGTAGGCGACCGTGCCGTAATCGGCCAAGGTCTCCATCAATGCCAGCGCCATGCCGGCGGCGATGGCCGGACGCGCCAGCGGAATCGAGACGCGCCAGAACCCCTGCCAGGGATTGAGGCCGAGCGCGCGTGCCGCCTCGATCATGCCGCCGGCGCGTTCGAGAAAGGCGGTGCGCACCAGCAAGTACACATAGGGATAAAGCACGCAGGAAAACAGCACGATGGCGCCGCCGAGCGAACGCACATCGGGAAACCAGTAGTCGCCCATTTTCCAGCCGAAGCTCTCGCGCAGCCCGGTTTGTATGGGGCCGACGAACTGCAGGAAATCGGTATAGGTATAGGCCAGCACATAGGCGGGCATCGCCATCGGCAGCAACAGGGCCCATTCCGCGATGCGCCTGCCGGGAAAGTCGTTCAGGGCCACCAACCAAGCGGCTCCGGTGCCCATCGCGGCGACGCCGATGCCGACCCCAAGGCAGAGCCAGACCGAATTCGCCACATACTCGGGCAGCACGGTGCTCATCAAATGACGCCAGGTTTCCCCGGTGCCGCCGGTGAGCAAATTGGCGCCGACGGCGAGCACAGGCAGCGCGACCAGAACAGCGAGCGCGAAGGCGACGACGGAAAGAGGCGAGGTGGGGAATGGGCGGGACACGGCCGGCCGATTATAATTGAGACTCATTCTCCACAAGCCGCAATCTACGCGACGATCATGTCATTGCTCGAAGTAGACCGTGTCAGTCATGCCTACGGCAAGCAAGCCGTGGTGCGCGATTTGTCGTTCAACCTGGCACCAGGGGAGATTGCCTGCCTGCTAGGATCTTCGGGCTGCGGCAAGACCACCATGCTGCGTCTGATCGCGGGCTTCGAGATGCCTGCGGCGGGCAGTATCCGCCTCAATGGCGTGACGATTGCCAGCGAAAAAGCCCATATCCCCGCCGAAGCGCGACGCATCGGCATGGTGTTTCAGGATTACGCATTGTTCCCACACCTGTCGGTGGCCGACAACATCGGCTTCGGCCTGCGCGGGCAGTCGGCGTCGGCGCGACGCCAGCGCGTCGATGAAATGCTGGAACTGATCGGACTGGCCAAACGCGGCGAACGCTATCCGCACGAACTGTCGGGCGGCCAGCAGCAGCGCGTGGCGCTGGCCCGCGCCCTGGCGCCGCAACCGCATCTGCTGCTGCTCGACGAGCCTTTCTCCAATCTCGATGTCGAACTGCGCGAACGCCTCTCGCTCGAAGTCCGCGACATCCTCAAACGTGCCGGCATGGCGGCGATTCTGGTCACCCACGACCAGAACGAAGCCTTCGCCGTCGCCGACATGGTCGGCATCATGCGCGAAGGCCGCATCGAGCAATGGGACACGCCCTACAATCTGTATCACCGTCCGGCCACGCGCCACGTTGCCGATTTCATCGGCCAAGGCGTGTTCCTGCCCGGCGAAGTGCTGTCGCGCCAGGTCGTCGAAGTCGAACTGGGCCGGCTCGATTCGGAAGTGCCGATGGATTGCGCGTCGAGCTGCTTCGAGTGCCAGCGCAGCTGCCGGCTCGACGTGCTGCTGCGCCCCGACGACGTAATCCACGACGATGCCAGCGACGTCAAGGCCGAAGTCGTCGCCAAGGCTTTCCGTGGCGCGGAATTTCTCTACACGCTGCGCCTGGCCTCGGGCGCCCAGGTACTCTCGCTGGTGCCGTCCCACCACAACCATGCGATAGGCGAAAGCATCGGCATCCGGCTCGATGTCGATCACGTCGTCACATTTCCACAGGGCCGATGATCCCCTGGCTGCCTGAGGCACACCTGTTCCCGCCGGTGGCGAAGGCGCTCAGCGAACCCAACGGCCTGCTCGCCGCCGGCGGCGACCTGAGCCCGCAGCGGCTGCTCGCCGCCTACCGGCGTGGCATCTTCCCCTGGTTCTCGGCCGGCGAGCCCCTCCTCTGGTGGAGCCCCGATCCACGCATGGTGCTGTTTCCCGAGGAGCTGAAGATTTCACGCTCGCTGACGAAAACCCTGCGCAATGCCGACTACGAAGTGCGCCTCGATACCGCCTTCGGCGAGGTGATCCACGCCTGCGCCCGCAAG
>JAUYSD010000184.1 GCA_030696505.1 Sulfuritalea sp. | reverse complement strand
GGTGATGCCGGGAGACAACGTGGCGATGACGGTGCGGCTGATTGCGCCGATCGCGATGGAAGAGGGTCTGCGTTTCGCCATCCGTGAAGGCGGTCGTACCGTCGGCGCCGGCGTCGTCGCCAAGGTCATCGAATAACTATTGTTGCAATACAGCGAAAAGGGCGATAAAATCTCGCCCTTTCGCGATTTGCGACCTCGCTCTTTAAGGATTTGTAATGCAAAGCCAGAAGATACGCATCCGCCTCAAGGCATTCGACTATCGCCTAATTGATCAGTCGGCGCTTGAAATCGTAGAAACGGCGAAGCGCACTGGCGCAGTCGTGCGCGGCCCGGTGCCGCTGCCGACGCGTATTGAACGCTTCGACGTATTGCGCTCGCCGCACGTCAATAAGACTTCGCGGGACCAATTCGAAATTCGCACCCATTTGCGGCTGATGGACATCATCGATCCGACCGACAAGACGGTCGACGCGCTGATGAAGCTGGATTTGCCCGCCGGTGTGGATGTCGAGATCAAGCTTCAGTAATTTTCGCTGCTCAGGGTGCTCGATATTCGGGCGTTTCCCCATGCAATGTTTTTCGCTGTTCATGTAAGTGGGCCCGGCCAATCGTAGCTGGGGTTTAGGAGAATAAAATGAGTCTAGGCCTTGTTGGACGCAAGGTCGGCATGACGCGCGTGTTTGCCGAGGATGGTTCTTCCATCCCGGTGACGGTGCTCGATGTGTCGAATAACCGCGTCACACAAATCAAGACACCTGAGGTGGATGGCTATGCCGCCGTTCAGGTGACCTTTGGCAAGCGTCGCGCAAGTCGGGTCAGCAAGCCCGCAGCGGGACATCTCGCCAAAGCCGGCGTCGAAGCCGGTGAAGTTCTTAAAGAGTTCCGTGTTGCGCCGGATCAACTCGCCGGTTTCAAGCCGGGTGATGTCGTTGCGGCGAGCATCTTCAGCGTTGGCCAGAAAGTTGATGTGAGCGGTACCACGATCGGTAAAGGTTTCGCCGGTGCAATCACTCGCCACCATTTCTCGTCGAACCGCGCTTCGCACGGCAACTCCTTGTCGCACAACTCGGCGGGATCGATCGGCATGGCGCAGGATCCGGGGCGGGTGTTTCCCGGCAAACGCATGGCCGGACATCTCGGTGATGTCGCCCGTACGACGCAGAATCTTGAAGTGGTTCGCGTCGACGAGACGCGTCAACTCCTGCTCCTTCGAGGAGCTGTGCCTGGCGCCAAGGGGGGTGACGTGATTGTCGCCCCCGCCGTCAAGGCATCCAACTGAGCGGGGGTGACATGGAACTTAAGCTAATTAACGACCAGGGTCAGGCCGCGGCAACCGTTACCGCCTCGGACGCGCTGTTTGGTCGCGACTTTAATGAAGCGCTGGTGCATCAGGTGGTGGTTGCCTACCAGGCAAACGCTCGCGCCGGTAATCGCAAACAGAAGGACCGTGAAGAGGTGCATCACAGCACCAAGAAGCCCTTTAGGCAGAAGGGTACCGGCCGCGCTCGCGCCGGTATGACGTCTTCTCCCTTGTGGCGCGGAGGCGGTCGTATCTTCCCGAATACCCCGGAAGAGAATTTCACGCAGAAGGTCAACCGCAAGATGTATCGCGCCGGCTTGGCGGCGATTCTGTCGCAGTTGGCCCGTGAAGACAGGTTGGTGGTGATCGAGGACTTCGCCATCGAGGCGCCGAAGACCCGCCTGTTCGCCCAAAAGCTCAAGGCGATGGGGCTGGATTCCATACTTCTCGTGACCGACAACCTGGACGACAATCTGGCGTTGGCGTCACGCAACCTGCCGAACGTGCTGGTGCTGGAGGCGCAGCAGGCCGATCCGGTGTCGCTGGTCCGTTTCCCCAAAGTGATTTTCACCAAGGGCGCCGTGGCCAAGATCGAGGAGATGCTGGCATGAGCAAAAACTTTAACCCGGAGCGTTTGCTGCAGGTGCTGGTGGCCCCGCAAATCTCCGAAAAGGCCACGTACATTGCCGACAAGAACGAGCAGGTGGTGTTCATCGTGACACCCGATGCGACCAAGCCCGAAGTCAAGGCGGCCGTCGAATTGCTGTTCAAGGTCGAAGTCAAGTCGGTTCAGATCGCCAATCTGAAGGGCAAGATCAAGCGCGCAGGCCGCAACATCGGCCGTCGCAGCGACATCAGGAAGGCATTTGTCTGCCTCAAGCCCGGTCAGGAAATCAATTTCGCGGAAGGGGGGGCTGCTTAAATGGCTCTCGTAAAAGTCAAACCGACCTCGCCGGGTCGCCGTGGTGTCGTCAAGGTTGTCAACCCGAATCTGCACAAGGGGCGCCCGCACGACAAGCTGGTTGAGTCGAAGACCAGGACCGCTGGCCGCAATGCGCATGGCCATATCACCACGCGGCATATGGGCGGTGGCCACAAGAAGCTTTATCGGGTGATCGATTTTCGCCGTGACAAGGATGGAATTCCGGGCAAGGTGGAAAACCTTCAGTACGATCCGAATCGTTCCGCGAATATCGCCCTGGTGCTTTATGCTGACGGCGAACGCCGCTACATCATCGCCACCAAGGGGATGGTCGTCGGCCAGCCGGTGCTCAGCGGTCCCGAAGCTCCGATCAAGCCGGGCAATACCCTGCCGATTCGCAGCATTCCGGTCGGTACCACCATTCATTGCGTCGAGATGATGCCTGGCAAGGGCGCGCAGATTGCCCGTTCCGCCGGCACGTCGGCCCAGCTTCTGGCCCGTGAAGGCACCTACGCCCAGGTTCGGCTGCGTTCCGGCGAAATCCGCCGTATCCACGTCGAGTGCCGTGCCACGATCGGTGAGGTTGGCAACGAGGAACACAGTCTGCGCAAGATCGGCAAGGCCGGTGCGATGCGTTGGCGCGGGGTTCGGCCGACCGTTCGCGGTGTGGCGATGAACCCAGTTGATCACCCGCATGGCGGTGGTGAAGGACGCACTGGCGAGGGGCGCGTTCCCGTTAGCCCGTGGGGCCAGCCGACCAAGGGCTATCGCACTCGCAACAACAAGCGCACGGACGTCATGATTGTCCAACGCAGGCCGAAAGGTAAGAGGTAAGACATGGCACGTTCTATCAAGAAGGGCCCGTTCATCGACGCTCACCTGCTGAAGCGGGTGGATGCGGCGCGCGCCTCCAACGACAAGCGCCCGATCAAAACATGGTCGCGCCGTTCGACTATTCTTCCCGACTTCGTGGGATTGACCATTGCTGTGCATAACGGCAAGCAGCACATCCCGGTCTATGTGTCGGAAAACATGGTTGGCCACAAGCTTGGCGAGTTCGCGCTGACGCGAACTTTCAAGGGCCACACGGGCGGCAAGAAAGCCGCTGCGAAGAAGTAAGGAGCGACGATGGAAACCAACGCAAACTTGCGCGGTGTCCGACTTTCTGCCCAAAAAGGCCGGCTTGTTGCCGACCTGGTGCGCGGCAAGCCGGTAGATCAGGCGCTCAGCATTCTGGCATTTTCGCCCAAGAAGGGTGCCGGCATCATCAAAAAGGTGCTCGAGTCGGCGATTGCCAATGCAGAGCACAATGACGGCGCAGACATCGATGCATTGAAGATTACGCGTATCTATGTGGAAAAGGGCACGGTGCTCAAGCGCTTTACGGCGCGAGCCAAGGGACGCGGCAACCGCATCCTCAAGCCGACTTGTCACATCTTCGTGACCGTTGGCGATTAAGGGGGACACATGGGACAAAAGATTCATCCGACCGGTTTTCGGCTTTCGGTCACACGCAACTGGACTTCCCGCTGGTACGCCAGCAGCAAGACCTTTCCGCAGATGCTCAAGGAAGACATTGAGGTCCGCGACTACCTGAAAAAGAAGCTGGCGCACGCGTCGGTAGGTCGTGTGGTGATCGAGCGCCCGGCCAAGAACGCACGGGTTACCGTCTACAGCGCCCGCCCCGGGGTTGTTATCGGCAAGAAGGGTGAAGATATCGAGCACCTGAAGGCTGAACTCCAGCGCAAGATGGGCGTGCCGGTGCACGTCAACATCGAAGAAATCCGCAAGCCGGAAATTGATGCCCAACTGATCGCCGACTCGATTGCCCAGCAACTTGAAAAGCGCATCATGTTCCGTCGCGCCATGAAGCGTGCGATGCAGAACGCCATGCGCCTGGGCGCTCAGGGTATCAAGATCATGAGTTCGGGTCGTCTGAACGGCGCCGAGATCGCCCGCAGGGAGTGGTATCGCGAAGGCCGTGTACCCTTGCATACCTTGCGTGCCGACATCGACTACGGTACTTCCGAGGCAAAGACCACCTACGGTATCATCGGGATCAAGGTCTGGGTGTTCAAGGGCGAGATCCTGTCGCGCAGCGAAGCCTTGCTGGCGACCCCGGAGCCCGCTGTTGATGACCAGCGCAAGCCCCGTCGCAGTCCCGGACGCCCGCGCGAGGGTGAGGCGGACGCCAGACCCGCCGCACGCCGTGCTCCCGTAAAAAAGGCCGAGGAAACCAAGCCCGAAACCAAGCCGGAAGTCGTTGCTGCAGCGCCCAAGGCACCTGTCAAGCGCGTGCGCAAGGCAGCCCCGGTCGTGGCCGAGGGTGTTGATAGCGCAGCGAAAGAAGGCAAGGAGTAAAACATGCTGCAACCTGCCCGCAGAAAATATCGCAAGGAACAAAAGGGTCGCAATACCGGACTCGCCACCAGGGGTGCCAAGGTGAGCTTTGGTGAGTTCGGCCTAAAGGCCATCGGTCGCGGCCGCCTAACTGCCCGTCAGATCGAAGCTGCTCGCCGCGCCATGACCCGTCATATCAAACGCGGCGGTCGAATCTGGATCCGCATTTTTCCGGACAAGCCGATTTCCAAGAAGCCGCTGGAAGTTCGTATGGGTAACGGTAAGGGTTCTCCGGAATATTGGGTCGCCGAGATTCAGCCGGGCAAAGTCCTTTACGAAATGGACGGTGTTGACGAGACGTTGGCGCGAGAGGCTTTCCGCCTTGCAGCCGCCAAGCTTCCGCTGGAAACCACCTTCGTTACCCGCCATTTGGGATAAGCCATGAAAACAAGTGAGCTGAGAGCAAAAAACGTCGAGGACCTGCAAAAGGAGCTTTTGGAGTTGCGCAAGGCGCAATTCGGACTTCGCATGCAGGTGGCTACACAACAGCTGACCAATACCAGCCAGGTCGGCAAGGTGCGCAAGGACATTGCGCGCATCAAAACCATTCAGCGTGAGAAGGCGGCGGCAAAATGACGGATGCGACGACTCAAACCGTGCGACGTACCCTCCAGGGGCGTGTTGTGTCGGACAAAATGCAGAAGACCGTGACGGTGTTGGTTGAACGCAAGGTCAAGCATCCTGTTATCGGCAAAATCATGACGCGTTCAAAGAAATATCACGCACACGTTGAGGGTTTGGAGACTGTAGCCGGGGACTTGGTCCAGATTGAAGAGTGTTCCCCAATCTCCAAGACCAAGGCATGGCGCGTCGCCAAGGTTGTCGAGAAGGCACGAGTGGTCTGAAAGCGACTTTGCTGCGAAACATTCAGCAAAGCGAAAATATTAGTTGACAAGATGGTGGCGGGATGTAAAATCTCGCCTCTTTGCTCCGCCGGGGTATTCTCTGCCCGGCATTCCAGCCCCTAGCGGGCTCCAAGACTGATCGCGAGAGTTAACTCAAACGCGGATTAAGTTGGAGATGAAAAAATGATTCAAATGCAGTCTCTGCTGGATGTCGCCGATAACACGGGCGCGCGTTCGGTCATGTGCATCAAGGTACTTGGTGGTTCCAAGCGCCGTTATGCCGGCATTGGTGATGTCATCAAGGTCAGCATCAAGGATGCCGCACCGCGTGGTCGTGTCAAAAAAGGTGAAGTCTATAGCGCAGTAGTGGTGCGTACCGCCAAGGGTGTGCGTCGTTCGGACGGCTCGCTCATCAAGTTTGACGGCAACGCAGCGGTATTGCTGAACAACAAGTTGGAACCGATCGGCACGCGCATCTTCGGCCCGGTGACGCGCGAGCTGCGTACCGAGCGATTTATGAAGATAGTCTCGCTGGCTCCCGAGGTTCTTTGAACCGGCAATCGAGGACTCGATCATGAATAAGATTCGTAAAGGTGACGACGTTGTCGTTATCACAGGCAAAGACAAGGGTAAGCGAGGCGTCGTATTGAATAGCCTCGATGCCGACCGCCTGCTGGTGGAAGGCATCAATCGCGTCAAGAAGCACACCAAGCCTAACCCGCTCAAGGGTAATCAGGGCGGCATTGTCGAGAAAGAAATGCCGATCAATATTTCCAATGTGGCGTTGTTCAATCCTGCCACCCAGAAGGCGGATCGCGTCGGCTTCAAGCTGCTCGACGACGGTCGCAAAGTCCGGGTGTTCAAGTCGAACGGCGAAGTTGTTGACGCGTAAGGATCAGTCATGGCGCGCTTGCAGGAATACTACAAACAAACAGTCGTTCCCGAACTGCTCCAGAAGTTCGGTTACAAGTCGATTATGGAAGTTCCGCGCATCACCAAGATCACCCTGAATATGGGTGTGGGTGAGGCGGTCGGTGACAAGAAGGTGCTTGATCACGCTGTTGCCGATATGACAAAGATTGCCGGTCAGAAGCCGGTGGTTACCAAGGCGCGCAAGGCAATCGCCGGCTTCAAGATTCGTGAAGGCTATCCGATCGGCTGCATGCTCACGCTGCGCGGAAATCACATGTACGAGTTTCTTGATCGCCTGGTCACGATAGCAATGCCGCGCATCCGCGATTTCCGCGGAATTTCCGGCAAAGGTTTCGATGGGCGTGGCAACTACAACGTCGGGGTCAAGGAACAAATTATTTTCCCTGAAATTGAGTACGACAAGATCGATGCGTTGCGTGGCATGAATATCAGCATCACCACCACCGCGAAGAACGACGAAGAAGCGAAGGCGCTTCTCGCCGCATTTAAGTTCCCCTTCAAGAACTGAGGGACGTATGGCGAAACTAGCTCTAATTAACCGCGAAGAAAAGCGCGCCAAGACGGTGGCGAAGTATGCCGCCAAGCGCGCCGAACTTTTTGCCGTAATCAACAACGTCAAGCTGTCGGATGAGGAGCGCATGGATGCGCGACTGAAGCTCCAGCAGTTGCCCCGCAACGCGAGTCCGTCCCGTCAGCGCAATCGTTGCGCACTGACCGGGCGTCCGCGCGGTGTGTTCCGCAAGTTCGGTCTGTGTCGCAACAAACTGCGCGAGATTGCCATGCGCGGCGAAGTGCCCGGCATGACCAAGGCGAGCTGGTAAGGAGAGCGATATGAGCATGACCGATCCAGTTGCTGACATGTTGACCCGCATCCGCAATGCGCAGATGGCGGAGAAGGTGTCCGTTTCCATGCCGTCTTCCAAGCTAAAGGTGGCTATTGCCAAGGTGCTGAAGGATGAGGGCTATATTGATGATTTCGCGATTCGTGAGAATGGCGCCAAGCCCGAACTCGATGTTGCTCTCAAGTACTATGCCGGGCGTCCGGTGATAGAACGGATTGAGCGCGTTTCCAAGCCAGGCCTGCGTGTCTATAAGGGCAAGGATGATCTGCCCCGCGTCATGAACGGACTGGGTGTTGCCATCGTCTCCACGCCTAAGGGTGTTATGACCGACCGCCGTGCGCGGGCGGGCAATATGGGCGGCGAAGTTCTCTGCATCGTCGCCTAAGGAGCCGCTACCATGTCACGTATTGCAAAATATCCGGTTGATGTACCCAAGGGCGTCGAAGTGGCGCTCTCTGATACCGAGGTCGCGATCAAGGGACCGCTGGGCACGCTGAAGCAGTTCATGTTGCCGGCTGTGAAAGTCGAGAGGAATGGCGAGCAACTGCTCTGTCGCGCCGTTGATGGGGCGCCCAACGCGGGTGCCATGTCGGGTACCATGCGCGCGCTGCTTAACAATATGGTTATCGGCGTAACCAAGGGTTTTGAAAAGAAGTTGAATTTGGTGGGCGTTGGCTATCGTGCCCAGGCACAGGGGGCCAAGCTGAACCTTACGCTTGGCTTTTCGCACCCGGTGGTGCATGACATGCCAAACGGCATCAAGGTTGAAACGCCGACCCAGACTGAGATCCTGATCAAGGGGATCGACAAGCAAGTGGTTGGTCAGGTAGCCGCTGAAATCCGCGCCTACCGGTCTCCGGAGCCCTACAAGGGCAAGGGTGTCCGGTATTCGGACGAAGTGGTTGTCATCAAGGAAACCAAGAAGAAATAATCGAGGCACTGAATCATGGAAAAGAAACAGGCTCGTCTGCGCAGGGCGCGCAAAACCCGCGCCAAAATTGCGGAGCTCAAGGTGGTGCGCCTCGCGGTGCATCGCAGTAACTTGCATATCTCTGCCCAGATTTTTTCGGACTGCGGCACCCGTGTACTCGCTGCTGCTTCGACCATGGAGCCGGAAGTACGGAGCCAGGTCCCGAACGGCGGTAACGTCAATGCCGCCAAAACGGTTGGCAAACTCATCGCCGAGCGGGCCAAAGCGGCCGGCATCGAGCAGGTTGCGTTCGACCGCTCCGGTTTTCATTACCACGGCCGCGTCAAGGCGCTGGCTGAAGCCGCCCGTGAGGGCGGTCTCAAGTTCTAAGCGAGACGGACATGGCTAAACCGCAAGGCAGGAAACAGCAGCAGGTCCAGGAAGAGCGCGACGATGGCATGCGCGAAAAGATGGTGTCCATCAACCGCGTTACCAAGGTGGTGAAGGGCGGCCGGATTCTCGGTTTTGCCGCGCTGACCGTGGTAGGTGACGGCGATGGCGGCATCGGCATGGGCAAGGGCAAATCCCGCGAAGTTCCGGTCGCCGTCCAAAAGGCGATGGAAGAGGCTCGGCGCAAAATGTCCAAAATCAGCCTGAAGGACGGCACCCTCCATCACACAGTTAAGGGCAAGCATGGTGCTACCACGGTGCTGATGTCCCCCGCGTCCCCCGGTACCGGCGTCATTGCTGGCGGCCCGATGCGCGCCGTCTTCGAGGTGATGGGCGTGACCGACGTGGTCGCCAAGACCATCGGCTCGACCAATCCCTACAACGTGGTGCGCGCAACGCTGCACGGCTTGTTGGCGATGAGCACCCCGGCCGAGATCGCTGCGAAACGCGGCAAGGCCATAGCCGAAATTCTGGAGTGAACCATGGCTGACAAAACAATCAAGGTCACGTTGGTAAAGAGTGTGATCGGTACGAAGCAGGATCATCGTGCGACGGTTCGCGGCCTGGGCCTGAAAAAACTGAATAGTTCGGCTCAACTCGAGGATACGCCCGCAGTGCGGGGCATGATCCGCAAAGTGGCCTATCTGCTGAAGTGCGAAGGCTGAGGGGATATCGATGAGCATGGAACTTAACAATCTGAAGCCGGGCGCCGGCTCCAAGCACGCCGCGAAGCGTGTCGGGCGCGGTATCGGCAGCGGACTCGGCAAAACCGCCGGCCGCGGACACAAAGGGCAGAAGTCGCGTGCCGGTGGTTTCCACAAGGTAGGCTTTGAGGGTGGCCAGATGCCGCTGCAAAGGCGTTTGCCGAAGCGTGGATTTGTCTCCCTGACGGCTAGCCGCAATGTTGAAGTGCGCCTGTCCGAGTTGGACAAGTTGCCGGTCGAAGAAGTGGACCTGCTGGTTCTGAAGCAGGCCGGCGTGATCGCAGGCGACGCCTTGTCGGCGAAGGTCATTTTGTCGGGCAAGCTGAATCGCAAGATTGCGCTGAAGGGTGTCGGTGCGACCAAGGGTGCGCGTGCCGCGATCGAAGCGGCTGGCGGCTCGGTTGCCGATATAGCAGCAGCCTGATAGCGGACGAGGACGGACTCAGTGGCAACTCCCCAGGCAGCAGCTCTCGGCAAGACCGGAAAATTCGGCGACCTCTGGCGCCGACTCTGGTTCCTGCTGGGTGCGCTGGTGGTTTACCGGATTGGGGCACATATTCCTGTGCCAGGCATCGATCCGGTAAAACTCGCCGAGTTGTTCCAGGGCCAGCAGGGCGGCATTCTTGGCGTGTTCAACCTGTTTTCCGGGGGCGCGCTGTCCCGCTTTACACTTTTTGCGCTGGGCATCATGCCCTATATCTCCTCATCGATCATCATGCAGTTGATGACGATCGCCGTGCCCTCGCTCGAGGCACTGAAGAAGGAAGGCGAGGCAGGACGACGCAAGATCACCCAATACACTCGTTACGGTACAGTGGCCTTGGCGCTGTTTCAGGGTTTGGGCATGGCCGTCGCCCTTGAATCGCAGGCCGGGCTGGTCCTCGATCCGGGCCTCATGTTCCGCTTCGTGACCGTCCTGACATTGCTGACCGGAACGATGTTCCTGATGTGGCTGGGCGAGCAGATCACCGAGCGCGGCCTGGGCAACGGCATATCGATCATCATTTTTGCGGGTATCGTTGCCGGGCTACCGAGCGCGTTGGGCGGGCTCTTCGAACTGGTCCGTACCGGGGCGATGCATGCAATTTCGGCGTTGTTCATTTGCGTCCTTGTGGTTCTGGTCACCGGCTTCGTGGTGTTCGTGGAAAAGGGTCAGCGCAAGATTCTGGTGAACTATGCCAAGCGCCAGGTCGGCAACAAGGTGTACGGCGGACAAAGTTCGCATCTGCCTTTGAAGCTCAATATGTCAGGCGTGATTCCGCCGATCTTTGCGTCCTCGATCATTCTGTTCCCGGCCACGGCGGCAGGCTGGTTCGGGTCTGGCGAGGGTATGACCTGGCTCAAGGATATCGCGGCAACGCTATCGCCGGGGCAGCCGATTTACGTGATGCTGTATGCGACGGCAATCGTGTTTTTCTGCTTCTTCTACACCGCCCTGGTCTTCAATTCCAAGGAGACGGCGGACAACCTGAAGAAGAGTGGCGCATTCGTTCCAGGCATTCGTCCGGGCGACCAGACGGCCCGCTACATCGACAAGATTCTTACCCGTCTGACGCTGGCCGGGGCGATCTATATCACGGTGGTCTGCCTGTTGCCCGAATTTCTGATCCTGAAGTGGAACGTGCCGTTTTATTTTGGGGGTACCAGTCTCTTGATTATCGTTGTGGTGACGATGGACTTCATGTCTCAGGTCCAGGCCTATGTCATGTCGCACCAATACGAAAGTCTTCTGAAGAAGGCCAATTTCAAGGGGGCGGGTTTCCCGGCTCGCTGAACCATGTCAAAAGAAGACGTCATTGAAATGCAGGGAGAGATTGTCGAAAACCTCCCGAATGCCACGTTCCGAATCAAACTCGAGAACGGGCATGTGGTCCTGGGCCATATCTCCGGCAAGATGCGCATGCACTACATTCGTATTCTTCCCGGCGACAAGGTCACCGTGCAACTCACGCCCTACGACCTTTCCAAGGGCCGTATCGTGTTTCGCGCCAAGTAGTTTGGCAATAATTTCCGGAGAAATCCAATGAAAGTTCTGGCTTCGGTCAAACGTATCTGTCGCAATTGCAAAGTCATTCGCCGCAAGGGTGTGGTCAGGATCATTTGTACCGACCCGCGGCACAAGCAGCGTCAGGGTTGATAGAGCGATTCTGATCAGATATAATCTACGGTTTCGCGTTTTTCAGCTAGCCCACCAATAACCGCATTAGCGGCGACGAACAGGTAAGCACATGGCTCGTATAGCAGGCGTCAACATCCCGAATCACCAGCACGCGGAGATTGCTCTCACCGCGATCTATGGTATTGGCCGCACCCGCGCACGGAAAATCTGTGACGCGGTCGGCGTCAAGCGTTCGGCAAAGATCAAGGAACTCACCGACAGCGAAATGGATCGCCTGCGTGAAGAGGTAGGCAGGTTCACCGTCGAAGGCGATTTGCGCCGCGAAACGACGATGAACATCAAGCGCCTCATGGATCTTGGCTGCTATCGTGGCGTGCGTCATCGTCGCGGCCTGCCCGTGCGCGGACAGCGCACCCGTACCAACGCACGGACCCGTAAGGGACCGCGCAAGGCAATTTCGATGGGCAAGAAGTAAAACAGGAACCATTACATGGCTAAGACCGCAACCAAAGTTCGCAAGAAGGTCAAGAAGAACGTCGCCGAAGGTATTGCGCACGGTCACGCGTCCTTCTATCACACCATCATCACCATTACCGATCGTCAGGGCAACGCGCTGTCGTGGGCCACGTCCGGCGGTGCCGGTTTCAAGGGTTCGCGCAAGTCCACTCCGTTTGCTGCGCAGATCGCCGCCGAAGCTGCCGGCAAGGCAGCGCAGGAGTGTGGCGTCAAAAACCTGGAAGTTCGCATCAAGGGCCCCGGCCCGGGACGCGAATCAGCGGTTCGGGCGCTCAATGCGCTTGGCATGAAGATCACCAGCATCACCGACATTACCCCGATTCCCCACAATGGATGCCGGCCGCCCAAGCGCCGCCGCATCTAAGGCAATAAGGATACGACACCAATGGCCCGCAACCTAGATGCCAAGTGCCGCCAGTGCCGCCGCGAGGGCGAAAAGCTGTTCCTCAAAGGCGAGAAGTGCTTCACTGACAAATGTTCCGTCGAGCGCCGTGCCTACGCGCCCGGCCAGCACGGCCAAAAGTCCGGGCAGCGCTTGTCCGGTTACGGTACGCAACTGCGCGAAAAACAAAAGATCCGTCGCATTTATGGCGTTCTCGAACGACAGTTCCGCAAGGTGTTCGGCGAGGCCGAAGCCAAGAAGGGACAGACCGGCGAGAACCTGCTGAAGCTGCTCGAAGCTCGCCTCGACACCGTTGCCTATCGCATGGGGTTCGGCGTGTCACGCGCCGAAGCGCGCCAGGTCGTGCGCCACAACGGCGTCCTGATCAATGGCAAGCCCGTAAACATCCCGTCCTACAACGTGCGTCCTGGAGACGTCATCCAGTTGCTCGACAGCACCCGCGGCCATTTGCGCACCAAAGCCGCGCTGGAAGCTGCCGAGTCACGCGGTTTCCCGGCATGGATCGAGGTGGATGTCAAGGCTGGCAAGGGTGTATTCAAGTCCTATCCGGCACGCGAAGATCTTCCGCCCTCGATCAACGAGGGTCTGGTCGTCGAACTGTATTCGCGTTAATAAGTAGTTATGCGCCTGGCGTCCTTCGGACGCCAGGCGTCGTCCATTTGAAGGAATGCACATGCACACACTTCTGAAACCCCGCAGTATCGATGTCCAGCAGCTTTCGCCGGTGCATGCCCGCGTGGTCATGGAGCCGTTTGAACGCGGCTATGGCCACACGCTGGGCAACGCCCTGCGCCGCATCCTGCTGTCCTCTATGGAAGGCGTGGCCCCGACCGAAGTATCGATCGAAGGCGTGCTCCACGAATATTCGACGCTGGACGGCGTGCGCGAGGACGTGGTTGACGTTCTGTTGAACCTTAAGGGCGTGGTGCTGAAGATGCACAATCGCCGCGAAGCCACCCTCACCCTTTCCCGCGATGGCGAGGGCGTGGTAACGGCGCGCGACATCGAAACCACCCATGACGTCGAAATCGTCAACCCGGATCATGTCATCGCCCACATCGCTCCCGGCGGCAAGCTCAATATGCAGATCCGCGTCGAATCCGGCCGCGGCTACGTGCCGGCCAATCAGCGCGAAATTGCCCGCGAGAACCGCGCCATCGGCCAGATCATGCTCGACGCCTCGTTCAGCCCCGTGCGTCGCGTCAGCTATTCGGTCGAGTCGGCCCGTGTCGAACAGCGCACCGACCTCGACAAGCTGATTCTCGACATCGAAACCAACGGCGCAATCGACAATGCCGAGGAAGCGGTGCGTACCGCAGCCCGCATCCTGATGGAACAGTTGTCGGTGTTCGCCGATCTCGAAGGCACGCCGATGTCCGCAGAAGCGCCGAAGCAGACCTCGGTCGATCCGGTTCTGGTGCGCCCAGTGGATGATCTGGAACTGACTGTCCGTTCCGCCAACTGCCTCAAGGCCGAGAACATCTATTACATCGGCGACCTGATTCAGCGCACCGAAACCGAGTTGCTCAAGACCCCGAACCTGGGTCGCAAGTCGCTCAACGAAATCAAGGAAGTGCTGGCTTCGCGCGGCCTGACCCTGGGCATGAAGCTAGAGAGCTGGCCGCCGGCCGGACTGGAAAAACTCGCGTAAGCGAGCTTTCAGTGGAGACTTACCTTTAGGTTAGTCGTAACTAAAAGCTTGCCTGATAGTTTCAAGACCGGGCTTCGGCCCGGTTGCTGCATCTGATTCATTGTTGTATTTGCTGCACTGATTCACAAACTCTCGATAACCATTAACCGGCCATTTGCATTGCGCGATGGCTGCAAAAAACGAGGACATCAAAATGCGTCACGGTAACGGACTTCGCAAACTCAATCGCACCTCGGCGCACCGCCAGGCGATGCTGCGCAACATGGCAGTCTCCCTGCTGCGCCACGAGGCCATCAAGACCACCCTGCCCAAGGCCAAGGAATTGCGCCGCGTGGTCGAGCCCCTGATCACGCTGGGCAAGAAGCCGAGCCTGGCCAATCGGCGCCTGGCTTTCGATCGCACGCGCGATCGTGAAATCGTCGGCAAGCTGTTCGACGAGCTCGGCCCGCGCTACGCCGCCCGCAACGGCGGCTATCTGCGCATCCTCAAGATGGGCTTCCGTGTCGGCGACAATGCGCCGATGGCCTATGTCGAGCTGCTCGACCGTCCGGCGGGCGACACTGCCGAGGCTCCTGTGGCCGAATAAGCTAGAGCGATACAGAAAAAGCCGGGTGATGCCCGGCTTTTTTATTGCCTCCGCGAATCCAGAAACCCCGCCATGCGGGTGAGGCCTTGCTCGATCAGGCTCCGGTCGACTGTATAGGCAAAGCGCATGTGGCGTTGTGGCGCGTTGCGGCCGAAGTCCAGGCCCGGCGTCGCGGCCACGCCCGCATCGGTAAGCAGTTGCGCGGCAAGGTCGTCGCTGTCGGCAGCCAGGGCGCTGCAGTCGGCATATACATAGAACGCGCCATGCGGTTCGGTCGCGATCTTGAACCCGAGCTGGCGCAGACCGGGCAGAAGGACGTCCCGCCGCAAGGCGAACTCGTGGCGCCGGGCTTCGAGGATGGCCATCGTGCCAGGGTCGAAAGCGGCCAGCGCAGCATGCTGGGCCACGGTTGATGGCGCGATGTAGAGGTTTTGGGCAAGCTTTTCGATCTCGCGCACATGGCGTTGCGGTGCGACCAGCCAGCCCAGGCGCCAGCCGGTCATGCCGAAATACTTGGAAAAGCTGTTGATGACAAACACCTCGTCGCTGATTGCCAGCGCCGATTCTGCATCTGTCCCATAAGTCAGGCCATGGTAGATTTCATCGACCAGCAGCGTGCCGCCGCGGACCGCGACGGTACTGGCCAAGGATGCCAGGGTCGCTGCATCGAGCAGGGTTCCGGTCGGATTGGCCGGCGAGGCCACCAGCAGACCACGTGTCTGCCCGGTCCAGGAGGCTGCAACCTGCTCCACCGTCGGCTGGTAGTTCGCTGCCGCCTCGACGGCGAGCGACACCGGCCTGCCTTCGAGCAGGCGCAGGAAGTTCCGGTTGCAGGGATAGCCCGGGTCCGGCAGCAGCCATTCGTCGCCGGGATTCACCAGCACGCCGAGCGCCAGCAGCAGGGCCCCGGAGGCGCCCGCTGTGACCACGATCCGCCCCGGCGAAATGTCCAGGCCGTAGCGTGTGTGGTAGAAGCCGCTGATGGCTTCGCGCAACCGGGTCAGGCCGAGGGCCGCCGTGTAGTGCACGTGACCGCCGGCGAGGAAGCGTTGGGCGGCTTCCAGGATCGGGTCGGCCGTAGCAAAGTCGGGTTCGCCTACCTCCAGGTGAATGATCGAACGGCCCGCGGCTTCCAGCGCCGCGGCGCGCGCCATCAACTCCATGACATGAAACGGCGCGATCTGCGCCATCCGTGCGGCGATGTTCACTCGGTTCTCCAAAAATAACGGCCGCCTTGCGCGAAGCAGGGCGGCCGATTCGTGGTTCGGCGTACTACCAGCGCCTACTCTTAATCCACCAGCGCCAATTCGAAGAGTTCGCGCTTGAGGGTCAGGGAGCGCGGCAGGCGGCTCTTCAGCTTGTCGAACCATTCGGCATGCAGCTTGAGTTCTTCGCGCCAGGCGGCGGTGTCCACGGCGGTGAGCTGCTCGAACTGCGCCTTGCTGACTTCCTCGCTGCCGCTCCAATCCAGGTCCTCAAAGCGCGGCATCCAGCCGAGCGCGGTTTGCCTGGCGTCGGCCCGGCCGGCACAGCGACCGACCACCCACTTGAGGACGCGCATGTTCTCGCCGAAGCCCGGCCACATGAAGTTGCCTTCGGCATCCTGACGGAACCAATTGACGGTAAAGATGCGCGGCGCGTGCTCGATCTGGTGGCCGACGCGCAGCCAGTGGTTGAAGTAGTCACCCATGTGGTAACCGCAGAACGGCAGCATGGCAAACGGGTCGCGGCGCACGATGCCCTGGACGCCGGCAGCCGCGGCCGTGGTTTCCGAACCGAGTGTGGCTGCCATATAGACGCCGTAGTTCCAGTTGAAGGCCTCGAACACCAGCGGCACCGTAGTCGAGCGGCGGCCGCCGAAAATGAAGGCCGAGATCGGTACGCCGGCGGGATTCTCCCAGTCCGGGTCGATCGAGGGGCACTGGCTGGCCGGCGCGGTGAAGCGCGAATTGGGATGGGCCGCCTTGCGCCCGGTCTCTTTGCCGATCTGCGGCGTCCAGTCCTGGCCCTGCCAGTCGATGCAGTGCGCGGGCGGCTCCTTGCTCATGCCTTCCCACCAGACATCGCCATCGTCGGTCAGGGCGACATTGGTGAAAATGATGTTTTCCTTCAGCGTCGCCATGGCGTTGAAATTGGTCTTTTCGCTGGTACCGGGGGCGACGCCGAAGAAGCCGGCCTCCGGATTGATGGCATAAAGACGGCCATCCTGCCCTGGCTTGATCCAGGCGATATCGTCGCCGACGGTGGTGACCTTCCAGCCGCCGAGGCTCTCGGGCGGGATCAGCATGGCGAAGTTGGTCTTGCCGCAGGCCGAAGGGAAGGCCGCGGCGACATAGGATTTTTCACCTTCCGGCGATTCGACGCCGAGGATCAGCATGTGCTCGGCCAGCCAGCCTTCGTCGCGCGCCATGGTCGAGGCGATGCGCAACGCAAAGCATTTCTTGCCCAGCAGGGCATTGCCACCGTAGCCGGAGCCGAAGGACCAAATCTCGCGGGTCTCCGGGAAATGGCTGATGTACTTGGTCTTGTTGCACGGCCATTTGACGTCGGCCTGGCCGGCTTCCAGCGGGTGGCCGACGCTGTGCAGGCAGGGCACGAAAACGCCATCGCTGCCGAGTTGATCGAGTACCGCGCGGCCCATGCGCGTCATGATGCGCATATTGACCACGACATAGGGGCTGTCCGAAAGCTCGATGCCGATGTGGGCGATCGGCGAGCCGATCGGACCCATCGAGAAGGGGACAACGTACATCGTGCGCCCGCGCATGCAGCCCTTGAACAGGCCGCGCAGGGTCTCCTTCATCTGGTCCGGATGTTCCCAGTTGTTGTTGGGACCGGCATCTTCCGGATCCGAGGTACAGACGTAGGTGCGGTCTTCGACGCGGGCGACGTCGGATGGATCGGACTGGACGAGAAAGGAGTTCTTGCGTTTGGCCGGGTTGAGTCGAATGACGCTGCCGGCCGCAATCATCTGTTCGAAGAGTCGATCGGATTCTTCCCGCGATCCGTCGCACCAGACGATGTCATCGGGTTCGGTCAGTGCGGCAACTTCGGCAACCCAGGCCACCAGACGGGCGTGTTTGACGTAGGCCGGGGCTTGGAACGGTTTCGGCTGGTTCATGACGCGAGAATCTCCACTATGGAATTGAAGTCGCGCCGGCCTGCCGGGCGATCAGCGGGTAGGGATCGACAAGGCTTCCGGCTGTCCGCAACTGAGGGCGGGGTGGCCCGATTGCGGAGCTGACATAAACGCAAATTATCCCACAATCGAATGCCGCACGCGGCGGGCCGACAGCTGCTGCTCTTCTCTTGCGGGTAGCAATGACCGGGTATGGTGACCTGCTTGCCGGCCACTTTGGGGAAATGCGCCGGGAAACTTCCGGTTTGTCACAAAGTTGGTGCTGGCGGCACGGCGCTACAATTGAGGCCGACGCTAACAGGAGATGGTTTTCATGGACGAACGTATCCGCGCAGCGGCGCTGGAGTATCACCGCAACCCCAAACCCGGCAAGATCGCCGTCACTCCAACCAAGGCGCTGACCGGTCAGGCCGATTTGTCGCTGGCCTACTCTCCCGGCGTCGCCGCCGCCTGCGACGAGATCGTGCGCGATCCCTCCACGGCGGCCTTGTACACCTCGCGCGCCAATCTGGTGGCGGTCATTACCAATGGCACGGCGGTCTTGGGTCTGGGCAATATCGGGCCGCTGGCGGGCAAGCCCGTGATGGAAGGCAAAGGCGTGCTGTTCAAGAAGTTTGCCGGTGTCGATGTGTTCGACATCGAGATTGCCGAGAACGATCCCGACAAGCTGGTGGATATCATCGCCTCGCTGGAGCCGACCTTCGGCGGCATCAACCTGGAAGACATCAAGGCACCCGAGTGCTTCTATGTCGAAGCCAAGCTGCGCGAACGGATGAAGATCCCGGTGTTCCACGATGACCAGCACGGTACAGCGATCATCGCCAGCGCCGCGGTGCTGAACGGCATGCGCGTGGTCGGCAAGGATCTTGCCCAGGTCAAGCTGGTCTGTTCCGGCGCCGGGGCGGCGGCGATCGCCTGCCTCGACCTGCTGGTGAGCCTCGGCCTTGAGCCGAAGAATGTCTTCGCGGTCGATAGCAAGGGTGTGATCCATACCGGACGCGAAGGGCTTGATCCATCCAAGGCGCGTTATGCCCAGGCGACCGATGCGCGTTCGCTGGGCGATGCGATCATCGGTGCCGACATCTTCCTCGGTCTGTCGGCGGCGGGCGTGCTGAAACCCGAGATGGTCAAGACCATGGCGCGCGATCCGCTGATCCTCGCCATGGCCAATCCCGACCCGGAAATCCGTCCGGAGGAAGCCAAGGCCGTGCGTCCCGACGCCATCATCGGCACAGGCCGCTCGGACTATCCGAACCAGGTCAACAACGTCCTGTGTTTTCCGTACATGTTCCGCGGCGCGCTCGACGTCGGCGCCACGACCATCAACGAAGCCATGAAAGTGGCGGCGGTGCGGGCCATCGCGGAGCTGGCGCATGCCGAGCAGTCGGAAGTGGTGACGGCCGCCTACGGCACGGAGGAACTTTCCTTCGGCCCCGAATACCTGATTCCCAAGCCCTTCGATCCCCGTCTGATCATCAAGGTGGCGCCGGCGGTGGCGCAGGCGGCAATGGACTCCGGCGTCGCCACGCGGCCGATTGCCGACATGGACGTGTATGCCCAGCAACTGAACGACTTTGTCTATTCCACTGGGCTGCTGATGCGTCCGGTGTTCATCGCCGCCAAGAAGAAGCCGGCCCGAGTGGTTTTCTGCGAAGGGGAGGATGAGCGCGTGTTACGTGCCGTGCAGACGGTATGCGACGAAGGGCTGGCGCTGCCGATCCTGATCGGACGACCCGAAGTGGTGGACAAGAGCATCGCCCGTCACGGCCTGCGCATTCGCGCCGGCGAGCATTTCGAACTGGTCAGCCCGGATTCCGATCCGCGCTACAAGGAACTCTGGCAGGACTACCACGGCCTGATGTCGCGCCGGGGCGTCAGTATGGAATATGCCAAGCGCGAGATGAGGCGGCGCACCACGCTGATCGGCGCCATGCTGGTGCGGCACAATTATGCCGATGCGATGTTGTGCGGCACCTTCGGCAAGCATTCGCTGCATTTGCGCTATGTCGAGACGGTGATCGGGCTGAAGCCCGGGATCGAGCATTTCTATGCGATGAACATGCTGGTGCTGCCGCGCCGAACGCTGTTCATCGGCGATACCTATGTCAATTACGATCCGACCGCGGAACAGCTCGCCGAGATGACCCTGCTGGCGGCGGACGAGGTGGCCCGCTTCGGCCTGGCGCCCAAGGTGGCGCTGCTCTCGCATTCGAGTTTCGGCACCGAGGACACGCCGACCGCGATCAAGATGCGCCGCGCCCTGGAGATCCTGCGCAACATCGCGCCGCAACTGGAAGTCGATGGCGAGATGCATGGTGACGCGGCGCTGTCGGAGAGTATCCGGCAGCAGGTATTTCCCGATTCGACGCTGAAGGGCCAGGCCAACCTGTTGATCATGCCGACGCTCGATGCCGCCAACATTTCCTTCAACCTGATCAAGACCTCGGCCGGCGACGGATTGACCGTGGGGCCGCTGCTGCTCGGTGCCGCGCGTCCGGTGCACATCCTGACGCCGACCGCAACGGTCCGCCGCATCGTCAATGTCACTGCCTTGTTGTCGGTGGAGGCGCAACAGCAAGCCAGGAGCGGCGCTTGATCGAACTATGACGGAATCCCGCACCGCCCTGATCCTCACCGGTGGCGGTGCGCGTGCCGGCTATCAGGTCGGTGTGCTGAAGGCGATCCGCGAGTTGTTGCCGCAGCCGCAGCGCAACCCGTTTCCGATTCTCTGCGGCACCTCGGCCGGCGCCCTCAATGCCGCGTCGCTGGCCGCGGCGGCCGAGGATTTCGGGGCCGGCGTCGAGGGTCTGCTGCAAGTGTGGGAAAACTTCAGCGCCCATCAGGTCTATCGCGCCGATCCGGCAGGAATCGGCGTTGCCGGCGTGCGCTGGCTGTCGACGCTGGCCTTCGGCTGGCTGACGCATCGCGCACCGCACTCGCTGCTCGACAACTCTCCCTTGCGCCGGCTGCTGAAGGACAGTCTCGATCTGGGGCGCATCGCGCAATCCATCGAAAGCCGGGCGCTGCATTCGGTCAGCATCACCTGCTCCGGTTACTCGTCCGGGCAGAGCGTGAGCTTTTTTCAGGGTCGCGCCGATGTCGAACCCTGGCGACGCAGCCAGCGCATAGGAGCACCGACCGAGATCTCGATCGATCATTTGATGGCATCGAGCGCGATTCCCTTCCTGTTTCCCGCCGTGCATATCAACCGGGAATGGTTCGGCGATGGTTCGATGCGCCAGGTGGCGCCGATCTCGCCGGCAATTCACCTCGGCGCCGACAGGATTCTGGTCATCGGTGCCGGACGCATGGCCGACGAGAATGCGCGGCCGAACGGCAGCACCTATCCATCGTTGGCGCAAATCGCCGGGCATGCGCTGTCCAGCATCTTTCTCGACAGCATGTCGGTCGACCTGGAACGGATGAGCCGCATCAACCAGACGCTGTCGCTGATACCGGAGGCGGTGCGCCGCGAGCGTGGCACCAGTCTGCGCCCGATCGAAGTGCTGACGATTGCGCCTTCGCAGCGCCTCGACCATCTGGCGGCGCGCCACGCAGGGGCCTTGCCCTGGGCGGTGAGGGCTTTGTTGCGCAATATTGGCGCCATGAATCAGAACGGCGGGGCGCTGACCAGTTATCTGTTGTTCGAGAAGCCCTACACCAGGGCCTTGATCGAATTGGGCTATGCGGACACCTTGGCGCGCCGCGATGAAGTCCGACGTTTTCTTGATCTGAATTAATGTAATTGCTGAATCTTGTTGCTCAACTCCTTTATTTGTAACAAGAACTCCAGAAACATCTTTTTTTCTAAGGGATTTCGTCTGCTAGAATCGAACGATTGCAGGAGGGGCGTCTCCATGAAGAAGGCACTACTGATGTTGTTGGTTGCGGCCATAGTCGGTGCCGGCGTGACGTCGAGCACGGCCGAGGCCAGCGAAAAAAAGAAATCCGTTTCTTCCAAGAAAAAGCCGCAGCGCGTATCGGTGCTGATCAGGGGCAAGAAGGTCGCGTATGCGCGACCGGTACGGCGCAGCATGTCCCTGGATGATGCCCAGCATCTGGCCCTGCAGTCGTCTGCCGTGCTGGTACAGGATCAGGCGACCGGCGCAATCCTGTTTGAAAAGAATGCCGGTTCCGTGTTGCCGATCGCTTCGATCACCAAGCTGATGACGGCGATGGTGGCGCTCGACGCCAAGCCGGACCTGAACGAGACCCTGTCGATCGGCGATGAGGATGTCGATATGCTCAAAGGCACCCGTTCGCGCCTCAAGGTCGGCACCCAGCTGGCACGTGAAGAAATGCTGCGCCTGGCCTTGATGTCTTCCGAAAACCGCGCCGCTTCGGCGCTTTCGCGCCACTATCCGGGCGGTCGCGAGGCTTTCGTCGCGGCCATGAACCAGAAGGCGCAGGACCTGGGTTTGGTCGACACGCGCTTCCAGGACGCCACCGGCTTGACCGCCGCCAATGTCTCGAGCCCGCGCGATCTGGCGAAGCTGGTCAATGCGGCGCATCAATACCCGCTGATTCGCGAGTTTTCCACGGCGTCCGACGGCGAATTCAGCATCTCCGGCCGTCCGCAGCATTTCCACAACACGAATACCCTGGTCAGGAGTTCGACCTGGGAAATCGGCCTGTCCAAGACCGGCTACATCAGCGAGGCCGGAAAATGCCTGGTGATGCAGGCCTGGCTCAACAACAAGCCGATCATCATCGTGCTGCTCGACTCCTGGGGCAAGATGACCCGCATCGGCGACGCCAACCGCATCAAACGCTGGGTCGAGAGCGCATCCTTGGTGCGGGCAAGCGCCGGCTGATTTTTCGGTCGCTGCCTGGCCGACCCCCTGCGGGTGATCGGCCTGTCGGCATGCTGCGCGAAAAGTTTGGCGGACTGCTAGAATTGCCAGCAGAATCATGCTGCTGCAAGACCGTCGTGGCGGGCCAGCGAGCAGTATCTCCGTATCCATTCTCCGTCGATCGACCGTCCAGTGAATCCCTTACCTTCTCCCGTATCCCCGCCTCAACGCATCGTCATCGCCACACGCGAATCCCGTCTGGCCCTGTGGCAGGCCGAGCATGTGCGCAGCCTGCTGCAGCAACTGTATCCGGCCTGCAGCGTCGAGTTGCTCGGCATGACCACGCGCGGCGACCAGATCCTCGACCGGCCGCTGTCCAAGGTCGGCGGCAAGGGTCTCTTCGTCAAGGAACTGGAGGCCGCCCTGCTCGACGGCGCGGCCGATCTCGCCGTGCACTCCATGAAGGACGTGCCGATGCAGATGGAGCCGGAGTTTTCCCTGGTCGCCATCGGCCCGCGCGAAGTGCCGCTCGACGCGCTGGTATCGAGCAAGTACGCCAGCCTTGCAGACATGCCGCCGGGCGCCGTGATCGGCACTTCCAGCCTGCGCCGCGAAGCCCAGTTGCATGCGCGCTACCCTTACCTGGCCGTGACGCCGCTGCGCGGCAACCTCGACACGCGCTTGCGCAAGCTCGACGAAGGCCAGTTCGATGCCATCATTCTCGCCGCTGCTGGCCTGAAACGTCTCGGTCTCGGCCAGCGCATCCGCGCTGTGCTGCCGGCCGAGGATTCGCTGCCTGCCGCCGGTCAGGGAGCGCTGGGCATCGAAGCCCTGGCCTCGCGTGCCGACGTCGCGGCCTGGCTGGCGCCCTTGAACGACCCGGCCACTGCGGCCTGCGTGCGGACCGAACGTGCCGTGTCGCGCGCGCTGGCCGGCAGTTGCGAAGTGCCGCTCGGCGCCTACGCTGAAATGCGCGACGGCAGCATCTATCTGCGCGGCTTCGTCGCCTCGCCCGACGGCACGCGCATGGCGCATGCCGAACTCACCGGCAGTGCCGCCGACCCCGAGGCGCTCGGCCTGCAACTGGCTGCCGAACTGCGCCGCCAGGGCGCCGCCGAAATCCTCGCCGCGCTCGGCAGCTAACAATGCCTTTGGCGGGCCGCCATGTCGTGGTGACGCGCCCGGCCGGGCAGGCGGCGCACTTCGCCACGGCCCTGACCGAAGCGGGGGCGATTCCGGTGCTCTACCCGGTACTCGAAATTCGCGAGATGGAGGATGTTTCGGCGCTGCTCGACGTGGCGATCCGCCTCGACAGTTTCGATCTCGCCGTATTCGTCAGCCCCAATGCGATCGAAAAGGCGCTGGCCCAGATCCTGCCGCGGCGGCCTTGGCCGGCCGCCCTGCGCGTGGCGGCTCTGGGCAAGAGCAGCGAACGCGAACTGGCGTGGCATGGCATTCATGACGTGATCTCGCCGCCGCTGCGCTTCGATTCGGAAGCCTTGCTCGAACTTCCGGAACTGGTCGACGTGCGCGGTCGCCGCGTGATCATTTTCCGCGGCGACGGCGGCCGCGAACTGCTGGGTGACACGCTCAAGGCGCGCGGCGCCAGCGTCGAATATGTGACCTGCTACCGCCGTGCCGTGCCTCAGCTCGATCCAGCGCCTCTGCTCAGCCTGTGGGAGAAAGGCCAGCTCGATGCCGTGACCCTGACCAGCAGCGAAGGCCTGCGCAATTTTTACGACATGGTCGGCCGCCTCGGCCAGGCCTGGCTGAAAAAGACCCCAGCTTTCGTGCCGCATGCCCGCATCGCCGAGCAGGCAGTCACTCTCGGCCTGTCCAAGGTGATCCCTACCGGCCCCGGCGACGACGGCCTGATGGCCGGACTCATGCAATACTTCGCATCCCATGGAAACGCCCGTACAAACTGAAACGCCGGCGGCCGCCGGCCGTTGGTGGCATGGCTTGCGCCGGCCGCCACTGCTGCTGGCAGTGGTGCTGATCGCAATCGTCGTCGCGCAGTGGATCGACACTCGCCTGGAAGTCGGCAGCCTGCAGCAGGAACTCGCACGACGCCTGGGCGAGGGTGATGCCGTGGCCAGGGAAGGGCGCACCCTGGCCCGTCAGAACCAGGAAGCCATGGCTGCGCTGCAGGCCAAGGTCGGCGCGCTCGAAGCCAAGCTGGCCGAAACGCAGAGCCAGGCCGTGGCGCTGGAGGCCATGTACCAGGAGATCTCCAGCACCCGCGACGAACGACTGCTGGCCGAGGTCGAGCAGGCCGTCGTCATAGCCATGCAGCAATTGCAGTTCGCCGGCAATGTCGAGGCGGCGCTGATCGCGCTGCAGGGCGCCGACGCCCGCCTCGCGCGCTCCGTGCAGCCGCAGTTCCTGCCAGCCAGAAAGCTTATCCTGCGCGATATCGAACGGCTCAAGGGCACGCCCGGGGCCAACATCAGCGGACTGTCGCTGAAGATCGAAAGCGTGGTGGCCGCCGTCGACAGCCTGCCGCTGGCCTTCGAGCAGCGCCCCAAGGCGGTGACGGCCAAGCCGGCGCTTGCGGCCAAGCCGGCCAGCGTCGATTACTGGCGCGAACTGGGCGCGGACCTGTGGCGCGAATTCCGGCAATTGGTCCGCATCGAGCGCATCGACCACGGCGACCCTTCGCTCCTGGCACCGAACCAGAGCTACTTCCTGCGCGAAAACCTCAAGCTGCGCCTGCTCAATGCGCGCCTGGCGCTGCTGCAACGCGACGGCAAGGTCTTCCGCGAGGAGATCCGCCAGTCGCGCGAACAGCTCGAGCGCTACTTCGACGGCCGTGCCAAGCCGGTCCAGTCGGCCCAATCGACCTTGAGCACGCTGGCGACCACCGATGTCAGTTTCGATCTGCCGGGACTGGCCGAAACCCTGACGGCGCTGCGCAATCTCAAGTTCGCCCGCGAGCGCAGCGCTGGCGGCAGCGCCCGGTAGCAGAGTCATGCGCGCCGTGTTCTGGCTGCTGATCCTGGCTGCGCTGGCGGTAGGGCTGGCGCTCGCTGCGCGCTACAACGATGGCTACGTTCTGCTGGTGCTGCCGCCGTGGCGTGCCGAGGTTTCGCTCAACCTGTTTCTGCTGCTCTGCGCGGTCGGATTCTTCGTCATCTACCTGCTGGCGCGCGCCGTCAGCCACACCCTGGCCTTGCCGCGCGCGGTCGCCGATTTCCGCCGGCGGCGGCGGCAGGAAAAGGCTGCGCGGGCCCTGCGCGATGCCTGGCGCCTGCTGCAGGAAGGGCGTTACGGGCATGCCCTGCGTTGCGCCGAGAAGGCTCAGCTCGATGACGATGCGGCCGCCGGCATGCTGGCCCTGGCCGGCTGGCGCGCTGCGCACGCCCTGCGCGACGCCGGGCGTGTGGCGGAATGGGCGGCGCGCATGCGCGGCCATGATGGGTCCGGCCTGCAGGCGGCGCGGCTGATGACCGAAGCCGAATTCGCGCTGGAAGAACGCCGCTTCGAGGACGCCCGCGACGCCCTGCAGGCTTTCTCCGCCCGTGAGGGCCGGCATATCGCTGCCTTGCGCCTGAGCCTGCGTGCCGAGCAGGGGCTGGGCAACTGGCGCGAAGTCGCACGCCTGGTGCGCCAGCTCGAAAAGCATCAGGCGCTGACCGCCGAGCAGGCGGCGCCAATCCGCAGCCGTGCCGTGCGCGAAGCCCTGCGCAGCCTGCGCGAAGATCCTCCCGGGCTCATGCGCTACTGGCATGAACTCGACGACAGCGACCGCGCCGAGCCGGCGCTGGCGCTGGAAACGGCGCGCGCGCTGATGGCCGCGGGCGATTGCCGCGAAGCCCAGCGCGTGATCGAAGATGCGCTCGACGAACGCTGGGATGCCACGCTGGTGCTGGCCTATGGCGAATGCTGCCGGGCCGGGGAACCCGCCGGTGACGTGCTCGGCCGCATCGCCCAGGCCGAAAAATGGCTGCAGAGCATGCCGCGCGACGGCGAACTGCTATTGACCCTGGGTCGGCTCTGCCGCCAGCAGCAACTCTGGGGCAAGGCCCGCAGTTACCTGGAGGCGGCGCTGGCCATCGCTCCGTCGCGCGCCGCGCACGTCGAACTGGCGCAACTGCTGGACCAGCTCGAAGAGTCGGCGCTGGCGATACGGCACTATCGCGCGGCGGCGGTTCTCTGACCCAACCGCAATCGTCCGGCAGGCTATACGGCCCTGATCAGGCCACCGTAGGCGGCGACCTTCGGGTCAGCAGTGAGCAGAACAAGCGGTTCGACAATTGACTGTGCCACCAGCAGCCTGTCGAATGGATCCTTGTGATCATTGACAAGCGGCAAGCGGGCGACTTGTGTCGCGTGAGCAGCGGTAATCGGTAGCTCAACGAAACCGCTGGCGACGATGGCGCGCGCCATTTCTTCCGGATCAGCCTTGATCTTGCCGATGGCAGACTTGATTGCAATCTCCCAGATTGAAGCCGCCGAGACGAAGACCTCGGTCGCGTCGCGCATGACCTGTCTGGCTTCCTTGCCCAGGCGCCGGCTGTCGGTTACGGCCCAGATAAATACGTGAGTATCCAGCAATATCCTCACGTCAACGTCCCTCGAACCCGGCCAGCACCTCATCGGGCAATGGGGCATCGAAATCGGCCGCGACGCGAACCTTGCCCTTCAGCACGCCGAAGCGTATCGCCCGCTTAACAGGCTGAATGGCCGTCAGCCGCGCGACCTGCTTGCCGCCGCGCGCAATGATGACGTCCTGGCCCGATTCGGCCAATTCGACGTATTTCGAAAACTGGGTCTTCGCTTCGTAGATATTGACTTGTTCCATGTCCTGCTCCGTGCCACTTGACCAACTCTAGTCTAGTCCGAGCTCGGTCCATGTCAAGTGCCTTTGCGTCAGGCTACGTGGACTGCGTCTGAGTCGGCAGTTCGATCCACTGCGGCGTCACGCCGCGCGCGGTGAGCCAGTCGGCCAGCGCGTAGCCGGTGCCGGCGCGCCAGCACTTGAGGTCTTCGGGGCGGAACAGCTTGTATTCGGCAAGCTCTGGCGACAAGGCGATCTCGCCGCGCGCCAGCACGTGGTAGGCGACGATGAGCTGGTTCATGCGCTGGAAGTCGTAGACGCCGACCAGCCTGGGCGCCTCGATGCGCAAGCTGGTTTCCTCGATCACTTCGCGGGCGATGCCGTCTTCCGGCGTTTCGCCGGCTTCCATGAAGCCGGTGATCAGGGCGAACATCCTGCCGGTCCATGCCGCGTTGCGCGCCAGCAGCACCTGCCCCTCGCGGTCGGCCATTTCGATGATCGCGGCGAGCACCGGCGTCGGATTGTTCCAGTGGGTCCAGGCACAGGCCGGGCAGCGCAGCCTTGTCTTCGGGCCGCCGTCTTCCGTCTGCGAGAGCATGCGCAGCGGCGTCGCGCAGTTGGGGCAGTAGTTGTAACGGTGGTGGTCCATGCGCGCCTGGGCAGGGAGAGGTCAGAGATGGCGCGTCTGGTTCATACCCAGTCGCGCGGCGGCAGGAAATCCGAGTAAAGCCTTGCTTCCGCGCTGCCCGCTTCCGGCTGCCAGTTGTAGCGCCATTTGACGACGGGCGGCAACGACATCAGGATGGATTCGGTGCGGCCGCCGGATTGCAGGCCGAACAGTGTGCCGCGATCCCAGACCAGGTTGAATTCGACATAGCGCCCGCGCCGGTAGGCCTGGAAATCGCGCTCACGCTCGCCATAGGGCATCTCGCGGCGGCGCTCGACGAGCGGCAGGTAGGCCGTCGTGAAACTGTCGCCGACGCTTTGCATCAGCGCCTGGCAGCGCTGAAACGGAGTTTCGCCGCCCTCGCCGCCCTCGTTGAGGTCGTCGAAGAAAATGCCGCCGATGCCGCGCGCTTCGTTGCGGTGCCTGAGGAAGAAGTAGTCGTCGCACCATTTCTTGTAGCGCGCGTGGACTTCCGGGCCGAAGGGCGCCAGGGCATCCTTGCAGGTCTGGTGGAAATGCCGGGCATCGTCCTCGAAGCCGTAGTAGGGCGTCAGGTCCATGCCGCCGCCGAACCACCAGACCGGTTCCTCGCCCGCCTTTTCGGCGACGAAGAAGCGCACGTTCATGTGCGAGGTGGGGCAGTAGGGGTTGCGCGGATGGATCACCAGCGAAACGCCCATGGCTTCCCAGCGGCGGCCGGCCAGTTCGGGGCGGTGGGCGGTGGCCGAGGCGGGCATCTGCTCACCCATGACGTGCGAGAAATTGACCCCGCCGCGCTCGAATACCTTGCCGTCCTCGATCAGCCGGGATATCCCGCCGCCGCCTTGCGGCCGGTCCCAGGCATCGCGCAGGAAAGGCTGACCTTCGATGGCTTCGAGTTCGCCGACGATGCGGTCCTGCAGTCCGGTGAAGTAGTTCCGGATCGGGGCGAGGTCCATCGGTAGCCTTAGGCTTCGGGCAGCTTCATCGCCAGCACCTTCTCGCTTTGACGCGCGCGGAAGTCCGCGAGTTTCTGCGCCAGCGCGCGGCCGTAGCTGTCATTCGCCGTGGCGATGATGGCGATCGCGGTGAGCGCCGCATTGGCGGCGCCGGCCTCGCCGATGGCGAAGGTGGCGACCGGGACGCCCTTCGGCATTTGCACGATGGAGAGCAGGGAATCGAGGCCGTTGAGGTGCTTCGACGGTACCGGCACGCCGAGCACCGGCACGATGGTCTTGGCCGCCAGCATCCCCGGCAGATGCGCCGCGCCGCCGGCGCCAGCGATGATCGCGCGCAGGTCGCGTTCCTGCGCCACGGCGGCATAGTCGAACAGCAGGTCGGGGGTGCGATGGGCGGAAACCACCCGGGTCTCGAAGGGCACGCCGAATTCCTTGAGCATCGCGGCGGCCGCCTGCATTACCGGCCAGTCCGAATCCGAGCCCATCACTATTCCGACCAGGGGCTTCATTTCGCGCACCGCTCAGCCGCTTCAAGCGTGTTCGCCAGCAGCATGGTGATGGTCATCGGCCCGACGCCGCCGGGTACCGGAGTGATGACGCCGGCAACTTCCTTGGCGGTTTCGAAATCGACGTCGCCGCACAGCTTGCCCTCGGCAGTGCGGTTGATGCCGACGTCGATCACCGTGGCGCCGGGTTTGATCATGTCGCCGGTGATCATTTTTGCGCGACCCACGGCAGCCACCAGGATGTCGGCGCGGCGGGTATGGAAGGCCAGGTCCTTCGACTGCGAGTGGCAGATGGTGACGGTACAGCTTTGCGCCAGCAGCAGCATGGCCATCGGCTTGCCGACGATGTTGCTGCGGCCGACGATGACGACTTCAGCGCCTTTCAGCGGCACGTTCGCGCTTTCCAGCATCTTCATGACGCCATAGGGCGTGCAGGGAATGAAGCGCGGATTGCCCTGCATCAGCGCGCCGACGTTCTCGGCGTGGAAGCCGTCGACGTCCTTCTCGGGCGATATCGATTCGAGCACGGCCGCGGAATCGAAGTGCTTCGGCAGCGGCAACTGGACCAGGATGCCATGCACCGACGGATCGGCATTCAGTTCGGCAATGCGCGCGAAGACCACGGCCGGATCGACATCGACGGCATACACGTCCTTGATCGAGCGCATGCCGGCTTTCTCGCAGGCGGCGACCTTGTTGCGCACATAAACGGCCGACGCCGGATCTTCGCCGACCAGAATTGCCGCCAGACAGGGCGTGATGCCCTTGGTCTTGAGGGCGGCGGCGCGTTCCGCCAACTGACCGCGCACTTCTGCCGAGAGTGCGTTGCCGTCGATGATTCTTGCTGTCATGGTGTCTTCCGCTTGGATGGTATTCGGTGGAGTGCCTCAGGCCGGGGTGTTCTCGGCGGGTGCGGCGCCGAGCTGCCTGGCCACCGCTTCGCGACCGGCGGCAAAGGCACGGCGGTTGGCGTCGACCACCTGCTCACCCTTGCGCGCAAAGCGCTTGACGATGCAGGCCAACAGCACTTCGGACGAGAAAGGCAGGTAGTCGGCGATGGCGCCGAGCATCACGGTGTTGCCCAGCCGCACTTCGCCGAGATCGCGGGCGATCGACATCGCGTCGAAGGAAACCACGCGACGGCCCGCGGCGCGCATCTGGCCGGTCGGGTCCTCGGGATAATCGAAGAGGCCCAGTTCGACCACCGGCGGCACCAGTTTGGCGTTGTTCACCAGCGCCAGGCCATCGGGCTTCAGGTAGTGCGACCAGCGCAGCGCCTCGGCGCCCTCGAAGCCGAGCAACACCTGCACCGTGCCCGGTTCGATCTGCGGCGAGAGCACCTTGCGGCCGAAGCGCAGGTGCGAGGTGACCACGCCGCCGCGCTGCGCCATGCCGGCGACTTCGGTTTTCTTGACGTCGTGGCCGAGCGAGATCGCCGCTTCGGCGAGGATCTCGGTGGCGGTCATGACGCCCTGGCCGCCGATGCCGCAGACGAGGATGTTGGTGATCTGATCTTGGTTCATGGTTTGATTACTGTGAACTACGGCCGCCGACGGAGCGCGGGAAAACCGACGAGCGTAGCGAGCCGATT
>JAUYSD010000174.1 GCA_030696505.1 Sulfuritalea sp. | reverse complement strand
GACTCGCGCACGCAGGCCAGCAGGCGCTGCGCGGCATCGCGCAGCAGCACGTCGCCCACCGGGTGCCCGTAGGAGTCGTTGACGGTCTTGAAGCGATCGAGGTCCACGAACAGCAGCGCCACCTTGCGGTCGGCGCGTTCGCCATGGGCAATCGCCTGTTCCATGCGGTCTTTCAGCAGCAGGCGGTTGGGCAGGCCTGTCAGCGGATCGTGGTGGGCAAGAAACTCGATCTTCGCCTCGGTCGCCTTGCGCTCGCTGATGTCGGAAAATATGCCGACGAAATGGGTGATGCTGCCCGCG
Source organism: Sulfuritalea sp. (assembly GCA_030696505.1). Lineage (GTDB taxonomy): Bacteria > Pseudomonadota > Gammaproteobacteria > Burkholderiales > Rhodocyclaceae > Sulfuritalea. Next base: position 6,130 of record JAUYSD010000174.1, on the reverse strand, counting down.
CCGTCGCGTACCGACGAAATGCCCAGCCACTCCGGGAACACCTCGCCGTTGCTGCGCCGGTTCCAGATCTCGCCCTGCCAGTAACCGGTCGCGACCAAGGCGCGCCACATGTCGCCGAAAAATTCACGGTTGTGCTTGCCGGAGGCGAGCAGGCTGGCATTGCGGCCGATGGCCTCGGTCGCGGCATAACCGGTGACCCGGGTAAATGCCTGGTTGACCGAGATCATGCGGCCCGCGGCATCGGTGATCATGATCGCCTCGCCGCTGCTCTCGAACACCTTGGCCGCCAGGCGCAGTTCCTCTTCGGCGTGGCGCTGCCGGGTATTGTCGCGGGTGGTGCCCTCGACGCCCGCGATATTGCCGTCGGCATCATGAATGAAATGCGCCGTGGTCAGCACCCACAATTCATGGCCGTCCTTGTGCCGCAGGCGCGACTCGCCGCCGACGATGCGCCCGCCATTGGCTTTCATGCGGGCCAGGAATTCCTCGCGGTCGGCTTGCGAGCAGTAGAGATCGGCCAGCCTGCGGCCCAGCACCTCCTCGGCCGTATAGCCCAGCAGTTGCTCGACGGAGCGCGAGGCGCGCACGATGCGGCCTTCCCGGTCGGTGCGGTAATAGGTGTCCTGCAGGTCGTCGAGGATGCCGCGCAGTTCGCGCTCGGATTCGGCCACCGCGCGTTGCGCATCGATGATCGGGCTGAGATCGGTGATGAAGCCGAAGGAGCCGACCACCTCGCCCTGCTCGTTGCGATGCGTCGAGTTGTTGAGCAGGATGGGAAAGGTGCTGCCGTCCTTGCGCCGGGCGATCAATTGAAAGCGTCGGCGATCGGTGCTGTCGATGCGCCGGATCTGCGCCGCCAGGTCGGCCTGGCTCTCCTTGGTAATGAAATCGAAGGGGGTTTTACCCAGCCACTCGGCTGCGGGATAACCGAACAGCCGGCACAGCGTGTCGTTGACCTCGATGAAGCGGCGTTCGTGGTCGATCGCGAAATAGCCGTCGGTGGCGCTGTCGATCACATGACGGTAGTAGCGCTCGCCCTCGCGCAGCGCGGCCTCGATTTTCAGCGTGGCGGAGGTATCGCGAAAGATGGCTACATGCAGCAGGCGCTCGCCGTCGTGCACCTGATAGACGCGCACCTCGACCGGCAGCAGGCTGCCGTCGCGGCGGCGGAAGTCGGTGCTGACCACGCGCACCTGGTCGCTCAGACCGGCATTCCAGGCGCGCCAGGCGGCGACGTCGGTGAAGCCGGTCAGGATCTCCCAGACATGGCGGCCGATCACCTCGCGGCGCGCATAGCCGAGCATCTCGACCGCGCGGTCGTTGAGGTCCACATAGACGCCGCTGGCCACATCGGCGAGAAACACGCCGTCGCCGATGCGATCGAACACGCTGCCGAGAATCATGTGGCGGCCGATCTCGGCGTAACGTCCGCCGGACTTGAGCAGCTTGCTGCGCAGGCGCGCGATGGTGTTGCGCAGGAACTCGACGTGGCGTCCCTGCATGGCGCGGACGATCTCATGGCGCGTCACCACGCCCAGCATGCGCCCATCCTCGACCACCAGGAGCCGGCGCACGCCGAGTTCCGCCATCAGCTGCACCGCCTGCTGCAGCGGCCGGGTCGGCGCGATGGAATGCACGCCGCGCGTCATCAATTCGGCCAGCGGCGTGCCCAGGTGCTGGCCGCCGCCGGCGCAACGCACCACGTCGCGATCGGTCAGGATACCCACCGCCGCGCCGGCCTCGGTCACCACCACGTGGTCGCTGCGCCGCCGGTGCATCAGGCGCAGGGCTTCGCCCAGCGTGGCACCGAGGTCCAGGGTCCTGAGGTCCTGCGTCATCGCCGTGGCGACGGTCTTCAACTCCAGGAAGTACTCGTCGTCGAGGTGGGCCAGGAAATCCGCTTCGGATATCACCCCCGCCACGCGGCCTTCGCCATCCACCGCTACCAGGTGGTGCACGCCATGTTCCAGCATGTGCAGGTGCGCATCGTGATAATCGACCGAGGCCGGCAGGGTCACCACCGGGCTGCTCATCACCTCGCCCACGGCAATTGCCTGAACGATCGCCCCTTCGGCGAGCAAGGCCACGGCGTCACGCTCGGTGAATATGCCGCAGGGGCGCCGCTCTGCGTCGACCACCACGATGCAGCTGATGCGCTCGCGCTCCATGCTGCGCAGCACCTCGCCCAGCGTTGTCACCGCCTGGCAGGTCACAACGTCGGCAGTAAGAATCGATTCGAGAAAAAGGGCGTTCACTGCAGCAGGCAACTATGTCCAAAACATCAAGAATATCACCAAAGACATATCTCTCCATGAGCCCGGCGCGGGTCGCCGGCGGGCACGCCAGCCTCGGGTGGCGCATCGGTATAATTCGCGGCTCTTTATATCCATCGGCTTCGGAAAACCATGCGCCATATGACCCTTTCCCGCTTCCTGATCGAGGAGCAACGCGACAAGAACGTCATTTCTCCCGATTTGCGACTGCTGGTCGAGGTGGTTTCGCGCGCCTGCAAGGCGATTTCCATCGCCATCGGCAAGGGCGGCATGGCCGGCGTGCTGGGCAGCGCAGGCAGCGACAACGTGCAGGGCGAGGTGCAGAAGAAGCTCGACGTGATTTCCAATGAAATCCTGCTCGATGCCAACGAGTGGGGCGGCCACCTGGCCGGCATGGCCTCGGAGGAAATGGAGCTGCCGCACGCCATCCCCAACCGCTACCCGAAAGGCGAATACCTGCTGCTGTTCGATCCGCTCGACGGCTCGTCGAACATCGACGTCAATGTCTCGGTCGGCACGATCTTTTCGGTGCTGCAATGTCCCGAAGGCATGGACCCGACCGAACAGGCCTTTCTCCAGCCCGGCACGCGCCAGGTCTGCGCCGGCTATGCCGTGTATGGACCGACCACGCTGCTGGTGCTGACGCTGGGCGACGGCGTCAATGTGTTCACCCTCGATCGCGAATTCGGCCGCTTCGTGCTGACCCAGGCCGATGTGAAAATTCCCGAGGAGACGCGTGAATTCGCCATCAACGCGTCCAACGCGCGCTACTGGGATGCCCCGGTCAAGCGCTATGTCGACGAACTGCTGGCAGGCTCGGACGGCCCGCGTGGCCAGGACTTCAACATGCGCTGGGTGGCCTCGATGGTGGCCGACGTGCATCGCATCCTGAGCCGCGGCGGCATCTTCATGTACCCGATCGACAGCAAGACGCGCGCCCAGGGCGGCAAGCTGCGCCTGATGTATGAAGCCAATCCGATGGCCATGATCGTCGAGCAGGCCGGCGGTGCGGCCACCGACGGCCGGCAGCGCATCCTCGACATCCAGCCGCAAAAGCTGCACCAGCGCGTGCCGGTGATCCTCGGCTCGAAGAACGAAGTCGAGCGGGTGACGTCCTACCACGCCGCCTGAGCGGCATTGCGTCAGTCCTGCTGGCCGTAAGTCGCGAACTTCGCCAGCACGCGCGTCATTTCGTCGGCGGCAAGCAGCTGCGGCGCGCCCAGTTGCAGCACGCGCCAGTACTGCTCGCACAGCGTTTCGAGCTCCACCGCCAGCGCCAGGGCCTGATCGCAGTCGCGGCCGAACACCACCATGCCGTGATGCGCCATCAGGCAGGCGCTGCGAGCGTCGAGCGCGACGATGATGGCGTCGGACAGCTCCTGGCTGCCGAAGGTGGCGTAAGCCGCGCAGCGCACCTCTGCGCCGCCGAAGCGCGCCACCATGTAATGAAAGGCCGGCACGCCCTGCTGCTGGCAGGCCAGCGCGGTGGCGAAAGGCGAATGCGTATGCACGACGGCACCGGCCTCGGGCCGCGCGGCGTAGATGTCGCGATGGAAACGCCATTCGGAGGACGGCTTGCGCCGGCTTTCCGCATTCACCGTACCGTCAGCGCCAACTCTCACCATGTCGGCCGGCCCGCAGGCGTCGTAGGCCATGCCGGTCGGCGTGATGACGAATCCGTCGGCGCAGCGGGCGCTGACGTTGCCGGCGCTGCCGCGATTGATGCCGGAGGCGTTCATCGCCCGCGCCGTGGCGAGCACTTTTTCCGCGAGATCGATGGTGCCCGCGCTCACTGGACTACCCTCCCCCCAGCCCCCTCGCCAAGCGAGGGGGTGACAATGGTTCGTCGCTGCGCGGCTCCGTGTGATGACTGGCGCCCCTTCGGGCGGCCGTGCGGGACGCTCATGGCCGCCATTGCGCCAGTGCATCCGCTGCCGCGATGCCGCGCTCGGAAATGATGCCGCCGATCAGCGCCGCCGGGGTCACGTCGAAAGCGGGGTTGGCCACCGGCACGTCGCCGGCGCCGAGTTCCTCGGCGGCACGCTGCTCGATCGGGATCTGCGCGCCAGAGGGGCAGGCGAAGTCGATGGTCGACAGCGGCGCCGCGACATAAAACGGCACGCCATGCGCGCGCGCAGCAAGCGCCTTGAGGTAGGTCCCGACCTTGTTCGCCGTGTCGCCGTTGGCCGCGATGCGGTCGGCGCCGACGATCACCAGGTCGACCTTGCCCTGCATCATCAGCAAGCCGGCGGCATTGTCGGCAATCAGGGTATGCGCCACGCCGGCCTCGGCGAGTTCCCAGGCGGTGAGCAGGCCCTGGTTGCGCGGACGGGTTTCGGAAACCCAGACATGCACCGGCAGGCCCGCGGCGTGGGCGGCATACACCGGCGCCAGTGCCGTGCCGTGTTCCACCGTAGCGAGGCGTCCGGCATTGCAGTGGGTCATAACGTTGACAGTTGCAGGCGAAGCCTGCCTGACTTTGTCGCCCCCTTTCCCGGAAAGGGGGTTGGGGGGATTGCCCTTCTCTTTGCCGAAGGCAGCATGGCTTGCCGCTATCAGCGGCAAGCCATGCTGCCCGATCGCGGCATTTGCCGCTTTGTCCTCGGTGGCGATTGCCCGCGCCTCATTCCAGGCGGCGTCACGCCGTGTCGCCAGCGCCAACTCCTGCAGCACGCGCCGCATGCGCGCCAGGGCCCAGTGCAGATTGACCGCCGTCGGCCGTGTCGCGGCGAGGGTTTCGATCACGTAAGCGAGGCGCGCATCGCCGGCGTCGTCGGCCAGTCCAAGCGCGACGCCATAGGCGGCGGTGGCGCCGATCAGCGGCGCGCCGCGCACCTGCATGACGCGGATGGCTTGCGCGGCATCCTCCAGCGTCGTCAGTCGCCGCATGACCGCCTCGCGCGGCAAACGCGTCTGGTCGAGGATCAGGACAGACGCATTGCGACCACTCGCGTCCTCGATCAGGGTCGGATGCCGTTCCCGGGTCAATTCAGCTTGCCGTGGCAGTGCTTGTACTTCTTGCCGCTGCCGCAGGGACAGGGGTCGTTGCGGCCGACCTTGGGCGCATGCCTTTCCACCGGCAGCGCCGGCTTGGCGGCCGCGGCGCCGAGCGCTTCGTCATAGTCGGCGTGGTGGTACTGCACGTTCTCGAGTTGCGGCGGCGCTTCGGCCTCTTCGATCTGTTCCTCGCTGCGCACCTCGACGGTCATCAGCAGCTTGGAGACTTCGCTGCGCACGGTTTGCAGCAAACCCTCGAACAGTTCGAAGGCCTCGCGCTTGTATTCCTGCTTCGGATTCTTCTGCGCATAGCCGCGCAGATGGATGCCCTGGCGCAGGTGGTCGAGCGCCGACAGATGCTCGCGCCAGTGCGTATCCAGGCTTTGCAGCATGACGTTGCGCTCGAAGCCCGACCAGGCGGCGGCATCGACCTTGGCGATCTTCTCGGCATAGGCGGCGTCGCCGGCATCGAGCAGGCGCTTGAGGATGTCGTCGTCGCCGAGTTGCGGTTCGGTCCTGATCCACTCGGCGACCGCCAGTTTGAGCTGCAGTTCGGCCGCCAGCGCGGTTTCCAAACCGTTGACGTCCCACTGCTCCTCGACGCTTTCGGCCGGGATATAGAGGCGGAAGGTGTCGTGGATCTGTCCCTGACGCATGGCAGTGATGGTCTCGGCGATATCATCGCTGTCGAGCAGTTCGTTGCGCTGCTGGTAGATCACCTTGCGCTGATCGTTGGAGACATCGTCGTATTCGAGCAGTTGCTTGCGGATGTCGAAGTTGCGCTGCTCGACCTTGCGCTGCGCCGACTCGAGCGAACGGCTCACCAGCGGGTGCTCGATGGCCTCGCCCTCGGGCATCTT
>JAUYSD010000125.1 GCA_030696505.1 Sulfuritalea sp. | reverse complement strand
GTACCGATGATGGCCAGCACCACGAGCAACTCCACCAGCGTAAAGCCAAGTACTCGCTTCACTCTCACCATTCCCGGTAAGGGACGTCATTGAGTCCCGCGCCAGGTGCGCGCGAGTAAACATCGAATACATCCGCGCCTTCCCTCGGGTCTTCGCGGCTGGACGCGTAGCTGCGCATCCCCCACGCCATGGCACCGGCTTTATCGGTGGCTTCGGCAAACGGATCTGCCGGAATTTTCCGGAGAAAGTAAAGCTTGCCTCCCTTGGGGTCCTTGGCATCCGCAACACCGTTGACGAGCTCGTCGAGACTATGCGGATAGCCCGACTCGGTGGGTTGTTGCGCAATGCGGCCATCGTCGCCCGCCTGCTTGTAAGCGTCGATCGCGTTGCGCATTTCGCGCAGGGCTTGCCGCAAGTCTTGCTCCTTGCCCCGCTGAACGGCCAACTCGGTCATGGGGATCGCAGCGCTGGCGAGGATGCCGACGATGACCAGCGTCACCAGCAGTTCCACCAGCGTGAAGCCGCGGGGTTTCATGGGGTAATCGTCAACACGTGCGGCGCCGGCAGGGCGATCGGCGGCGGCTTGTCGCCATGAATGATGGGAGAGGCCAGCAGAACACGCACGTCGCCCGTCGACGCGCCAGGCAAGGCACGAAGTATTAGGCTTAACACCACCTCGTTACCCTGCGATCCATCGGATTCCGAGCGTGCCACACTGACGAACACCTTGCCGGCGGTCGCGTCAACGGTCTTGCTGAAACTGGTGGCGCCGCCGTTTTGATTGAAAAAGCCGCCTTCGACGACATTCACGACCTGGAATGCCTTGGCGTCAAATCCCAGTTGCAGAGGCAGGCCACGCAGTGCGCCGTCGGACTTGAGGCGCAAGGCCAGCTTGAACTCCTCGCCGGTCTTGACTTGGGTGGGCCCCTGCCAGGCCAGGCTGGCCGATTTCGCCGCCGCCTGTGGTTCGGCACGCAATGTGGAGAGCAAACCACCGGTCGGCGCAGCCCTGACGGCCCCGGCGCTGGCCACATCCGCGGGTGCCACGCCTTGCAGAGTCAGTGGCTTGGTGCGCAAATAGGCCTCGGTGCCGGACCAGAACTCGCCATTACTCGCGTCGGGCAGGGCGAGATTGCGGATCAGGCGCGGCGTGATCGAGAGCACGATCTCGGACTTGGAATTGTCATCCTGCTGGGTACCGAAGAGACGACCCAGAATGGGAATATCGCCAAATAGCGGAATACGCGCTGCACTCGAGCGCTCCTGGTCGCTGATCAGGCCGCCGAGGATTTGGGTTTCGCCATCCTTCAGGCGCAACACTGTCGTCGCATTGCGCGTGCCGACCTGGTAGGCCAGCGAACCGCTTGGGGTACGCACCTCCTTGGCGATCGAGCTGACTTCCAGTCCCACCTTGATGGCGACCTCATCCCTAAGCCGCACATCCGGTTCCACGTCGAGCTTGATGCCCACGTCGAGGTACTGAATGCTGTCGGACACCAGGCCGGTTGCCGTCGTGGTAGTAGTCACCACCGGCAGCTTGTCGCCAATCATGATCTTGGCCTTCTCGCGGTTACGCGCGCGAATGCGCGGATTGGCGAGGATATTGGCGTCCGACAAGTCGCGCCGCAGGTTCAAGGTTGTTGGTGAAATGCCGAGGCCGATGCGACTGGCGTTGAGTTCCCTGTAGCTGTCCAGGGTCAGGCCGCCCCCGCCGGTCGCCAGCGGCGTCAGCGTCACCTGGCTGGGCCACTGGATACCCAGCGCCAGCAGCCGCGAGCGCTGCACCTCAAGCACTTCGACTTCCAGCATCACCTCGGGTTCGGCAAGATCGTGCATCGCGATAAGCTTTTCCGCGAGGCGAATGGCTTCAGGCGTGTCACGCACCACGATCAGGTTGAGCTTTTCATCAACCACCATGTCCTTGGTCTTGAGCAGGGCCTTGAGGCTGGTTTGCACCAGCTTGACATCAGCATTCTGCAGATAGAAGCCCTTGACCACCAGCTCCTGATAGTCCTTGGCCTTTTCCGCGGTATTGGGATAGACCAGCACTGTGTTCTTGTTCAGTACCTTCCGTTTTAGCTGGCTGGTCTGCACGATGAGGTCGATGGCATCCTCGATAGATGCATTACGCAGAAACACCGTGGTGCGCAAGTCGGGGCGCACGTCCTTGTCGAGAATGAAGTTGATGCCGGTGCTGCGCGCCAGCGACTCGAAGATCATCTTGACGTTGGCATCGCGAATCTCGAGGTTGATCGGCTTGGTGTAGGTCGACTTCAGCGTCGGCTCCGAAGCCTGAAGCCTGGCCTGCTGTTCAGCGAGATCCCGGCGCAGCGCCAGGGCACCGGCATGTTCGGAATTCTCCTGCAGCACTGCGCGGATCAGGCGCTCCGCCTGCTCGAGGTCATTGGACTTGACCGCGGCACGAGCCAGGGTCATCGCCTCGGCGTGACGGCGATCCCGCCCCAGGGCCTCAAGCCCGACCTGGGCACGGGCGTTGCCCGGTTCCACGATCAGCATGCGTTTGTACAGTAGTTCCGCTTCGGCGTCCCGGCCGGCTTGGCGGGCTTGTGCGCCGCCCACGCCCAGCTTTTCCAGGACAGCGGCGCGCTGCAGCAGCAGCTCTTTGCGGAAGTCGGCGCTGGTCGGTGCTTCGGCAATCGCGTCGCCCAGCTTGGCCAAGCCATCCTCGTAGCGCCCTTCGGCGACCAGACCGACACCTTCATCGCGCAGGCGCTCGCCGGCGCAGCCGACCAGCACGGCGGCAAGCACGGCGGCAAGCAGGGCGAGGATCAAATATTTCGGAAATTGGAGTTTCATTCGGTCCAGCCTGTCGACAGGGTTTGCAGGATTGACAGCGGCAGATAGCGGATCACCAACTGCCCGCGCTCGATTTTTTCCAGTTGATAGCCGTCGGCGAACTTGTCGCCCACGGCCACCTGAAACGAGTCATTGCCCTTGGCCAGATAGACCACGGTCTTGCCGTTCTGGCTGGTATCCTCCAGCGCGCCCATGTACTTGAAAGGCAATGGCGGCGCGGTCGGTTTGGGCGGCGGCGGCGGCGGTGGCGGCGCGGGTGGTGCAACGTACCAACTTTTGGTACGGAAGGGATCGGCATCGCTCGTCGCCCACTCGCTGCGGGTAAGGCGTTGCAGGGCCAATCCGGGCAACTTGTCAGCATTGTCGAGCGTGGCTTCCGTCCTCGCCACGGCCACCGGCGCGACTACTAAAGCGGAATCGTCGACGGGCGATTCGCTCGCGGCAATACTGGCAAGCACCGCGACGGCCAACCCGCCCCACAACAGAATGCTCCGGATCAAGTCGCGCTTCATGGCTCGACCGAAAGAAAAACGGTCAGCTGCAATTGCGCATCGACGCCGCTGTCGGTCGCCGTCTGGCGCGAGAAGCTGATCGCCGCCAGCGCCAAGTTGGGGTTTTCTTTCAATATCTGGGCGACAAAACCGCGTATGGCTCCGTAGCGGCCCCTGACAGGGAGCACTACGTCATAGCGTTGCAAACGCACTTCGGTCTCAGGGGCGAGACGATAGTCGCCATGCTCGAGGACCAGGTTTTGCTGCGCGGCCGCCGCGTAGATTCGCTCCAGGGTATCGAGGGCGCTGC
>JAUYSD010000111.1 GCA_030696505.1 Sulfuritalea sp. | reverse complement strand
TCGACCTTCGACGGCGTCGCGCTGGCCTTCGCCATAGCCCGCCACCTGATCGACAAGAACCGCGCGTGGACATTATTCTCCACGCATTATTTCGAGCTGACGCGCCTGGCCCAGGACTACCCGGTCTGCGCCAATGTTCACCTCGACGCGGTCGAGCACGGCCACAAGATCGTGTTTCTGCATGCGGTCGAGGAAGGTCCGGCCTCGCAAAGCTATGGCGTGCAGGTCGCCGCGCTGGCCGGCATGCCCTCGGCCGTGGTGCGCGAAGCGCGGCGGCGCCTGACGCTACTGGAAAACCGCGAAGTCGGTTCGGCGACCCAGCCCGACCTGTTCGCCAGTGCGCCGCCCCTGCCCGAACCGCCGCATCCGGCACTCGACGCGCTGCGCGACGTCAATCCCGATGAACTGAGTCCGCGCGAAGCGCTCGAAAAGCTCTACCAGTTGCACAAGCTCGCCAAGTCGTGAAGCGACTTTTCCCGCTGCTGGCCGCGGCGCTGCTGGCCTTTGCAGCGCATGCCGAGCCCATCGCCTTCGGCCTGTTCGGCGACACGCCCTACAACCGCTGGGAGCGCGAACACCTGCCAGACCTGATCGCGGAAATGGATGGCGAGAACCTGGCCTTCGTGATCCACGACGGCGACATCAAGAGCGGCGACGGCGTCTGCAGCGACGAGGCGTTCAAGGACATCCTGGCGGTATTTCGAAAATCGGCGCATCCGCTGGTCTATGTACCTGGCGACAACGACTGGACCGATTGCCATCGCAAGAGCAACGGCCGCTACGATCCCGTGGAACGCCTCGACAAACTGCGCGAATGGTTCTACCCCGACGATTTCTCGCTGGGCCGGCGACGGCTGAAACTGGAGCGCCAGAGCCACGATCCGGCGTTTGCCCGCTATCGTGAAAACGTGCGCTGGGAGATCGGCGGCGCCCTGTTCGTCGCCCTCAACGTGCCGGGCAGCGACAACAACTATCACGGCACGCGGCGCACTGGCGGGCCGGTGCCGGAGTTCATCGAGCGCAGCGCCGCCAACCGGGCCTGGCTGGCGCAGGCATTCGCGCTCGCGCGCAGCAGGAAACTGGCGGGCATCCTGATCGCGATCCAGGGCAATCCCGGTTTTCATGCCGCCAATGCCGGCAAGCCGAGCCCCGGCTATCGCGACGTCCTGATCCAGTTGCGCGAGGAAACCCAAGCCTTCGCCGGCCAGGTCGTACTGGTTCATGGCGACACGCACCAGCATCGGATCGATCAGCCGATGGAGGACCCCGATACGGGGGAAACGGTCAGGAATTTCACCCGCGTCGAAACCTTCGGCTCGCCATTCTTCGGTTGGGTCAGGGGCCAGGTCGATGCGGCAGATCCGCGGGTGTTCAGCTTCTCGCCGCGCGTCTGGCGGTCGCCGTAGGCCGCCAGAACAGGACTCAGTGCAACTCGTCGTCCGGCGGCACGGGTGCAGGAAGCACGGCAATGCCCTCTTCGAGCAGTTCGCGGGTTTCATCGACCGTGGCGATACCGCGGATGCTGCGGGCCGGCGCCTCGTCATAGTGAATGCGGCGCGCCTCTTCGGGAAAGCGCTCGCCGACGTTTTCGGCCTGCCGCGCCATGTTGACCAAAGCCTGGTGCAAAGCGCTCATGGTCGGCGCGCCAACCTGGCTTGCCGGTTTGTCCGCCAAGGCCACTTCACTGCCGCCACGCTTGACGTGCGGCGCCGATGGCAACTGCGTCACCGCCGAAGTCTGGCATTGAGGACAGTGCACCAGATGACGCTGGCTTTGATCGCGAAACACCTCACCCGAAGCAAACCAGCCTTCGAAACGGTGTCCGTGGTCGCAGAGAAGATTGAGAACTATCACGCGTTTGGATGGCTGGTGCCCGGAACCGGAATCGAACCGGTATGGCTTGCGCCGAGGGATTTTAAGTCCCTTGTGTCTACCAATTTCACCATCCGGGCCCGAGAACACCCTCGAAGCGGAGGAATACTGGAGGCGCGACCCGGAATCGAACCGAGGTACACGGCTTTGCAGGCCGCTGCATAACCACTCTGCCATCGCGCCGCGAAGGACTTGTTGAAGCTAAAAGGGGGAAAGCAATTGCTTTCCCCCAGAATTCTGGAGCGGGAGAAGAGTCTCGAACTCTCGACCTCAACCTTGGCAAGGTTGCGCTCTACCAACTGAGCTACTCCCGCAGAACAGGCGCGCATTATAGCGTCCGCTTTCGATGTGTCAACGACTGCGCGCCGAGATTTCCGGCCACGCTTTCTTCAAGTAATAAATCATCGACCATAGTGTCAGCAACGCGGCAATCCAGAGCGACCAGGTGCCGGCCAGATGCACGTCGAGCGGACCGATCGGCGTATGCCACAACAGCAGCGGAATCGCCGTCATCTGGGCGATGGTTTTCAGTTTCCCGATCAATGAAACGGCCACGCTCTTCGCGGCACCGATCTTCGCCATCCATTCGCGCAGCGCCGAGATGGCGATTTCGCGACCGATGATAATGAAGGCCAGCATGACGTCGGCACGGTCGAGCCGCACCAGCACCACCAGCGCGGCGGCCACCATCAACTTGTCGGCCACCGGGTCGAGGAAGGCGCCGAAGGCCGAGGTCTGGTTCAGCTTGCGCGCCAGCCAGCCGTCGACCCAGTCGGTGATCGCGGCGACCAGAAAGGCCGCCGTCGCCACAAAATTCTGCTCGGCGATGGTCAGCGGCAGGTAGTACACGCCGACCACCAGCGGGATCAGCAGGATGCGCGCCCAGGTCAACAGATTAGGAATGTTCAGCGGCATCTCAGCGCAATGTCTTGTGGATTTCTTCTGCCAGCCGCCGCGAGATGCCATCGACCCGGCACAGATCTTCAATCGTTGCGGCTTTCACGCCGTCGAGGCCGCCGAACTGCGCCAGCAGCTTCTTGCGCCGCGCCGGACCGACCCCGGCGACGTCTTCGAGCTTCGAACGCCCGCGCGCCTTGGCCCGTCGCGCGCGATGGCCAACGATGGCGAAGCGATGCGCCTCGTCGCGAATTTCCTGTATCAGGTGGAAGCCTGCATGGTCCATGCCCAATTGTAGCGGCATGCTGCGGCCATGGACGAAGAGTGTTTCCAGTCCCGGCTTCCTGTCCTCGCCTTTTGCCACACCGATGCTGGCCAGATGATCCAGGCCCAGTTCGGCGAACACTTCGCGCGCCACGCGATGCTGACCCTTGCCGCCGTCGATCAGCACCAGGTCGGGGGCCGCGGTCTCGCCGGTGGCGACCTTTTCGTAGCGCCGCGTCAGCGCCTGGCGCATCGCCGCGTAGTCGTCGCCGGGCTGGATGCCCTCGATGTTGAAGCGGCGGTAATCACCCTTCTTCATCGCGCCGTCGACGCAGACCACGCAGGAGGCCACGGTGCCTTCGCCCATGGTGTGGCTGATGTCGAAGCACTCGATGCGCCGCGGCGGCTCGGCCAGGTCCAGCGCCTCCTGCAGGGCGGCCAGGCGCCCGCTGCTGCGGGCCTTCGCCTGCCAGCGCGCCTGCACCGCCAGGCGCGCGTTGGTCAGCGCCATCTCGACCCAGGCGCGCTCCATCTCGTTCTTCGGCCCGCCTGCATTCAGGCTCTCGGGCAGGTCCTCGACCGGATACAGGTTCAGGATCAGCCGCGCCGGTGCCGGCTGCTCCGCATAGTGCTGGGCGACAAAGGCCGCCAGGCCTTCGCCGGCTTCCGCCTCGGCGGCGGCTTGCGGAAAGTAGGCGCGATCGCCCAGATGCAGTCCGCCGCGCACCATGGCAAGATTCACGCAGAGACTGCCGCGCTCGACCACCGCCGCAATGATGTCGACATCGGCATCCTTGGTCGAACTCACATACTGCCGATGCAGCACGGCCTGCAGCGACCGGATCTGGTCGCGCAGGGCGGCCGCCTCCTCGAAGCGCAGTTCGGTCGCGGCGGCCTCCATCTGCCGCGTCAGGCCTTCGATGACTTCCGAATGACGGCCGCGCAGGAACAATTCTGCCAAGCGCACGTCGGCCGCGTAATCCTGCTGTGACACGAAACCAACACAGGGCGCCTTGCAGCGCTTGATCTGGTGCATCAGGCAGGGCCGCGAGCGGTTGGCGAACACCGACTCCTCGCAGGTGCGCAACATGAAAGTCTTCTGGATCAGCTGGATGCTCTCGCGCACCGCGAGGCCGTTGGGAAACGGTCCGAAGTACTGCGACTTCTTTTCGAAAGCGCCGCGATGGTAGAACAGGCGCGGGAACTCTCCACCCGACAGACCAATGTAAGGATAGGACTTGTCGTCGCGAAACAGGATGTTGTATTTCGGCGTCAGCTTCTTGATCAGCGTGTTTTCGAGAATCAGCGCCTCGGCCTCGGAGCGCGTCGCCGTAACTTCCATGGCCGCCACCTGCTGCAGCATCAGCGCGATGCGCGGGCTGTGTCCGCCCTTGTTGAAGTAGGACGACACCCGTTTCTTCAGGTTCTTCGCCTTGCCGACATACAGCACGGCACGGTCCGCATCGAGCATGCGATAGACGCCCGGCGCCTCGGTCAGCGTCGCCAGGAACTCGCGGGAATCGAAAGCCGCGCTAGCCTGCGTCGAGTTCGTCACGGACTTTGCGGAAGACATCCTGAAAGTTGGCGCTGGTGAGACGGCGAGTCTGGGTGTTGTAGCGGCTGCAGTGGTAGCTGTCGATCAGGATGCGGCCGTCGGGCAAGGCGTGACGCGCGCCATGTCCGAAGGCCAGCGCCGACTGCTTGAGCCCCCGCGCCATCAACACCGCCTTGTGCGCCACCAGACCCAGTGCGAGGATCACCTTCACCTCGGGCGAGTTCTGCAACTCCGCGGCCAGGTAGTGGTTGCAGGTCCGTATCTCCGCCGGTTCGGGCTTGTTTTCCGGCGGCAGGCATTTCACGGCGTTGGTGATGCGGCAATCGATCAGGCGCAGATCATCGTCTGCGGTAACAGACTCCGGAAGGGAGCCAAAGCCGAAGGCATGCAGGGTTTCGTAGAGCAGGATGCCGGCATAGTCGCCGGTGAAAGGGCGTCCCGTGCGATTGGCGCCATGCATGCCGGGCGCGAGGCCGACGATCAGCAGGCGCGCCTGCGGGTCGCCGAAGGGCAGCACCGGCCGCGCGTGGTAGTCGGGCCGGCGACTGCGCACGTCAGCAAGAAATCCGGCCAGGCGCGGGCAATCGGTACAGCGTAATAGTTCGTTCATTGGGCTAGGATACCGCCTCGCCATGAACAACAAAGCACTCCGCTGCGACATTTTCTGCACCGTCGTCGACAACTACGGCGATGCCGCCGTCTGCTGGCGATTGGCCTGCCAACTGGCGGCAGAGCACGGCTGGCAAGTCAGGCTGTGGATGGACGACTTGGCGCCCTTGCGCCAGTTGGCGCCGGATTACGCCGCAGGACCGGTGGCAGTTCACCCATGGCCCACGATCTGGCTCGGTGATGACCCGGCCGAAGTAGTGATCGAGGCCTTTGCCTGCGAACCCCCGCCGGCCTACGTCGAGGCCATGGCCAGCTGCGCCCGCGCGCCGGTCTGGCTCAATCTCGAATACCTCTCGGCCGAAGCCTGGGTCGCCGGCAGCCACGGTCTGCCCTCGCCGCACCCGCGCCTGCCGCTGCTCAAGCATTTCTATTTCCCGGGCTTCGCGGCGGGCACCGGCGGCCTCCTGCGCGAGCGCGACTACGACGCGCGGCGCGCAGCCTTCGACGAAGCAGCGTTCCGTACGGAGTTCGCCTTGCCGCCGCGACTGCCCGGGGAACTGACGGTTTCGCTGTTCAGCTATCCCAACCCGGCACTGCCGGGACTTATCGAGGCATGGTCACACTGGGCGACGCCGGAGCGCCCCGTGCGCGTGTTGCGTCCGGGCAGCCAGGAAGCCGCCCGGACCATTGGCCACCTCAGTCTGCAGCCGCTGCCCTTCCTGCCGCAGCGCCGCTACGACGAACTGCTCTGGGCCTGCGACCTCAATTTCGTCCGCGGCGAGGATTCCTTCGTGCGCGCCCAGTGGGCGGCCAAGCCCTTCATCTGGCAGATTTATCCGCAGGCCGATGACGCCCATCGGGTCAAGCTCGAAGCCTTCCTCGCCCTGCACCCGGCCGGCGCGGCCTTGCGCCCGTTCTGGCTGGCCTGGAACGGCGTCGGCAACCTCGACTGGCCAGCTTTCGCCGCCGACCTGCCCGCCCTGGAAGCCCCATCCCG
>JAUYSD010000079.1 GCA_030696505.1 Sulfuritalea sp. | reverse complement strand
GACACAGCGTGCTTGGCGATATATTTCACGTTAGACGATTCATGAACCAGAACCTGTATTCGCTGCTTGCCGAGCATTTCCCGAAGGACCCGGCGGCGCCCTGCATGATCCTGCCCGACGGCCGGGTGTGGACCTACGGCGACGTCGAGCGCGCTTCCGGGCGCATGGCCAACCTGATCGCGGCACTGGGTTTGAAGCCCGGCGACCGCGTCGCGGCGCAGCTGGAAAAGACGCCGGAGGCGCTGGTGCTGTACCTCGCCGCGCTGCGCGCCGGCATGGTGTTCCTGCCCTTGAATCCGGCCTACCAGCGCCACGAGCTGGAGTACTTCCTCGGCGACGCGACGCCCGGTCTCTTCGTCTGCCGGCCGCAGTCACGTGCGCTGGCCGCCGAACTGGCCGCCGGGGCCGGCGTCCCGCATGTCCTGGAACTCGGCGACGACGGCCGCGGTTCGCTGATCGATGCCGCCGCACCGCACGCCGACGCGTTCGAGACGGTGCCGCGCGGCAACCGGAATTTCGCCGCGATTCTCTACACTTCCGGCACCACCGGGCGCTCCAAGGGCGCGATACTCTCCCACGGCAACCTCGCGCACAATGCGCTGACCCTGCATGAATACTGGCATTTCCAGCCGGGCGACGTGCTGCTGCACATGCTGCCGATCTTCCATGTGCATGGCCTTTTCGTCGCCTGCCATTGCGCGCTGCTGAACGGCTCGGCGATGTTCTTCGAGCCGAAGTTCGACGCCGCACGCGCCATGTCGCTGCTGGCCGAATCGACGGTGATGATGGGCGTGCCGACCTTCTACGTGCGCCTGCTGCACGAACCGGCCTTCGGCCGCGAGACCTGCCGCCACATGCGCCTGTTCATCTCCGGTTCGGCGCCGCTGCTGAAGGAAACCTTCGACGAGTTCCAGACGCGCACTGGCCACACCATCCTCGAACGCTACGGCATGACCGAGGGCGGCATGTTCACCTCGAATCCCTACGAGGGTGAACGGCGCGGCGGCACGGTCGGCTTTCCGCTGCCGGGCACCGAACTGCGCATAGTTGGCGCTGGCGGTACGGCGGTCAAGACCGGCGAGGTCGGCCAGATCCAGGTCCGCGGCGACAACGTCTTCCTCGGCTACTGGGGCATGCCGGAGAAGACCAAAGAGGAATTTACCGCCGACGGCTTCTTCAAGACCGGCGACATGGGCAGCATCGATAGCGATTTCTACGTCACGATCAGCGGCCGTTCCAAGGACCTGGTGATCACCGGCGGCCTCAACGTGTATCCGAAGGAAATCGAGGAGCTGATCGATGCCATGCCCGGCGTCGTCGAATCCGCCGTGATCGGCCTGCCGCATCCCGATTTCGGCGAGGCCGTCAGCGCCGTCGTGGTGCGCCAGAACAACGCCGCCGGCGCCGCACTGACCGAGGCCTCGATCATCGCCGCGATCAAGGGCGAGCTGGCGAATTTCAAGGTGCCGAAGTGGGTGTATCTGGTCGACCAGTTGCCGCGCAACGCGATGGGCAAGGTGCAGAAGAACGTCCTGCGCGAACAGTATTCGCGCAGGAGCTAGTTCGACCCGGTATCGGGGACGGCAGCGGTTCGGCTATGATCCGGCGATGCTGAATTTCCTGCCGGCGCCGCTGATCGGTTTACTCGCCTCGCTGTTGCTGGCGCTCAACGCGCTGTTCTGGGTGCCGGTGCTGCTGCTGTTCGCGATCATCAGGCTGATCCTGCCCTTCAAGACCGTCAGGTTATGGATCGACCCGGTGCTGGTCGCCATTGCCGAGACCTGGATTTCCGGCAACAGCGGCTGGATGGCGTTGACCCAGCGCACCGCGTGGGATGTCGAAGGCATAGCCGGACTCGACCCGCACAACTGGTACCTGGTCAATAGCAACCACCAGACCTGGGCCGACATCTTCGTACTGCAGCATTTGTTCAACCGGCGCATTCCCCTGCTCAAGTTCTTCATCAAACAGCAGCTGAAATGGGTGCCGATCATGGGGTTGGCCTGGTGGGCGCTGGATTTTCCCTTCATGCGCCGCCACAGCGAGGACTATCTGAAGAAGCATCCGGAGATGCGCGGCAAGGACCAGGCGGCGACGCGCAAGGCCTGCGAGAAGTTCGCCCTGATCCCCACCAGCGTCATGAATTTTCTCGAAGGCACGCGCTTCACGCCGGCCAAGCACCAGCGCCAGCAATCGCCTTATCGCCACCTGCTGAAGCCCAAGGCCGGCGGCATCGCGCTGGCCCTGAACGCCATGGGCGACAAGTTCCGCGCGATCCTCGACGTCACCATCGTCTACCCCGACGGCGCGCCGAATTTCTGGGATTTCCTCTGCGGCCGGCTGCGCCGCGTCATCGTCCGGGTGCAGAGCCTGCCGGTACCGGAGCACTTGATGCACAGCGATTACGGCGCCGACGCGGCGACGCGTGAAGCGTTTGCCAAATGGGTGCAGCAGCTGTGGCAGGACAAGGACGCGCAGATCGAACGGCTATTGACGGAGACGGGGCGCTGACGCCTTCAGTCGTCGGGCGCCGCTTGCAGCTCCGCACGGAAACGACCGTGCTTGGTCCGCTTGCCGGGATGCGTTGCAGTGTTGCTGACCTGGTCCGGTGCGACGCGCTGGCCTGCGAAAAAATGGATCGCATCCTCGATCTGCGGGCGTGAGACCAGTTCCAGCATTTCGTGCTTGATGATCTCGACGCGGCGCCGCTTGTCGAGGATCAGTTTGATTTCCTTGAGCATGTAGGGCAGCGATTGCCCGGCCAGCAATGGGTAGTCGGCGTAGGTGGTCGACTTGCCGTCGTCGAGATGGCAGAGCTGGCACAGGCGGACGTACACTTCCTTGCCGCGCGCCGTGCGGGCGGGGTCCGCCGGCTGCACGCTGCGCACGTAGGGCTGATGGGCAAAATAGTGTGCCAGCTGGCGCATTTCGTCATCGCCCAGCTCGCGCGCGATGCCGCGCATTTGCGGCGAGGGCCGGTTGCCCTCCTTGAAATTCTTGAGGGATTCGTAAAGATAGGCTTCGTTCTGTCCGGCGATCGAAGGGAT
Organism: Sulfuritalea sp.; assembly: GCA_030696505.1. Lineage (GTDB taxonomy): Bacteria > Pseudomonadota > Gammaproteobacteria > Burkholderiales > Rhodocyclaceae > Sulfuritalea. Next base: position 4,048 of record JAUYSD010000079.1, on the reverse strand, counting down.
CTCCTCCGCACTGGCAATCCCCGCGGCGCCATGGCAACCGACGCAGACGGCCACCAGGCCGTCGCGGCGAGCGGTGTCCTGAGCCTGGCTGGCGGCGCAGGCAAATATCAGCAGGGCGGCGGCAAGGCGAAACATCTCGCGGTGTTTCCTTGGGGTCGTGGCGAAGCAGCAGGCGTGGCCGCCAGATAGTAGCGCATGCACGCCCGGCTACAATCTGTTCTGATGCGCGTTTGCGCCTATCGGACACCGTCGCTGCCATGGACAACTCTCTCACCGACATCACCCGCGTCATCCAGCTCGCCGTCGCGCCGGTCTTCCTGCTGACGGCGATCGCGACCATGATCAATGCGCTGAATACGCGCCTGGGGCGCATCGTCGATCGCCGCCGCGTGGTGCAGGAACGCTTGCCCACTCGCGTGGCGGAGGACGCGGAAAGCGGACGACGGGAAATCCGCATGCTGGTGCGGCGCAGCCGCCTGGTGTATTACGCGATTTTCGGTGCCGTGCTCTCCGCCCTGCTGGTCTGCCTGGTGGTGGCCGGGGCCTTCCTCGGCGCCCTGCTCGGTGTCGACCTCGCGCGCAGCGTGGCGGCCCTGTTCATCGCCGCGATGCTGGCGATGATCGCGGCGCTGGGCCTGTTCCTCAGGGAAGTCTTTCTCGCGGTGCGCTCGGGAACGCACAACCAGCCTTGAGTCGGCGCCTCCTCGTGCCAGGCCTGCCGCAAAATTCAAAGGAGCCATCGTCATGATCGACCTCTACTACTGGACCACGCCCAACGGCCACAAGATCACCCTGTTCCTCGAAGAGACCGGCCTGCCTTACCGCATCCTGCCGATCAACATCGGCAAGGGCGAGCAGTTCGCCGCGGACTTCCTGCGGATCTCGCCCAACAACCGGATACCGGCCATCGTCGACCACGCGCCGGCCGATGGCGGCGCGCCGATACCGGTGTTCGAGTCGGGCGCCATCCTGCTCTACCTGGCCGACAAGACCGGGCAGTTCATCGCGCCGGACTTGCGCGCTCGCAACGAAACCCTGCAGTGGCTGTTCTGGCAGATGGGCGGCCTCGGCCCGATGGCGGGGCAGAACCATCACTTCACGCAGTACGCGCCGGAGCCGATTCCCTATGCCATCGAGCGCTACGTCAAGGAGACGGCGCGGCTGTATGCGGTGCTGAACAAGCACCTGGCCGGCCGCGAGTTCATCGCCGGCGACTATTCGATCGCCGACATGGCCTGCTACCCGTGGATCGTGCCGCACCAACGGCAGCGCCAGAATCTCGACGACTTTCCCGAACTCAAGCGCTGGTTCGCGGCGATCCGCGAGCGCCCGGCGACGTTGCGCGCCTATGCGCTGGCGCAGCAGATCAACCCGGCGCCGGTGGTGACCGAGGAAGCGAAACGCGTGCTGTTCGGACAGGACGCGACCACCGTGCGCCCTGCCTGAGGGAGCCGGGCTCAGATCTTGAGGTAGGTCCAGCCCTGCTGTACGCGCTCGGCGACATGCTCGATCGCGGTCCTGGCCACCGTCGTTTCGGGCACCAGCTCGACGTCCACGCCGACGCCTTGCAGGCGCGCGATGGTCTGCCCGCAGGCGACGAAGCCGACGCGCGCATGCTGCGCCTTGAGTCCTGCGATGCGTTCCGCATAGGGCGTGGTATCCACCCGCAGCAGTTCCAGGCCGCGGTGATTGGCGATGATTTCGATGCGGGCGTCGCTGGCCTTGGCCAGATAGGCTTCCGCCAGGTCCAGCGCGGCGTCCATTTGCTCCGATTGCGAACTGTCCAGATGGATCAGGATGCGGCCGGGTTCCGCCGCAAAGACGCGGCCGGCCCAACTGGTCGCCGCGCCGGGCGCTTCGGCGGTGGCCGTCGCCTGGTGCCCCAGCCAGCCGGCCAATACGCCGACGATCAGGGTGATGCTGGCGGCGAGTGCGCCGCACCAGACCGGCAGGCGGCGATCCAGCCTGTGGCGCGCGGGCGGCACATTGCCATAGGCATGGCGTACCAGTTCCTTGGCGGAGCGCAGGGCGCACAGCCGCTGGCCGAGATCGGCGTCGTTGGCGATCGCGGCGAGAATCTCGTCGCACTCCTGAACACCGAGCTGGTTGTCGACGAAGGCATTCAGGCGCTCGTCGGAAAAATCCCTGGGCTGGTTCATTTCACGCTCCTCAGGTGTCTTTGCGCCACCGGCGGTTCCAGCAGGAGTTCCTTCAGCGAAGCGCGCGCGCGGCACAGGCGGCTCATCACGGTGCCGATCGGTATCGCCAGAATTTCGGCAACCTCGGCATAGGAGAAGTCCTCCAGGTCGACCAGGGTGACCACCTGGCGCTGCCCCAGCGGCAGGGCCGCGATTGCGGTGCGCACCCGGCTCACCGTTTCCTGGCGTTCGACATGGCTGTCCGGCCCCGGCAGATCCGACGGCAGTTCGGCGAGCATCTCGTCGTCGAAGTCCTCGCGCCGGCCGCGCAGGTGGTCGATCCAGCAGCGATTGAGAATCGCGAACAACCAACCCATGAGGCGCGCCGAGTCGCGCAGCTGATCGAGCCTGGAAAGTCCGCGTGTCAAGGTTTCCTGGGCCAGGTCGTCGGCCAGGCCCGCGTCGTGGCACCAGGCGAAGGCGAGGCGATACAGCCGCAGGCGGCTATCCTTGATCTGTTCCACCAGCTCGCGCTGTTCCCTCGACTGCAGCCACTTCATGCGGTGCTACCTCCTGTCTCCATAAGACGCAGCATACGGCAGATTTATTCCCTCGCCAGCAGCGGCCGCAGGGAATAAATCGCCCCCCCAAAGCGTCTTATAGCTGCGGCCATCGGGCTACCGGGGTAAGCAAAGTTCAAAAAACAGTTTCATTCATCCACACAGAGAGGAGTCACCATGATTCGCAGAACATTCGTGCAGCTGGCACTTGCCGGAACCATGCTCGTGGCCGCGGCCCCGGCAGCGATTGCGGAGCCGGCCAAACAGGGCATCGTGATCCAGGTCAGCGACAGCGATACCAAAACCTGGAACCAGGCGCTGAACGTCGTCAAGAACATCCAGGCGGAATACGGCAAGGACAAGGTCGACATCGAGCTGGTGGTCTTCGGCAATGGTTCGGGCTTGGTCAAGTTCGATTCGCCGCTGGCCAACCGCATCGACGACACGCTGGCCAGCGGCGCCAGCGTCTCGATGTGCCAGAACACCATGAAGGGACAGAAGCTGGTGGCGGCCGACATGCATCCGAAGATCGGTTATGTGAAGGCCGGCATCATCGAGATCGTCGAGAAGAGCAAACAGGGCTGGACCGTGGTCCGGCCGTAGTTCCGGCGTTGCGGCAACCCCCGGCTGGAGCGCGCTTCAGCCGGTCAGCAGGCCGTGCAGCATCTTGCTCGCCAGCAGCGCGAGGAAACCGCCGAAGGCGCGCTTGAGCTGCTTCACCGGCAGCTTGTGCGCCAGCCTGGCGCCGACCGGGGCCATCAGGAAGCTGACGGCGACCACGCCGACGAAGGCCGGCAGATAGACATAACCGAGCGAGAAATCCGGCAGGCCAGTGGTCTTGATGCCGCTCAGGATGTAGCCGACGGTGCCGGCCACCGCGATCGGGAAACCCAGCGCCGCCGAGGTGCCGACGGCATGGTGGATCACCACGTTGCAGAACACCATGAAGGGTATCGTCAGGAAACCGCCGCCGGCGGCGACCAGGCTCGACACCACGCCGAACAGCGTGCCGGCGATGGCCATGCCCACGGTTCCCGGCAACTGGCGGTGCGGCTTGGGCTTGAAGTCCAGCATCATCTGCAGCGCGGCGTAATACACGATCGCGGTGAATACCATTGCCAGCGGCCGGGTTGGCACCCAGGTGGCGATGAAGGAACCGGACAGGGTGCCGATCACCAATCCCGGCGCGAAACTTTTCACGATGTCCCAGCGCACGGCGCCGTGCCGATGATGGGCGCGCATGCTGGCGATCGAGGTGAACACGATGGTTGCCATAGAAGTGCCGAGCGCCAGGTGCATGCTGTGTTCGACCGGAAAAGCCTGCGCCGTGAACAGCATGAACAGCAGCGG
>JAUYSD010000068.1 GCA_030696505.1 Sulfuritalea sp. | reverse complement strand
GTAAAGCGGGCTGAACGCCGGCGCCTGCGCGTCTGCCAGGCTGCCTGCGTTGTCAGTGGAAAGTAGGGGCGTGGATGCCATGGGAAGGATGGCGAATCATATCTTATATAAGACATAAGACAAATTGACTGCATAGGGTTTTCGCGGGTAAACTCAGGGGCTGTTTTCGGCCGCGTTTTGCCCCCGGGGCACCGCAGCTTTGCACTGTTTTTAACCTTCCGCAACCTTCCTTTCGGAGATCTCCCCATGAGCAAGAAGCCCGTTCGCGTTGCCGTCACCGGCGCCGCCGGCCAAATCGGCTACGCCCTGCTGTTTCGCATCGCTTCCGGCGAAATGCTGGGCAAGGACCAGCCCGTCATCCTGCAATTGCTGGAAATCCCCGACGAGAAAGCGCAAAAGGCGCTCAAGGGCGTAATCATGGAACTGGAAGACTGCGCCTTCCCGCTGCTGGCCGGCGTCGTCCCCACCGGCGACCCGATGGTCGCTTTCAAGGACGCGGACTACGCCCTGCTGGTCGGTTCGCGCCCGCGCGGCCCCGGAATGGAACGGGCCGAGTTGCTGGCCGTCAACGGCGCCATCTTCACGGCGCAGGGCAAGGCGCTGGACGCTGTGGCCAGCCGCAACGTCAAGGTGCTGGTGGTCGGCAACCCCGCCAACACCAACGCGTACATCGCCATGAAGAGCGCCCCGGGCCTGCCGCGCGAGAATTTCACCGCCATGCTTCGCCTGGACCATAACCGCGCGCTGTCGCAGGTTGCCGCCAAGACCGGCGTTGCCGTCGGCGACATCGAGAAGATGGCCGTCTGGGGTAACCACTCGCCCACCATGTACGCCGACTATCGCTTTGCCACCGCGGGTGGAAAGGGCATCAAGGACCTGATCAACGACCAGGTCTGGAATGCCGACACCTTCCTGCCCACCGTGGGCAAGCGCGGCGCCGCCATCATCGAGGCACGCGGCCTGTCGTCGGCCGCCTCGGCCGCCAACGCCGCGATCGACCACATGCGCGACTGGGCGCTGGGCACCAACGGCAAGTGGGTCACCATGGGCGTGCCGTCCAACGGCGACTATGGCATTCCCAAGGACGTGATGTTCGGGTTCCCCGTGACCACCAAGGACGGCAAGTACGAGATCGTCAAGGGCCTGGAGATCGATGCCTTCAGCCAGGAACGCATCGACAAGACCCTCAAGGAACTGACCGACGAGCAAGCCGGCGTCGCGCACCTGCTCTGAGCGCGCCGCAGATGAGCGCAGGTCCACACCCACGCACAGTCCTTCTGGGGGCGCAGGCGGGCAGTGCCGCAGTGTTGCCGGTGTGTGACCATTACAGTGGCGTCGAGGCGCGCATGAGAAAAAGCCTGCAATTGCAGGCCGAGATGACCCAGGAGTTCGGCGCCTGCGTGTTCGACGTCACGCTCGATTGCGAAGACGGCGCGCCGGTCGGCGGTGAGGCAGACCACGCGGCCCTGGTGGTCGCGCTGGCCACGACCGCCGGGGACAGGGCCCGGATCGCGGTGCGGGTGCATGCGGTGGACCATCCTGCTTTCGAGCAGGACATCGCCACCATTGCCGGCAAAGCGGGGCAAAGGCTTTGCCACATCATGCTGCCCAAGGTGGAGACAGTGGCCGATGTGGACCGCGCCGCCAAGGCGCTGGACGCGGCCCATGCCAAAGACCTGCCGCTGCATGTGCTCATCGAATCACCCGCCTCCGTGCACCGCGCTTTCGAGATTGCCGCGCACCCGCGCGTGCAGACGATCAGCTTCGGGCTGATGGACTTTGTCTCGGCCCACGGCGGCGCCATTGCGTCCGAAGGCATGGGCGCCGACGGCCAGTTCACCCACCCACTGGTGCTGCGTGCCAAACTGGAAATCTCCTCTGCCTGCCACGCGCACGGCAAGGTGCCTTCGCACTGCGTGGTTACTGAGTTCAAAAGGCCGGACGTCATGCGCAGCGCTGCGCGACGTGCGTCCTGTGAGCTGGGTTACACACGCATGTGGAGCATCCACCCGGACCAGATCCGGCCCATCCTGGAAGCGTTCGCCCCCAGCGAGCGTGAGATAGATACAGCTTCGAAAATTACAAGTGCCGCCGTCCGTGCAAGCTGGGCGCCGATCAGCCACGACGGCAAGCTGGAGGACAGGGCGAGCTACCGCTATTACTGGCAGGTGCTGGAGAGGGCTCACCGGACCGGAAGGAAACTCCCCGAAGAAGTGCAGGGCTGGTTCCAGTCCTGATCAATCCAAATAAACGGAGACATCCATGAAATCCCTCATCGCTACCCTGCTGATCGCCACGCTGCCGGCGTTGGCGTTTGCCCAGACCGCCGCGCCGGGAAAGCCTGCGGCTGCCAAACCCGCCGCCACCAAGCCCGCTGCCAAGGCGCCCGCGCCCGGCCGCAATCCCAAGCTCGCGCCCTCGGCCCAGAAGGCGGTCGAGGAATCGACCGAGATCGACGACGACCCCAACATCACATTCACAGAGGCCGACCTCGAGATGGCACAGAAAGTGTATGTGGGCGAGATTCCCTGCGAACTCGGAGCCAGCGTGAGAATCACCCCGATGCGGCGTAACGGCATGTTCATGGTCATCACCCGCGGCCACCGCTTCCGCATGCACCCCGTGGAAAGCCGCACCGGCGCCATCCGCCTGGAAGACCCCGTGCGTGGCGCGATGTGGCTGCAACTGGGCAACAAATCCATGCTCATGAGCCAGAAGATGGGCCAGCGCCTGGCCGATGAATGCCAGAGCCCGCAACAGCTGACCTACGCCGAGAAGCTGAAAGCCAACCCCCTGCCCAGCATCCTCGAGCCCCTGCCGCCGGTGGCGCCCAGGCAGGCGCCTTGATACGGGCCACAACGACGCCATTTTGATTTTGTACGGAGAAAACCATGCTGCAAGCCTATGTTGAACATGTTGCCGAACGCGCCGCGCTTGGCATCCCGCCGCTTCCCCTGTCGGCCAAACAGACCAGCGAGCTGACCGACCTGCTCAAGAACGTGTCGACCGGCGAAGCGGACTTCCTGGTCAACCTGATCTCCAACCGTGTCCCGGCCGGCGTGGACGACGCGGCCAAGGTCAAGGCCAGCTACCTTGCAGCTGTGGCGCACGGCACCGAAAAGTGTCTGGCCATCAGCCGCGAAAAGGCCACCGAGCTGCTGGGCACCATGCTGGGTGGCTACAACATAGGCCCGCTGGTGGACCTGCTGGACGACGCCGAAGTGGGCAAGGTCGCGGCCGAGGGCCTAAAGAAGACGCTCCTGATGTTCGACCAGTTCCATGACGTCAAGGAAAAGGCCGACAAGGGCAACGAGAACGCCAAGGCCGTGCTGCAAAGCTGGGCCGACGCCGAGTGGTTCACCAGCCGTCCCGAAGTGCCGCAGAGCATCACCGTGAGCATTTTCAAGGTGGCGGGCGAAATCAACACGGATGACCTGTCGCCCGCGCCTGACGCCTGGAGCCGGCCCGACATCCCGCTGCATGCGCTGGCCATGCACAAGAACCCGCGCCCTGGCATCGTCCCCGAGGAAGAAGGCAAGCGCGGTCCGGTCAAGCTGATGGAAGCACTGCGCGCCAAGGGTAATCTGGTGGCCTACGTCGGCGACGTGGTGGGCACGGGTTCGAGCCGCAAGTCGGCCACCAATTCGGTGCTGTGGTTCACCGGCGAAGACATTCCTTTTGTGCCCAACAAGCGCTTCGGCGGCGTGTGCCTGGGCGGCAAGATCGCCCCCATCTTCTACAACACCATGGAAGACGCCGGCGCGCTGCCGATCGAGCTGGACGTCAGCCAGATGAACATGGGCGATGAGGTCGAGCTGCGGCCCTACGAAGGGCGCGCCCTGAAAGACGGCAAGGTCATTGCCGAGTTCAAGCTCAAGAGCGATGTGTTGTTCGACGAAGTGCGCGCCGGCGGGCGCATTCCCCTGATCATCGGCCGCGGCCTGACGGCCAAGGCGCGCGAGGCGCTGGGCCTGCCGCCTTCCACGCTGTTCCGCCTGCCCACGCCGCCGGCCGAATCCACGCACGGCTACACGCTCGCGCAGAAGATGGTCGGACGCGCCTGTGGCCTGTCCGATGGCCGGGGCGTGCGCCCCGGAACGTATTGCGAGCCGCGCATGACCTCAGTTGGCTCGCAGGACACCACCGGCCCGATGACGCGCGACGAGCTCAAGGACCTGGCCTGCCTGGGATTCAGCGCCGACCTCGTGATGCAGAGCTTCTGCCACACGGCAGCCTACCCGAAGAAAGTAGACGTCAAGATGCACCATGAACTGCCCGAGTTCATGAGCAACCGCGGGGGCATCAGCCTGCGGCCTGGCGACGGCATCATCCACAGCTGGCTGAACCGCATGTTGCTGCCCGACACGGTGGGCACGGGCGGCGACAGCCACACCCGCTTCCCGATTGGCATCAGCTTTCCCGCAGGCTCGGGCCTGGTTGCCTTCGCCGCCGCCACCGGCGTGATGCCGCTGGATATGCCCGAATCCGTGCTGGTGCGCTTCAAGGGCTCGCTCGCGGAGGCCGGCAAGCGCGGCATCACGCTGCGCGACCTGGTCAATGCAATTCCCTTCTACGCCATCAAGCAAGGTCTGTTGACCGTCGCCAAGCAGGGCAAGAAGAACATCTTCTCCGGCCGCATCCTCGAAATCGAAGGCCTGCCCGACCTCAAGGTGGAACAGGCCTTCGAACTGACCGATGCGTCCGCCGAGCGCTCCGCCGCCGGCTGCGCCGTGCGCCTGAACAAGGAGCCGATCGTCGAGTACATGCGCTCCAACATCACCCTGATGAAGTGGATGATCGCCGAAGGCTACGAGGACAAGCGCGCGCTGGGCCGCCGCGTCAAGGCCATGGAGAACTGGATCGCCAAGGGCACCCTGCTCCAGCCCGACGCCGATGCCGAGTACGCCGCCGTGATCGAGATCGACCTGGCCGACGTCAAGGAACCGATCTTGGCCTGCCCCAACGATCCGGATGACGTCAAGCTGCTCTCCGAAGTCGCCGGCGAGAAGATCGACGAAGTCTTCATCGGCAGTTGCATGACCAACATCGGCCACTTCCGCGCCGCCGGCAAGGTGCTCGAAGGCAAGACCGACATCCCGACGCGGCTGTGGATCGCCCCGCCGACCAAGATGGACGCCATGATCCTCAACGAGGAAGGCTACTACGCCATCCTCGGCAAGTCCGGCGCGCGCATGGAAATGCCCGGCTGCAGCCTGTGCATGGGCAACCAGGCGCAGATCAGGAAGGGCAGCACCGCGGTGTCGACTTCGACGCGCAACTTCCCCAACCGGCTCGGCATCGACACCCGCGTTTATCTAAGCTCGGCAGAACTAGCGGCGGTGACGGCGCTGATGGGCAAGATCCCGACCGTGGCCGAGTACATGGAGCAGGTCCAGACGGTGAACGCCAAGGCCGCCGACGTTTATCGCTACATGAACTTCGACCAGATCGCCGAGTTCAAGGAAGTGGCGGATACGGTGACGGTGTAAGCGGCGCGCATCGGCAAAAATTCGCCGTATCGCCAGCGCCAACTTTCAAAACGCCCCCGTGGAGAAATCCATGGGGGCGTTTTTCTTGATAGCTTTGTACGCATCCGCAGCCAGACTTGCGGACCCCAGCCTTCGCATCAGCAGCCGGCAGCGAACGCCTTGTCCGAAGATCCTCTTCATCGTCTGGAAAACAGCGCCTCGTCCGCTTCCATTACAATGACATTCATGGTCATACCTCACGCATTTCCCTCTGTCGTTTCCGGCATCCATCCCCCACTCCTCGTGATGGGCGCCGGTCTGTCGCTTGAGGAAATTGATGTGACCAAAATACTTGATGGACTCCCATTGGAGAAAACTGTAGCTTGCGCCAATCCGGATCCATGCTTCAAGCCCACTGACAAAAATCCGCACCAGTGTCTCTATTGTGCCGCAGAAGCAAAACTCGCTGAGCTGAAAAAGTCTCCGTCAATTGACGAGCATTTGCGTTTTGGTCTAGCCCGCTGGTTGACGCTATTCAACGATGACCGTTGGTTGGGTCGAGTAGAGCTTCCTCTTGGACGCAACTACATCCGGCATCGCATGATCGTACGTTTGGCTGCCGACCAGCGCTTGGCGGGCATCCTCTGTTTCAACTGGGATTGTTTCCTGGAGGCAGCATTCGAGGCCATCGGCATCTCGCAGAATGCTCCCATGGGAAGCCGGCCTGGAAAGATAACCCGCTACGCAGTAGTCGTCGGACACAATACTCAAGGCTCAGCGAACGCGAGTGACGTTTTTCGAATATTCAAGCCCCACGGCTGCCGACGCGATCTTGATCGGGCACTGGAAACAAATCCAACGCAGGAGCCGGTCTTCATCGCTACTCGTTCGGATATCGAGACCGAGAATGGCCATGTCAATAGCGACGTCGATAACTACATTCGCAGCGAACTCAAGGGTCGGCCACTACTGGTAGCGGGCTGGCGTGGATCTGAGCCTTATTTTTGCAGGAGACTGGAAGAGGTCGTCGATGATCTCGACAAGAGTTCAACCGATCGGCTTTCGGTAATAGATCGCGATTGGCAACACGATCATTTTGCCAAGCTATTTACCGCGAGCAAGGACGGCGCATTCATCAAGGTCGCTGATCATCGTGGTACCGACCGCCTGTTCGCGTGGATCTACGCGCGATACGTGCTCACGCAATTGCGTAAGGTGGCGGCCGACGGACGGTTGTCGGATCAACTGCCGAGTCTGGACGCGATCACCGCCGAGCTAAACGCGCCAAACCCATCTCACGACGACACTCTCTTGTCCTTCTTCGACGACTTCCTGCCAACCTGGAGTCGACTTTGCGCCATCTCCGGTATCACGATCTTCTATGGGATCGCGCCCCATCACATCCCCCTCGGCCCGCGTGACTGGCACGTTCCTTTCGAAACTTATGGAGATGGCGACCCATTTAGCAACCGGCCAGACTTGGCCGCCGCCGTTAGGCTCTTATGCTCGGCGGCACAGGGCAATGTCTGGTGCTTCAAGCATTTCCCCGGTGCACTTTGGCGCCCGTCGGCACGCCACCTCGTGGTCCCGCTGCCCTTTGGCGCGGATGCTTCGATGCCGGCCAATACTCTTGCCGCAATAAAGCCCCTCTTGGAAGATTGGCGTCGACAGCCAGAATTCGCTGGGATTGACCAAGTGCAAATACTATTGCTGGGCTCCCTCGGCGATCATCGCCAATTGCTTGCCCAGCAAGCCGAGGCACTAGCTCAGGCTTATGCATCTGGCTTGGCCCGTCACTTTCCGGTCGCCCGACTCGGCGCCGTTTCAGAAACAGGCAACACGCCAGGCATCTATTCCCTCATCACACTCGATCAACTGAAGGAGGCCAAATGAACACGCTCCTCTCCGACTGCCAGCAATGGCTGATTGACCGCTACGCGTCTGCATGCATCGGCTTCAACCAAGATAGCGGCCCCCGTTGGCGGGTTGTTTCCCGTGACAGCCTGACCGATTCGGCGACAGCCGGTCAACGAGCGGCCGGAGTGGTCGAAGATGGTGAAATCGGACTCCTTCTATATCTGCTTCCGCTCGCCGAGAACGCTACGTCTGTCACCGAGCAAGTGGCAGAAGACATCAATTTGGCACTGAAGTTACGCTCCCAATTGTTGCCACGATATAGCGGTAGTGAAAGCCCTGACGATACGCGCGACGACCCTCTGGGCACTTGGCGCGTTTGCCTGCATTGGCTTGTCCCGACAAACTTCGATTCAAAGTGGCGAGACGCCATCATGCTTGCGCGACAGCAGAGTGGTGCCTTCGACGAAGTTGCGGTCGACGCCATCTTTTTGGGAAACGGCGAGAGCGTTCGGGCAGCCCTCGATCGCCATGGCCTGCCCCGTCTTCTCTTGTCCACACGGCAAGTCTTTGCCCTCGGCGCATTGGAAGTGGAGAACTGGAAAAGTGCCGATGAGGACGTTCGCGGTGCACTGGCAGGCTTTGCCAATGGGTTCAGTCGTCCGACAGAAATGGCCATCGCCGAGGAGATTGAGCGAAAAGCCGATGCCTATGCGGCAGGGCGAGCCTCTCCGACACAGCAAACTCCCACGGAATTGAAGAGCATCGAGATCGAGAATTTTCGCTCGATTGGCCGCCTGAAACTGGATGGCTCGCCTGGGCGCGGCGGCAACCACAAAGCGCGTACATGGATCGTCTTCGGTCCCAACGGTACCGGCAAGACATCCTTGGCCGAGGCTATATCCATCGCCACAGAGGGTTCGTCGACCAGATTCCAAAGCTTTCTGGATAACAAGGATGTAGTTAAGGAAAAGTCGGCCAAGGGATATGTGCAAAATTACTTGTCCCCGAAGAACGGGAGTGGGCGTGGGGCGGAGCCGCGGATCGCCATCGCCCCCCACGGCATGTTGCCGGTCAGTCAGCGGCTGGTGGGAAACCTGGACGAAGCCAACGCAGCCATAGCGCGTATCGAGGGCGCTGTTGGCGATCAGGAGGAAAGCAGGGAATTCGCACGGCTGTCGTCCGCCGAACTGGCTGCGCGTGTCGCCAGCAGTTTCTCGACCCTCTCACGCGAACTGTCCAATCACCTCGACAACGGCTACGACGCGGCCCACGCCAAGCGTAGTGCCTTCAACAAGGACTTCGGCCTCAACGCCATTACCAAGAAGCGAGATACCATTTTCGCCCGCATAGGGGAACGCAAGCTTGCCGAGGCACTAGCTAGACCCGCAGCCGGCCTTCTCGACTATTTGCGTGTGCACTCAAAGCTCGGCGGCAATGAAGGCCGCATTGCGGAAACCGTGCTTGCAGAATGGGAAGACACAGACAATGCCTTGCGTTCCCAAGGCGAGATGCTTGCCCGCTTGGCCGCCCTGATTAGCACCAACGAAAAAAGCATGGCAGACGCTCTCCGCCCGTTCGTTACCAGCTTCGCGACACGCCTTGTGCAAACACGCACCTTGTTGCAATCATTGAATGAGCAGACCACTGATCTCTCTGGCGAATTACCCGATCTGTTGCAAGCAGCTCGCGCTTGGGGCGAATGGCTCGCTCGCCCCGCTGCCCCTGCGAGCAGCGAACCCGGTTCCTCTGCCGCGCCACTAAACCTCCGACTGGCCGAGACGCTGGAAGCGAGAAACAAGATCGAGGCACAAGGTCAGGCAGCGCGCAAAAGGCTTGAGCACTTGGTATCGACGCTCCAGTACGTCGCCTTATGGGAAAAAGATCATCCCGACACGTGTCCTACCTGCGCCACCCAACTTACGGATCGTGGCGGTATCCGCAAGGTGGCACAGGAACTGCACGACGAGGTTGAGGTCAAGCTTGGAGAGATTCGCGCGGAATACCAGACGCGCTCGCAGGAAATCCGTGCCATCGAAGCACAGCTCAAGGCGCTCGGCCAGAACCAGTGCCCGGTACCTGAGCCGACACGCAATCGCTTGAACGATATTCTGTCCCGTGTGGTCGGCCAGCCATTCGATGCAAGCGCTTGGCTGGGAATACCGGAAAGACGCGGCGTTGTCGAGCGCATGCTTGCCCATATGGCAACACCGCCAGCAGAGCCGACAGAATTGAACCATGATGGGCAAGCCAAGGTACTTGCGGACGTTTCCACGGCCATTGCAACAAAGTGGCGGGAAGCCGATCAGATCGGTGACGAACCGGACGCTTGGGAATCCGTCAGGAAGTCATTTCAGGACTTGACGCAGCGCATTATTACCGCGCACTTGCCAAATACTTTGGAGCGGGTCTGGTGGGAGATTGCCGCCAACCTGACCAGCGCGCCATGGCTCCTGCCTGCACGCCCCAGCTTTCAACTGGAGATTCGGCGTGGCGACCAGCGCGTTTATCTGACAGCGGGCGAAAATACCCTTGTCCGCTACTTATTGAACAACGCCGAGCAACACGTCCTTGGCTTGGCGTGGACCTTTACCCGCTTCATGGTAGACAGCCGCTTCCGGCATGCCTGGCTCCTACTCGACGATCCCGCTCAGGAGATGGACCAGCCAACATTCCGTGAACTGACGCGCTTTCTCGCCACACTATTGCGACTACATGAGCATGCGGCACGACCATTTACGTTGCTGTTGCTGCTGCACCAAGAAGAACGGGCCTTGGATGCGGCGAGAGAAACCGACAGCGGTCTCTATATGCTGGGCTGGACGCGCCGACAGACCGAGTTTACCGGCGAATCCAACACGGTACGCAGAATGCGCATCAATGGACCGGGTTTCCATAGTCTGCAGGCTCGCGTATTGTTTGATCACGTAACAGCCGAGCAGCTTGCCGCGCAGCAAGATGGGCAAAGCTAGTATTCAGATCAGGCGACACAAGGAGCACCGCCATACGCAACATCGTCGAGATCGAATGCCCGCCCTAACTGCTGATCGGCCTGCACACAAACGCCGAGCAGTTCGCCGAGCGCGTCAAGCGCGAGGCGGCTCTCAACCTGTTCCGCGACGGTGCCATCACTTCCGGCGTCGCGGCGAGTTGGCTTGGTGTCCTGCGCACCACTTTCCTGCTCGACGCCATGCAGCGTGGCGCGACGCTGCTGGACAACTCCGCTGACGATTTTCGCCGCGAAGCTGAAATCCATAACGAACACCATCAATAGGAGTTGGCGCGTGGCTGATGCGGCGGTCGTCAATACCTCACCGCTGATTTTCTTGTCGAAGGCCGGATTCGTTGACCTGCCGCGTGTTGTATCAGCGGTGACGGTGCAGGCGCCGTACCATCAGTGCCGACCCTTGACAACGCCCTCGACGGGAAATCGTCGGTGGCGCTCTTCATCATGGAACAGCAGTCAGCCCGCTGGGGGCATGCCTCACGCCGCCTCCAGCGCCACGCCCTTGTCCAACTGGTTTCGATACAGGTCGATCAACGGAAAACACAGCTCATAGTCGCCCCACACCAGTTCGCCATACTCGATGCGAAAGGCAGCGAAGCGTGCCTCATCGAGATAGGCGCGAATTTCGGGATGTTGCGAGCGCTGAAGGAAAGGCTTGAAGTCGACCAGTTGCACCTTGCCATCGTCGAAAGTCAGTCGAATCCGGCAATCACCGGCCGGCTCGGCGGTAATGATATTGATGACGCTAGGGTTCATTTCAGTCTCCTCGTGATGCGCTCCGACTTGACAGGTTTGTGAAGCACAAAGAAGTCGATCCACTTGGCGACGATATCGTCAGCCCGCGCGCCAACGACTTCCTCGAAGTATCGCATTTCGTTCGTCTCCAGCGGCAGCCGCCCAACCACGCCGCTGTAGCGGATCGTTGTAACGATGCCGTTGACGACGACTATCTCGGCGCGGGATTCGCGCCCCTGGCACTTGCCATGAACATGGACGGGGTCGTGTTCGTTTGCGTAGAACATGACGATCAAACCAAAATACTCGTACAGCTTTGGCATGGGGATCAACCCAGTCGCTTGATGAAATTATCGTAGCACGAAGCCTTCCCCCCCGGCGACGGCACGATGCCGCCGTCCCGATGCAGAGCCCCGCCGCCCAAGATGGATGCGATGATCGCGTAACGAGGAAGGCTCACGCGATTCTCGGCAAGTCTGGCGCGCATTTGGCGTATGGCCAGCGCCAACTTTCAAACCGCCCCCATGGAAAATCCATGGGGGCGGTTTTTTACACCCGGGTTTCGTAAGGGCGTGCCGAAAGTTGCCTGGGTATCTGGTGGCCGTAGGCCCAGTTCAGATAAGCCAGCCGCAGCCTGACCACCTCGCGCTGGGCATCCGGATCGCCGCGCGAAGCCTGGTCGATCAGTAGCTGGAAGCGCCTTTCGCTGGCGCAGGCGACATCCGCCAGCGCAGTCGCCGCCGGCAGGCCGACGATTTCATTGAGTAGTGGAATCCGTTGTGCCATCGCGCGCTCCGCGCCTGTCTCGCCGGCCAATCTCTAGCTGACCCGCTGCGGCTGGCATGCAGCCTTGACGATGCCGATGTTCGCCATCGCCTGCGTCAGTTGAGCGTCGTTCATGGCGACCAGCAGCGCCAGACCAGCGCGCAGCAACTGGCTTTTCTTGACGTCCGCACCCAGCGCCTGCAGGCGTTGCTTGAGTGCGCCGAGCTGCGCATTTTCGTCATCGGGAAGCTTGTAGCGTTTCGATGCGGATTTATGCTGCTGCGCCTTGCTTGGCAGTGGTGCGGCCATGTCCGGAATTCTCGCAGCCGGCCTGGCCGCGAGCACCTTGGCCAGCCGCACGCGCCGGCCGGCGGTGCCGGATTCAGCTTCGATCGGAACAAGCGCCCGGGGAGTAGCGGGAGGTTTGGCTGCAGGCATTTCAGGAACTTTCTTGGCTATGGAGCCGCGTCGCACGGCGCGGCTGCCTGGAAAACGAAACGATCTGGAGATCAAGCCGCCCGACGCGGGGACAACTTTGACGATAGATAATTCTATTCAGGCCATAGCGCTTGGCAATACCGGCAGACAGGTATTTTGCTAACCGCCGTCCCGGTAATGCTTGCCTGCCCGATCTGGCGCGAATGCCTTGAGGAGGCTTGCCTCAGGGCAGGACCAGGCCGGTGCGAATGGCATAGCGGGTCAGTTCCACCACATTGTGCAACTCCAGCTTGCGCATCAGGTTGCGCCGGTGCACGTCGACCGTGCTCGGCGCGATATGCAGTTCGGCCGCGATGTCGGGCGCGCTCTTGCCTTCCGCCAGCAGGGTGGCCACCTGCACTTCGCGCCGCGACAGGGAACTGGGCTCCGGATGCCCCCCTGCGCTGTGGCGGTCGCGCAGGCCGTCGGCGACCAGCGCGGCGACCTCTGAGCACAGGTAGCTGCGGCCGGCGACGACGTTGCGTATGCCCTGTTTCAGCTCGGCGCCGGCTGCCGACTTGGCGATATAGCCGCTGGCACCGACATCGAGCATCTGCTGGATGATGCGCCGATCGAGGTAGGTGGACAAGGCCAGCACCTTGATCTGCGGATGCCTGGCCAGCAGGCGCCGCGTGGTTTCGATGCCCGACTGCCCAGGCAGCGCAACATCCATCACCACCACGGTGGGCGCCAGTTCGTTGGCCAACTGCAAGGCTGTCTCGCCATCGCCGACTGCCGCCACCACCTCCATGCTCTTGTCCTGT
This sequence comes from Sulfuritalea sp., assembly GCA_030696505.1. Lineage (GTDB taxonomy): Bacteria > Pseudomonadota > Gammaproteobacteria > Burkholderiales > Rhodocyclaceae > Sulfuritalea. The sequence goes on along the minus strand of JAUYSD010000068.1, from coordinate 23,666 downwards.
TCCAGCACCACGCGCAAGGCTTCCCTTACCATCGTGTGGTCATCGACAAGCATTATGCGGATCATTGCAGATCTCCTTATCGCCAATGGAATGGGGCACGCTCAGGGTGATCGTGGTGCCGTTGCCGGGGCTGCTGTCAACTTCCATTTCGCCGCCGATGTTGGCAATCCGTTCGTAGATCGAGCGCAGCCCGAAACTTTGATATCCGGGCCAGGCGCCAAGATGGTCCGCCGGCTCGAAACCGCATCCGGCATCGCTCACCACCAACATCAGCCGGCTGTCGCTGCACAGGCAGGAAAGGCTGGCATCCCTCACCCCGGCGTGCTTGGCGACATTGATCAGCAGCTCGCGCGCCGCGCGGTAGAGCACCGCCTGCACCTCCTCGACCAGGCGCCGGCGGCAGTCGTCGTGGTCGACATGGACCATGACGCCGTAGACGCGCTCGATGTCCTCGGCCAGCCATTGCAGCGCCGGCACCAGGCCGAGCGTGTATAGCACCGGCGGGCTCAGCTGCTGGGTGATGTTGCGCGCCGCCTGGTCGGCCTGGGCCACCAGCGCGACGACCTGATCGATCAGGGGCTGCAGCCCGCCGGCGGATATCGAGGTGAGCTTGATCTTCATGACGGCCAGCAGCTGGCCGAGATTGTCGTGCAGGTCCTGCGCCAGCTTGCGCCGCTCGCGCTCTTCGGTCATGGCCAGCTGCGCCGACAGCCTGCGCAACTGCGCGGTGCGCTCGGCCACCTTGAATTCAAGGCTTTCGGCCATTTCGCGCAACTGCTGTTCGGCCTGCTTGCGGTGGGTGATATCCACCATGATGCCGCGCAACCAGCGTGGTGCGCCGTTCTCTTCGACCACCGTGACAATGTCGTGCAGCCAGACCGTGCGGCCGTCTTGCGCCATGAAGCGGTATTCGAAATCGTGCGGCATCATACGCTCGGTGCAGGACAGGCAATACTCGGGCGCCCACTCCTTGTCGTCGGGATGCAGGTTTCTGACCCAGAACCCCGGCTGCAACCAGTCCGTGACGGGATAGCCCAGCAGGCGCTCTGCCTGCCGGCTAATGAAGGTGAAATCGAAGGTTTTTGCGTCGGCCTCCCAGACGATGCCATCGGTGGTATTCACGATGTCCCGGAAGCGCCGCTGGGAAGCCGCGAGGATTTCCTCTGCCTGCTTGCGCTCGGTCACGTCCTTCACGGTGGCCGCGTAACTGACGATTTGGCCGTTCCCGTCGCGCACCGCGGAGGGCGTGATCATTACCGGGAAACGCTCGCCGTTCCTGCGCATGAAGATCAATTCGAGCTCGCCCAGCTCGCCCTGCGATACCCGGCGGAACTCCCCAAGAATGAACTCGTACTGCTCCGGTGGCCAGTAAGGATGGGGCACGCCGCTGCCGATGAGCTCCTCGCGCGAAAAACCGGTCATGCGGCACAGCGCCGGGTTTACGTCGAGATGCACACCCTTGAGGTCCACTGCGGAAAACCCATCCTGCATCGAATCGATCAGGCTGCGGACAAATTGGGTCGAGGCCGTCAGGGCTTCCTGCGCACGTCTTTGTTCGGTGACGTCGGTTACCGTGCCGATCACGCCGATGATCTCGCCCCTGGCGTTGCGCAGCGGCGCGGTGCGGTCCAGCGCCCAGCCGGCGCGACCGGTTTGCCTGACCTGGAAAGGAAAGGTGACGGATTTGGCGACACCGCCGGCGAGGGCGCTTTCCAGGTTGGCAAATACGCCGCGCTCCTCAAGGAAAGGGAAGACATCCCGCGGATGGCGCCCGAGAACGTCGCAGGCCTTCATTCCGGTGAATATCTCCATATACGTATTCCACACCCGATAGCGCAGGTCGGGACCATAGACCACGATACCTTCCTGCACGTTCGCGATCACCTGCTCGTTGAACCGGCTCGATTCGAGCAGCATCGCTGCCGCGAGCTTGCGCTCGCTGATGTCCGCCACAACCAGGCGGCACTCCCTGCGGTCGGCGGACAGCGTGGCATCGATCTGGACGGTCCGCGACAGTTGCCCGTCGATCGTCAGTTCCAGTTCGCAGCTTTGCCTCGCCTCACCCGCATGGACACTCTGCAGGAAGGTGTGGAACCCCGGGCGATCGGCTGCGGTTGCGAACTCCGCAAAGCGACTGCCGATCAGCCTGCTGCGCTCCCGCCCGAGCAGCAGCGCCGCGGTCAGGTTCACCCGGACGATCGCTCCGTCGCTGTCCAGGGTGACCAGGCCGACTGGTGAAAGGTCGTATAAATCGGTATAGCGTTCCAGTCCCGTCTGCACGTCGGCCTGCGAATGGCGCAACTCGTCGTTGCGCAACTCCAGCTCGCTACGCTGTTCGTGCAGTTCATGCAGCAGATTGTCGACGCGGCGCGACAACCCGGCAGCAGCATCGCCATCCCTGGGCAGATGCGGCTTCAAAGCCATGAATTCGGCTCCTGCGGCAAGGCATCGCCGCGTTGACGCGGTTCCGCCCGCAGCTTCGCAATGCGATGCGGCAGAACCGCGGTCGCCGCAGTTACGGCGCGGCCGGCGGGAGCATTCTTGGCAATTTCCCGGGATAGCACGGGTTTCCTTATTCTGGCGTCGCAATCAGGGCACCTATCGCAACCAGCCGCCGCAAGCAACGGAGCGGAAAGCGCACCTACTATACCGCGCAATGGCAATACCCCACTGAGTCTGTCGCGGCCGCAGATTATCGACGACGCCCATGCTGCGGGAAATACCCCGAAACCATTAGCCGGAATACCACCCGTTTGGTATTTACAGGTCCGGCGCAAAACCTAGACTCGACCTGACCGAATACCGCAGCCGACCGCGCATCCGCCTCGAAATCACGTCGTGCCGCGAGTTGTCGAAGAACCACCAACAAAGGAACCATCATGAACAGCCACCTCCCTCATCCAGGTTTTCACCCGGTCCGTCGTGACCGCCTGCTGCAGGAACAGACGCACGATACATACAAGCTCAGGGGCAAGCTGCCCGAACCGACAGTCTGCCCGGACTGCGGCGCGATATTCCGCGAGGGACGCTGGCTCCAGGGCGAAGTTCCGCCGGACGCGCATCGGGAAACCTGCCCGGCCTGCCATCGCGTCAAGGACCACTATCCGGCCGGCTTCGTCAGTCTGGCGGGAACCTTCTTCGCCGCCCACCGCGAGGAGATCATGAGCCTCGTGCATCACGAAGAGCAACGCGAACGGCAGACACACCCGCTCAAGCGCATCATGGCAGTGGAAGCGCAGGACGACGGCGTGACGGTCACCACCACCGACGTGCATCTCGCCCGCAGCATAGGTGATGCAGTGCATCACGCCTACCAGGGTGCGCTTGAATTCCACTACAAGCCGGACGAGAATCTGCTGCGTGTGCACTGGACGCGCTGACCGCGCGCCCGGCAAACAGGAGGTCTGAGCCCATGGACGATGCCATCGCTCTCGACCAGGCCTTGTATCCCGGCTGCCGCCATGCTGAAGAACGCTAAGATCCGGCGCTCCGTCGCCCTGCTGCTGGTCGCGTTCGGCGCCATCGCGATGTTCCTCGCGCCGGAAACCTGGACCGGTCTGGCATTGCTGGTGCTCGGCGTGTTGCTGGAACTGGTCGGCATCGCATTGCGCGAGCGCGATTCGCGCTGAGCGGAAGGCGCAGCGGAATGCAGAGCAAACCAGAACCTTTCCAGCTCATCAGCTGGAATTCGGTGCACGCGCTCGCGCTCAAGCTGGCGCGTGGGATCGCCGAATCCGGCTACCGGCCCGATATCATCGTCGCCATCGGTCGCGGCGGCTGGGTGCCCGGACGCCTCCTGTCCGATTTCCTCGGCCAGATGGATCTCACCAGCTTCAAGATCGAACACTACCAGTCGGCGCGGCAACCGAAGCGCGCGCAGGTGCGCTATCCGCTCGCCGCCGATGTGCGCGGACGCCGCGTGCTGCTGGTGGACGATGTCGCCGACAGCGGAGAAACCTTTGCCGTCGCGCTGGCGCACTTGAACAGCCGCGGTGCGCCGGCCGAGCTGCGGAGCGCCGTGCTGCATTACAAGACCGTCTCACCCTACCTGCCCGATTACTACGCGCGGAAGGTCGTGAACTGGCGCTGGATAATCTATCCTTGGGCGATCGCGGAGGATGTCGGCAATCTCATTGGCGCCATGAGTCCGCGCCCCGCCGACGCCGACGAGGTGGCGCGGCGGCTTGCGGCGGAGCATGGCCTGCGGCTGCCGCGCAAGCTTTTGCTGGATCTGTTGGCGCTGCTTGCTTGAGCCGGAGCTGAAGCCACCGGTTCAGCCCGGCGTCACGGTGGTACGGAGGCGATGAGCAAGGCCATGGTGACGGCGACATTTCACTTCTACGAGGAACTCAACGACTTCCTGCCTCCGGCGCGCCGCCGCCGGGAGTTCAGCGTAGCCTGCGCCGAGGCCGCGACCACCAAGCACATGATCGAGGCTCTCGGCGTGCCGCATACCGAAGTCGAACTGATCCTGGTCAATGGCGAGTCGGTCGGTTTCGACCGCCGGCTGCGGGACCAGGATCGCGTCGCGGTTTACCCGAAGTTCGAAGCCCTCGACGTCACGCCCCTGCTGCGTGTCCGTGAGCGGCCGCTGCGCACGCCGCAATTCATTGCCGATGCCCATCTGGGCGGACTGGCCCGCCTGCTGCGCATGGCCGGCTTCGATACGCGCTATGACAACGGCTACCACGACCGGGAGATCGCGGAGATCGCCGCCCGTGAGGCGCGCATCGTGCTCACGCGCGACCGCGATCTGCTCAAGCTGCGCAGCATTACTCATGGCTGCTATGTCCGTGCCGTGCACCCGCCCGAGCAACTGCGCGAGATCATGGTCCGCCTCGACCTGGCGCGCAGCGCCCGGCCTTTCAGCCTGTGCCTGGTCTGCAACGCCCCGCTGCACCCGATCGACAAGGCCGCCGTGCTGGACCGCCTGCCGCCGTCGGTGCGCGACAGCCAGCAGCATTTCACCGGCCGCGATGTCTGCCATCGCGTCTTCTGGCAAGGCTCGCACTGGCGTCGCATGCAGCAGTGCGTGGCCGACGCCCAAGCCGCCTGCGCGGCAGCCGGCGCTGAATCCTGAGGCCGGCGGCCGTCAGGCTGGCCCAGGCGCATCGCCCGGCGCCTGTTGCGGAAACTGCCAGGCGGCGATGCCGTAGAGCAGCACGGCCGCCACCACCACCAGCGATTGGCCCCAGTGTATGGCCAAGAGTGTCGCCAGCAGCGTCGCCACCACCGAGGCGAAGCCATTGATGCCCCAGGCCCAGGGCACCAGCGCCGCGGCGCGTCCGGCGACGGCGGCAAGCCCCAGCGGAAACGGCATGCCCAGACAAAACGCCAGCGGCGCCACGAGCAGGACCGTCAGCAGGATTTTCCAGGCCTGGGCCAGGCCCATCAGCGCCGCGAGCAAGGGCGGCAGCACGACGACGTAGAGCAGCGCAATGCCGGCGATCGCGACAAAGGGCCAGCGCGTACCCGGCGCCAGGCGGGCCGAGAAACGCGCGCCGAGCCCCGCGAAAACCAGGAAGCTCGCCAGCACCACGGCGGCGGCATACAGCGGATGGCTGAGGAAGAGACTGAAGCGCTGCAGGAAGGGAATCTCGATGGCCATGAAACCCAGGCCGAGCGCCAGGAAATACACCGGCACGCGCCGGCGCAGGGCCGTCGGCGCCGCGCCGAAGGCAAGTCGCGTGTCGGCCAGGGCCAGCGGCAGCAGGATCAGCAGCAGGCTCACCGTGACCGCCTGGCACAAGGCCATGATCAGCACCGGGTAGCCCCAATCCAGTGGCGGCAGCGCGCCGCGGCTGCGCAGGTCCAGCAGTTCCGGCAGCGTCCACCATTTGAAGAAATGAAAGAAATACGGCCGGTCGTCGGTGGCCGGCGTCAGCTCGAACTTGTAGCGATCGAGGAAGTCCTGGCGCGCCGGACCCAGCAGCGCCCGAGTACCGTCGAAGAAGTCGTCGCGCTCCTGGACGTTGTAGAGGTTCGCCTCGGCGGCGGCGATGCCGTGGACATGGACGATGTCGAACGAATGCTGGCGGCAGAAGCTGCGCACCGCGGCAATCTCGGCCGCCGAAAATGCGCCGTTCTTCAGCATCAGGGTGGCCGTGTTCCAGCCGCGGACCATGACCAGCGAGCGGCCCGGCTCGGCCACGCCGCGGCGTTCGAGTGCCGCAATGGCGGTGGCAAACAGGCGCAGGCTGTCGCGCGGCGGCAGCGAAACCCAGCGCGTGATGGCCAGCAGGCCGCCCGGCGCCAGGCGCTGGAGATAGGCGTCGAGCGCCTCGACGGTGTAAAGATGGCTCTCGTTCAGCGCGCCGAGGCCGGCGGCACTGACGCCGAAGGCATCGACCAGCGCCAGCTGGATCAGATCGAAATCGTCGCGGCTCGCCGCAATGAAGCCGCGCGCCTCCGCCGCATGCAAATGCACGTCGGGACGGCTGTAGGGTCGCCCGGAAAAATCCGCCAGTTCTTCCTGCACCAGGCCCGTGATCTGGCTATTCGCTTCCACCGCATCGACCCAGCGCGCGCCATGCGCCATAGCCTGCAGCACGTCGCTGCCGGCCCCGGCGCCGAGCACCAGCACCCGCGGCCGCTGCAGCAGGCGATAGGGCAACGCAGCGGTGGTATGGGTCAGGTAGGCCAGCGGCGCCAGGGCGCCATCGAAACGCGTCACCGCCCCCGCCGTCTGGCCGTCGATGAACAACCCGAGCTGCGCCGGTGGTCCGTCGCCGGCATTGAGGCTGAGACCGGGCGCGTGGCGCAGCGGCACGAGGGGGCTGGCGACCACCGTCACGACCCCCAGCGGACTCACGCGCTGCGCCAGTACGCGGGCCTCCTTGACGCGCAAGGCCTGGCTCAGGTCCTTGTAGTCCGAGCTGACGAGTTCGATCGCCGCCGCCGGCAGCAGCCATGGCCCGGCCAGTGCGAGCAACCCCAGGGTGCTGCCCAGGCGCCGCGATGCCGGCCAAGCGGCGATGGCTGCTGCGGCCAGACCGAGACCGCAGATCAGGCGCAGCGTCTCGGCCGGATGGAGCAAGAACAGCGCGGCCAAGAGGCCCAGGCTGCCCACGCCGGCGCCCAGAATATCGGCGCCGTAGAGTTGCGCGATCGCGCCGCCGAAGCGGCTGTAGGCGATGCACAGCGCCGTGGCCGCACTCAGGAAGGGCAGGAACAACAGCACATAGATCGCTGCGAGCACGGCGAACTGCCGCGGATTCCAGGCGATCTCCAGGGCATTGAAGGGCAGCCGCTCGGCCACGGCAAAACAAGCCACGGCGGCGATCGCGAAGCCCGTCGCCGCCAGCACGAAGTTGCGCCGCCAGGCCGCCAGCAGTCGGCGCCGGGCCAGCGTGACCAGGCTGCCGGCGGCGCCGATGCCGAGCAGCGCGACGCTGATCGCCAGGTAGGCGAAGAGGTGCCACTGGATGATCGCGAACAAGCGCAGCAGCAACAGTTCGTAGGCCAGCGCCGCGGCCGAGAGCACCGCCACGGCCGCCAGCGGAGGACGTTCGCTCAATGGACTACCCTCCTCCCAACTCCGCGTGCCGGCTGCTCCCCGCGTGGGACTACCCGTCGGCATGCGCTCCGGCGCATGGGGCGCTCAGTCGTGGCCGCCGGTCAGCGGCACGAAGACCACGGGCATCAACTGGCGGGTCAGCAACGTGCCGTCGGCGCGCTTTTCCACCAGCATCAGTTGTTGCGTCTGGAACGGCGGACCGACCGGGATCACCATGCGGCCGCCGGTTTTCAGTTGGCGCAGCAGGGGCGGCGGCACATGGCTTGCCGCCGCGGTGACCATGATGGCGTCGAACGGGCCCTGCTCGGGCCAGCCATGGTAACCGTCGCCGATGCGCGTCGCGATGCCGCCGTAACCCAGCCGCCGCAGCCGCTCCGCGGCTTCCCGGGCCAGCGGCTCGACGATCTCGATGGTCGACACCTTGACGCCGAGTTCGGCCAGCACGGCGGCCTGATAACCCGAGCCGGTGCCGATCTCCAGCGCCGTGTCGCCAGCGCCAACTCTCAATAGATCGGTCATCACGGCGACGATGTAGGGCTGCGAAATCGTCTGGCCGTAACCGACCGGCAGCGGCCGGTTCTCATAGGCGCTGGCGCGCAGCGGCGCAGGCACGAATTCGTGGCGCGGCAGGCGCTCCAGCGCGGCGAGGACACGCGCATCGATGCCGCCGGCACGAAAATCCCGCGCCATCGCCGCCACCGTGGCGACCATCGCCCGCCTTTCCGTGCTCATGCCGTCGTCCGCCGCGACGGCCAAGGCCGACAGCAGCGCGAGCGCGACTGCCAGCCAGCGGCAACTCGTTTGCCAGCATTGCATGGGCATGGCTTTCATCCTTTGACGCAGATCAGCGGCGCCAGGCGCGCCACCCTACGCGCCAGCCCGGCCCGGTCGGCGGCAGCGACCACGGCCGTCACATCCTTGTAGGCCAGCGGCGCTTCCTCGGCGACGCCGCGCGAACTACCGCTGCGGATCAGGATGCCGCGTGCCGCCAGCTCGTCGACCACGGCGCGGCCATGCCAGCGGCGTGCCGCCTCGTGGCGGCTCATGGCGCGTCCGGCGCCGTGGCAGGCCGAGCCGAAGGCGCGCTGATCCGCATTTCTGTCCGCTGCGGCGGCGCCGGCCAGCACATAGGAAGCCGTGCCCATGCTGCCGCCGATCAGCACCGGTTGCCCGACCTCTGCGTATTCGCGCGGCAGTTCGAGGTGCCCCGGCCCGAAGGCCCGCGTCGCCCCCTTGCGATGCACGAACAGCCGGCGCTTGCGGCCGTCCACCGTGTGCGTTTCTTCCTTGCAGGTGTTGTGCGATACATCGTAGAGCAGCGGCAACTCCACGCCGGGAAACAGTTCGGCGAAGGCCTGCCGCGCCAGATGGGTGAGGATCTGGCGATTGGCCAGCGCGCAGTTGATGGCCGCGCGCATGGCGCCCAGATAGCGCTGTCCGAGCGCCGACTTGAGCGGCGCGCAGGCCAGTTCGCGATCGGGCAGCGCGATGCCGGCCGCCGGCGCGGCCAGCACCATCTCGCGCAGGAAGTCGGTGCCGATCTGGTGTCCCAGGCCGCGCGAGCCGCAATGCAGGCTGACCACGACGTCGCCGACCGCCAGGCCGTAGGCGCGGGCGGCGAGCGGGTCGAAGATTTCGCCGACCACCTGCACTTCGAGGTAATGGTTGCCCGAGCCCAGCGTGCCCATCTCGTCGCGCTGACGCCGCCGTGCCTGCTCCGACACGGCGGCCGGGTCGGCGCCGGCGACGCAGCCGAATTCCTCGATGCGCAGGAGGTCGGCATGCAGGCCGTAGCCCTCGCCGACGGCCCAGCGCGCGCCGCCCCGAAGCATCGCCGCCATGCCGGCCGCGTCGAGGCGGATGCCGCCGGTGCTGCCGATACCGGCGGGGATGCGGGCAAACAGGCGGTCGGCCAGGCGCGCCTTGTGCGCCTCGATGTCGGTGAGCTTCAAGCCTGTGTGCAGCGTACGCACACCGCAGGAAATGTCGAAGCCGACGCCGCCGGCCGAGACCACCCCGCCCGCGTCGGCATCGAAGGCGGCGACGCCGCCGATCGGGAAGCCGTAGCCCCAGTGGGCGTCGGGCATGGCGTAAGAGGCGGCGACTATGCCGGGCAGGCTGGCGACGTTGGCGACCTGCTCGCGCACCTTTTCGTCCATGGCTGCGATCAGTTCGCGCGAAGCGAAGATCACGCCCGGCACGCGCATGCGCCCCGTGGCCGGCAGCAGCCATTCGAATTCACCGCGCTGACTAAGCTTGTTCAAGTCCATGCCGCCCTCACACATCGACCACGCACTGCGCCAGCCACTGCCCGTCCGGCTCCTGCCGCACCGCCAGTTCGCAGAATGTTGCACCTTTGACCTCGGCCGCGGGCTGATGTTGCGCGACATCCACCGGCTCGCCCCAGACGCTGGCCTGCAGCCGCATCCCGGCCTGGCCCGGCTCGATGGCGAGTTCGAAGCGGGAGAACAGCATGTGCCGTGTCGCCATTTCATAAACCAGCGCATTGAGCCAATCCAACAGCAGCGTCTCCCTGTCCGGCGCCGCGCATTCGATGTGCACCGTGTCGCCAGCGCCAACTCTTGCCGGATCGCAGATCGCCGCCGTCATCGCCGTGGCGGCACCGGCGAAGGCTGCAGCCAGGGTCGCGCCACGGCCACGCACGCCGACGTCAGCCTCGTGGGCGAAGGTCTCCCACTGGGGTTCCCGGTTCATCGCCTCACACCCGCGAGCAGGCGACGCAATTCCGGCAGTTGCCGCGTGTTGAGCACGTCCGCCGCCGCCAGCCAGCCGCGCCGCGCCTGCCCGATGCCCAGCCGCAGGTGGGCGAAGTCCTCGCGGGCATGGGCGTCCGAGTTGATCGCAACCAGCACGCCTTCCTCCTTCGCCATGATGCAATGGCTGTCGAGCAGGTCGAGGCGTTCGGGATGGGCGTTTAGTTCGAGGAAGCAGCCGCGCTGCCGCGCATGGCGAATCACGCGCAGCATATCGACGTCATAGGGCTCGCGGCTCTCGATGACGCGGCCGGTCGGGTGCGCGAGCAGCGTGAAGTAGCGGTTGTCCATGGCGCGCAGGATGCGCGCGGTCTGCCTGGCCCGCGTCATGTCGAAACGGCTGTGCACGGCGCCGATGACCAGGTCGAGCCTGGCCAGCGAAGCATCTGGCAGGTCGAGACTGCCATCTTCGAGGATGTCCACCTCGATGCCCTTCAGCAGCACCATCCCGTCCAGCCTTGCGTTCAGGCGGTCGATCGCGTCGCACTGTTCGGCGAGCCGGCGCGGATCGAGGCCGTGCGCCATTGCCAGGCGTCGCGAGTGCTCGGTGATGGCCAGGTAGGAAAGCCCCAGCGCCTTCGCCGCCAACGCCATCTGTTCCAGCGTATGGTGGCCGTCGGTCGCCGTGGTGTGGGCATGCAGGTCGCCGCGCAGATCGCCCAACTGCACCAACTGCGGTAGTCGCCCGGCGCGCGCCGCCGCGATCTCGCCGCGATCCTCGCGCAGCTCGGGCGCGATGAAGGGCAGGCCCAGCGCGCCATAGACGGACTCCTCGCTGGCACCGGCGATGCGTTCGCGACCGCGAAACACGCCATATTCGTTGAGCTTGAGCCCGCGCTCCTGCGCCAGCCGGCGCAGTGCGATGTTGTGCGCGCGGGAGCCGGTGAAATAGCACAGCGCCGCGCCGTAAGCGCCTGCATCGACCACGCGCAAATCCACCTGCAGTCCGCATTTCAGGACCACACTGGCGCGCGTCGGTCCCTGCGACAGCACCTCGGCCACCTCGTCGTAGGCGACGAAGCGCGCCATGACGGCGCTGCCGTCTGCCGCCACCGCCAGGATGTCGAGGTCGCCCACCGTCTCGCGGCAGCGGCGGAAGCTCCCGGCCAGTTCGATGCGGCTGACACCCGTCGCAGCGGAAAGCCAGGCCATCAGGGACGTGGCGTACTGCGCCGCGGTCGCCAGCTTGATGCGCCGCGCCTTGGACAGGTGCGCCTCGACCGCCTGCAGGATATTCGCCTCGATTTTCGCGCCGAAGCCCGGCAGATCGCGGATGCGGCCGTCGCGGGCGGCACGCGCCAGTTGCTCCAGTGTCTGCACGTCGAGTTCATGCCAGAGCATGCGCACCCGCTTTGGCCCGAGCCCGGGTACATGCAGCAGTTCCTTGATCGCCGGCGGCAACTCGGCCTGGAGTTTTTGCAGGGCCCGGCATTTGCCCGTGTCGACGATCTCGCGCATTTTCCCCGCGAGGTCGTCGCCGATGCCCGGCAACTCGGTCAGATCCTCGCCGCGCTCGACCATGGCGCGGATTTCTCGCCCCAGGTCGCCGACCATGCGTGCGGCGTTGCGGTAGGCACGGATGCGGAACGGGTTGGCCTGCTGCAAATCCAGCAGGTCGGCGATCTCGGTGAAGATCGCCGCGATATCGGCGTTGTGGGTCGGCATCTCAGGTGCGCCGCTGGTCCACCTGCCGCGCCAGGTCGCGGAGCGGTGCGGCCACCTCCACGGCATAGGGAAAGGCGTTATCGATGCTGCGCAGCGCCGGCGGCAGCGCATCGAGTTGCGCCAGCGCATGCGCCCGCACTGCAGCCAGCAGCGGCGACGGCTCGACGCGGCGGCCGCCGCGCATCACCGTGGCGAGCAGCGGCCTGCCCGGCTGCCGGTCGCCCTCCAGCGTCAGCGTGTCACCCGCCATCTGCCCGGCACCGTCTTCGCGGCGGAACACCTGCTTGCGGCCGGGCCAGGTCGCCTTGCCCTCCGAACGCTTGCGCCGTGCGAGGCCGGCGTATTCCTGCAGCTTGTAGGCGCAGTCGAGATAGGGCTGGTCGGCGGAGGTGTTCATGCGCGTGCCGACGCCGAAGCCGTCGATCGGTGCGGCGGCGTAGAGCAGCGCCTGCACCGCGTATTCGTCGAGATTGCCGCTGGCAAATATCTTGATGTCCTTGGCGCCGCCGGCGTCGAGAATGGCGCGCACACGATGGGCATGATCGTCGAGATCGCCGCTGTCGAGGCGCACCGCCTGGACAGCGATGCCATCCGCGCGCAGCCGATGCGCCAGCGGGATCAGCGCACGCGCCGCGGCTTCGGTGTCGTAGGTGTCGATCAACAGCGTGGTGGCGGCGGGATGGGAGCGGGCGAAATGCTCGAAGGCCGCGAGTTCGCTGGCGTGGGTCTGGACGAAGGAATGCGCCATGGTGCCGTACACAGGGATATCCCAGCGCATGCCGGCCAGCAGGTTCGAACTGCCGTCGAAGCCCGCGACGAAGCTCGCCCGCGCCGAGAGCAAGGCCGCCTCGGCGCCATGGGCGCGGCGCAGGCCGAAATCGACCAGCAGCTTGTCGCGCGCGGCCAGGCGCACCCGCGCTGCCTTCGAGGCGACCAGGGTCTGGAACTGCAGCAGATTGATGATGCGCGATTCCACCAGTTGTGCCTCGCGCAGGGGGGCCACGACGCGCAGGATGGGTTCGTCGGCGAAGAACACCGTGCCTTCGTCCATCGCCTGCACCTCGCCGGTGAAACGCAGCCCGACCAGCGACTTGACGAAGGCAGCGCTGAAGCGGCCGCAGCCGGCCAGCCAGTCGAGCTCATCTGCGCTGAAGTGCAGCCCTTCGAGAAAATCCAGCGCCATTTCGAGGCCCCCGGCGACCAGGAAATTGCGACGCTGCGGCAACTTGCGCACGAAGAATTCGAACACCGTGGTGGCTTCCATGCCCTGGTCGAAATAGGCCTGGAGCATGGTGAGCTGGTAGAGATCGGTGAGCAGGGCGCTCTCTTCGGTCGGCCTCACGGCAGGCCCTCCGCCATGACGGCGCCGGCAGCGACCATGGTCGCGATGGCCCGTTCGCCGTCGCCTGCCCGCAGATCGACGGCACGCATCGCATCGCGCAACAGCACTACCTCATAGCCTAGGCGCCGCGCATCCAGTACCGACTGGAGCACGCAGTAATCGGTGGCCAGCCCGCCGACAAACAGCCGGCGCACCATCGCCCACTGCAATTGCAGATGCAGCTCAGTGCCGGAAAATCCCGAATAGGCATCGGCATGGCTCGCGGTGGCCTTGGCCATCCGCACAACACCGGCGGGCAATGCCAGGTCGTCGGCAAAACCTGCCCCCGGCGTGCCGGCGATGCAATGCGCCGGCCACGCACCGCCCTGGTCGCGAAACGAACAATGGTCCGCAGGATGCCGGTCGAAGGTCGCGAATATCGGCAAACCCCCGGCGCTGAAGCGGGAAATCCAGGCGTTGAGCGGCGCCACGACCGCGTCGCCGTCCGGCACCGCCAGGCTGCCGCCCGGCAGGAAATCGCGCTGCACGTCAATGATCAGCAGCGCGTCGCCAGCTTGCAGTCGAGGACTCACGGGCACGCACCTCAGCCGCTCGCCGGATCAAGGCCGCCGCTGGTAGTAGCCGACCAGTTCGGCGTGCGCCAGGACATGGCCTTGCATGGCGCGCTCCAGCGCAGACTTGGTCGGTTGCTTCAGGTCAGGCAGCAGCGCATCCAGGGCAAAAAGCTTGTGCACGTAGCGATGCCTGCCGATGGGTGGGCAGGGTCCGCCGTAACCCGTGCGCCGCCAGTCGTTCAGCCCCTGCCGGGTTCCCGCAGGCAGATCCCTGACCGCAAGGCCCTCGGCCAGGCCAGCGGCGGAAGGCGGAAGGTTGTAAAGGAGCCAGTGTACCCAGGTCATGGTCGGCGCTGCCGGGTCCGGCGCGTCCGGATCGTCGACGATCAGAACCAGGCTTTGGGTGCCGGCGGGCAGACCTGCCCAGACAAGCTGCGGCGAGATGTCCTCACCATCGCAGGTGCAACGCGCGGGAATCAGGCCCGCAGCCGGAAATGACGTCGAACTGAGCGTAAGGGACATCGGGCCTTCCTTCCTGCCATCCGGGTGCAACGAAGCACATTCGGCAGCCGTGGCGAACATGATGCCGAGCAGGCCGACTGCGCACAAGGCCTTCCCGCGACCGATGGAGTTCACGAGCCGAGTTCCTTTCTGGCTGTTGGTTCGGATCCGGCATGATCGGCATCCTGCGACCGCATCGCGGAGATGATCCGCAAGACCCAAAGTCAGCTTAGGGAGCCTCGGCAGACCTGCAAATACCCGCGCCGCAGTATTTGAAATACCCGTAACCGGGTACCTCTGCCGGTAGCGCCCTACTTCGCTGGCGCTACCTCCGCACGGGTATGGGCAATACGGAACTTACGGTATATCCGGCCTGTCGCCGAATGACTATTATCGGCGTGGCATGGGAACTCCGATGACTCGTAGGTCGTCACAGACAGTAGTGGCAAGGTCGGACAAGCCGCAGGAAATGGAGGGGCGAACTATGAGCCAACAGCTTACCAATCCAGCGACCGATTCGAACAGCGCGAACAGTGCTACCTGCGCCCTCAACCGGCAGACGGCTTACGGCGGGCGCGCGGCAAACCCGCAGTTCCGGCCGGGCCTGGACGCTGCGATGTCGTCCATGGCGCGGGTGCTGGTGGCGCGTATGCTCGAATCCATCGGCAACCCGGCGGTGCAATTCGTGTTGTGGGACGGGAGCGCAATTCCGCCTCGCTCCACCCCGCGGCAAGCGCGAATTTTGATTCATGACCGCGGCACCCTGCTCAGACTGCTGGCCAATCCGGCCCTCAAGTTCGGCGAACTCTACGCATCTGGGCATATCGAGGTGCAAGGCGATCTGGCCCAACTGCTCGAAGTGGTGTATCGCGCCCTGCCCAGGAACGACGGCAGCCGCGGCAAGCGCACACGGCTGGGCGCCCTGCTCGAAGCGCGGCGCAACTCGCTGCAACAGGCGCGCGACAACATTCATCACCACTACGATTTCGGCAACGATTTCTACAAGCTGTGGCTCGATCGACGCATGATCTACACCTGCGCCTATTTCCCGACGCCGACCATGGGACTGGAAGACGCCCAGGCGGCGAAAATGCAGCATATCTGCCGCAAACTGCGCTTGCAGCCCGGCGACAAGGTGATCGAGGCCGGCTGCGGCTGGGGCGCACTGGCGCTGCATATGGCCAGGCACTGCGGCGTATCGGTGCAGGCCTACAACATCTCGCGGGAACAGATGGCTTTTGCGCGGGAACGTGCCCGCCGCGAGGGCCTGGAAACCCAGGTCGAATTCATCGAGGACGACTACCGCAACGCGCGCGGCAAGTTCGACGCCTTCGTCTCCGTCGGCATGCTGGAGCATGTCGGCCCCGAACGATATCTGGAGCTGGGGCGCGTGATCGACCGGGTGCTGGCCGGGCACGGGCGCGGCCTGATCCATTCCATCGGACGCGACTATCCGCGTTCCCTGGACGCCTGGACCGAGCGCCATATCTTCCCCGCCGCCTGCCCGCCCAGCCTGTCGCAGATGATGAACATTTTCGAGCCCTGCGGGTTTTCCGTGCTCGATGTCGAGAATCTGCGCCTGCACTATGCCAAGACGCTGGAACACTGGCTGCAGCGCTTCGAGGCCGCCGCCGCGGAGGTCGAGCAAATGTTCGATGCGACCGTGGTGCGTACCTGGCGGCTGTACCTGGCGGGTTCGCTGGCGGCCTTCAGGGCAGGCAACATGCAGCTGTTCCAGGTGCTGTTCGCCCGCTCCCGCGACAACCGCATTCCCTGGACCCGGGATGCTCCCTGAAGGACCGCCATGGAAACCTGCGATGCGCTGATCATCGGCGGCGGCCCGGCGGGTTCTTCCTGCGCCTGGCAGTTGCGGCGCCGCGGCATGGACGTGATGGTGATGGACAAGGCGGAATTTCCCCGCGACAAAGTCTGCGCCGGCTGGATCACGCCTGCCGTGCTGCGCACGCTGGAAATCGATCCGCAGGCCTACGCGCGGCAGTGCACCCTGCAGGCCATCAGCGCCTTTCGCACCGGCTTGATCGACGGCCATCCACTGGCCACCCGGTATGCGGACACGGTCAGCTACGGCATCCGTCGCTGCGAATTCGACGACTACCTGCTGCGGCGGACGGACGCCCGCCTGGCCCTGGGCCAGGCAGTGACGTCGGTGCGCCGGGAGGACAAGTTCTGGGTGATCAACGACGCCATCAGCGCTCCGCTGCTGATCGGCGCCGGCGGGCATTTTTGTCCAGTCGCCCGGCACCTGGGGGCGAAACTCGGCGCCGGCGAATCGGCAGTCACGGCCAAGGAAGTCGAGTTCGAGATGGATGCGGCGCAGATTGCCGCCTGCCAGGTCAAGCCCGAGATGCCGGAGCTGTATTTCTGCAAGGACTTATCGGGCTACGGCTGGTGCGTACGCAAGGGCCGGTTTCTGAATATCGGGCTGGGCATGGAGCAGGCTCATCGGCTGCCGGAGGCGCTCGATCGCTTCTGCGACTTCCTCAGGCAGCGCGGTCGCATCCCGCCGGATATCGCTGAGCGGTTCCATGGTCACGCCTATCTGCTTTACGGCCGCTCGGATCGCCAACTGCTGGACGACGGCGTGCTACTGGTCGGCGATGCGGCCGGGCTTGCGTGTCCGCGCAGCGGCGAGGGGATCCGGCCCGCCATCGAATCCGGCCTGATGGCCGCCACGACCGTCCTGCAGGCGGCCGGCGTCTATCGCCGCGAGCGCCTGGCGGCTTATAGCCAGCGTCTGCAGGCACGCTATGGCTCCCCCGCGGCCGGCGCCGACATCGTCGTCGCGAAAGACCTGCGCCAGCGCCTGGCGCGGTTGTTGTTGCGCAGTCGCTGGTTTACCCGCCACGTCGTGCTGGATCGCTGGTTTCTCCACGCGAGGAAAGCCGACCTGCGACTGGCGTGACAGCGACAGCAGGGCCGCACCCACGCGGCCGGCAAGGCGGCGATCAGGACACCTCGATCTGTCTTGCGGCCGTGCCCTGCTTCTTGGGCAGCACGGCCTCCAGCACGCCATCGGTGTACTTGGCGCTTGCCGCGCCCTGCTCCACCTCCTTGTCGAGCGTGAAGCTGCGCGACACCTGGCCGAAATAGCGCTCGCTGTGTACCACCTTCTTACCTTCCTTCTTCTCCGTTTCCTTCTTCACCTCGGCGCTGATGGAAACCAGGTTGCCGTCCACCGAGATGTGGATGTCCTCTTTCCTGACGCCAGGAATTTCGGCTTTCACCGTGTAGGCCTTGTCGTCTTCCGTCACGTCGAGTTTCATTTGCGGCGCTGCCGACGCGCCCTGAAATACCGGGCGCACCATGAAGCCCTTGAACAGATTGTCGAGATCGCCGAATGGATCGAGACGCGTCATTTCGCTGAACGGATCGAAACGGGTTATGTTGGCCATGATTGTGCTCCTGTCATTGAATGTCGATGTTTGGATGTCCGGCCTGCGACGTGTCATGCCGCTAGTGAAGGTTGTGCAGGATGCTCTCCACATCCACCTCGGCCTGCAGCCAGTCGGACATCTCGTTGCCGGGTGCAAAGCCGCGCTGCTCGGCGCGGAAATAGGCGGCTTCGGCGATCATTTGTTCCCGCGGACACTCGTAGTTTTCCGCTGACGAATCGGGTTTGACCACGACTCGGACCTGTTTTGCTGGCGTACCGCCCCTGATCCTGCCTGCCGGTTCGCTTCTGGCTTTCATTTTCTTCTCCCGAATGAAACTGGATTGAGTGACGAGTTTCAGCGCCGTCTGCCGGCATCAGACGCGCCAGCCAATTTCATGGCCCAGACGCCTTCAGCAGCGGGCATCGATTCAGCGCCTGACCGACGCATTTTTCCGGAGCCGCATTGAGATAGCGGCAATTGGCGCACAACAGCATCCGTGCCGTTGTCATGGCGGCGGGCGAATGATCGCCGGTCTTCATCAGATTCTCGGCCAGGATGTCCATCCGGATCAGATGTTCGCGCTGCGGATCGGCCGCAGGAATCCGCTCCAGCCAAAGCCGCCCCAGCCGCGCCACCCCAGCCAGCAGAGCCTGCCTGTCGGTGGCCGTGGCATCGGCCGCCGCAGGCCCGGCGCCGCCTGGAGTGCTTTTCAGGTACACGGAATACATGGCAGCGATGCCGGCCGGCAACTAGTGACCGGAATTCCGTTCGGGGCGGCGCACGTTGAGCAGGAACATTTCGCGCTCCGGGCTGACCGATGCCATGCGCGCCAGATTCAGTTCAACCGTAAAAGCCCGTCCGGCGGCATCCTTGGCCTCGAATTTGCGCCATTCGCCGTCGGCACACAGATACATGAGGTACCTCGCACAGTAGCTCGGCGAGCTTCCGTTGAGAAACAATCCGGCAATGAAATCCGAAATCAGGCGCCCGATCAGGCGTACCTGCCCGGCTCCGAATATCCGCTCGGCGGGAGTGCCGCAACTGAGAATCCTGCCCACGCGATCGAGAATCAGGGTGCAATAATCGCCTCGATTCACGAAGTTCGCCGCTGCATGGAATACGTCCTGTGTCGCCCCGGCCTGCTGCCGCGCTATGGCGTTTTGTCCATCCATGCTTTTCCTCCTTGCTTAGCTCGTTCCACACCTGACTGGACCGCAAATCAAGCGGGAATATCCAGACTCGAAAAATATCCGGCATGGATGCAGTTGGAAATACTACGGCAGCCGTATTTTCGATACCGGAAAGGCGGTATTGACGGGCGCGAGGCCAAAGGCAGATAGAAAAACGCCCCGGAGAATTCTCGCCGGGGCGTGGTCGGAAACTATGCGGGCCGACGCAATGGAATCCCGCTATTCGCGGCGCTGCTCACGGCGCCCCGCCGACATCCGGTGAGGATAGAGATCGCGCCCCGCATCGTGCACATCGCGGCGCAATTGTCGGCGTTCTTCGGGCGACAAACGCTGGCCGCGGCCGCGCGCATCGCCGTCGGGCGAGAGTTGCTCAAGCCGCCGTTCGGCGGGCATCAGGCGCTGCGGTTCGTCGCCGCCGGCATCGCGGCCCGGTCCCAGGCGTTGCGGGCCCTGGGCCGCAGCGCCTGCCACCAGCAGCCACAAGCCGCCCGCCAGCGCTGCCCATCCGATACTGCGTTTCGAGCTCACATCGACTCCTGATTGATCCATCAACGGAAGATATTGTAAACCTGCTCGCCGGCCACATGGCTGGCCGCCATCAGCTGATCGACCGCGGCCGGCGAATCCGCGCCCCATAACGCGAGTCCGATCGCCAGGGCCATGCCGAAGAATAGCGCTTTCATGATTGCCTCCGTGTTCGCTGCATCGATGCCGCTTTTCGGGCACGCTTGCATTCTCTGCAGCGGCTGTAAGTCAATTGTTGCCGTGGGACCGGGTTTGTAATCGTTTGTAAAGCCCGCTGGCACGATGCCGGCGATCCAGCTAGGATTTAGCCCATGAATGAAACCAAAGCCAAGATCCTGGTCGTCGATGACGACCTGCGCCTGCGCCAGCTCCTCGAACGCTATCTGTCCGATCAGGGTTTCACGGTCAAGGCCGTACCCGATGCGCCGGGCATGGACCGCGCGCTGGAACGCGAGTTGTATGACCTGATCGTGCTCGACCTGATGCTTCCCGGCGAAGACGGCCTGGCCATTTGCCGCCGCCTGCGCGGCCAGTCCAACCCGGTCAGCATCATCATGCTGACCGCCAAGGGCGACGAGGTGGATCGCATCGTCGGCCTTGAGATCGGCGCCGACGACTACCTGCCCAAGCCCTTCAACCCGCGCGAGCTGGTCGCCCGCGTCCATGCCGTGCTGCGCCGCCGCGCCGCCCCGCCGCCGCCCGGCGCGCCGGCCATCACCGAGGAAGCCGTGAGCTTCGGCAAGATCCGGATCAACCTGGCGACGCGCGAACTCGAGCGCGACGAAACCAGCACCCTGCTGACCTCGGGCGAATTCGGCCTGCTGCGGGTGCTGCTGGAGCATCCACGCCAGCCGATGAGCCGCGACAAGCTGATGGAACTGGCGCGCGGCCGCGAATACGAAGTTTTCGACCGCGCCATCGACGTGCAGATCTCGCGCCTGCGCAAGCTGGTCGAGGAAGATCCCGGCAAGCCGCGCTACATCCAGACCGTCTGGGGTTTCGGCTACGTCTTCGTTCCCGACGGCAAGAAACACGAATGAGACTGTTGCCGCGCTCGCTCCTGTGGCGCACCTTTCTGCTGCTTGCCCTGCTGATGGTGTTGTCGGTGGTGGCGTGGTTCGCCATATTCAGAAGCTATGAACGCGAACCGCGCGCCCGGCAACTGGCGCAGACCCTGGTCAGCGTCGCCAACCTGACGCGCGCCGCGCTGGTTTCGGCGCGCCCCGAGGCACGCATCGAACTCTTGCGCGATTTGTCCGACCGCGAAGGCATCCGCATCTACCCGGCCGATGCGGCGGATCGCATTGCCCCCCTGCCCGACCGGGCCTTCCTGCACCTGGTCGAAGAGAACGTCAGGCAACAACTGGGGCCGGCCACCCGCCTGACGCTGGAGCGCGAGGGCGAACGCGCCCTGTTCGTCAGTTTTCGCATCGACGACAGCGACGAAGGCAATTACTGGCTGGCCCTGCCCAGCGAACGCATCGAGCGCGTGTTTCCGCTGGGCTGGCTGGGCTGGGGCGTGGCGGCGCTCTTGCTCTCCCTGTGCGGCGCCTGGCTCATCGTGTACCGCATCACCCGTCCGCTCAAAGCCCTGCAGCACGCGGCGCGGCAGGTCGGCGCGGGCGAGACGCCGGCCCGCCTCGACGAATCCGGCCCGACCGAACTGGCGACGGTGGCCCGCGCCTTCAACCAAATGAGCACCGACCTGGCCCAGATCGACCAGGACCGCGCCCTGATCCTGGCCGGCATCTCGCACGACCTGCGCACGCCGCTGACGCGCCTGCGCATGGGCATCGAAATGTCCGCCGACGAAAGCCAGCGCGAAGGCATGTCGGCCGACGTCGAGGAAATGGACAAGACCATCGGCCAGTTCCTCGACTTCGCGCGCTCGGAAGGCGGCGAGCCGTCGCAATCGGTGGACCTCGCGGCCTTGCTGCAGGACCTCGCCACGCAATACCGGCGGCGCGGCTTCCGCGTCGACCTGACAGCGCCCGTCGCCGCATCGCCAGCGCCAACTCTTGCCGGCGCCGTATCGGTGCGACCGCAGGCGTTGCGCCGCGCGGTCAGCAACCTGATCGACAATGCGCTGCGCTATGCCGGCAGCGAATCCGCGGTGGAACTGGCCCTGAGCCCTGCCGCCGACGAATTCGGCATCGAGGTGCGCGACAGCGGCCCCGGCATCCCGCCGCAGGATGTCGAGCGCATGAAGCGGCCCTTCGCCCGGCTCGAAGCCGCACGCACCAACACCACCGGCGCCGGACTGGGACTGGCCATCGTCGAACGCATCGCGCGCTCGCACAACGGCCGCCTGGAACTGCTGCCGCGGCCAGGCGGCGGACTGATCGCCCGGCTCGTCCTGTGCCCGCTCACTACATCCGCCAGCTCCGTGCCATGAACGAAACTGCCACGCCCACTCCGTATGCCCGCATCGGCGGCGAGCCCGCGCTGCGCCACCTGGTCAGACTCTTCTACGAATACATGGATACGCTGCCCGAGGCCTACGGCATTCGCAAGCTGCACCAGGCCGACCTGTCCAGCGCCGAAGAAAAGCTGTTCATGTTCATGTCCGGCTGGCTCGGCGGCCCCCAGTTGTATGTCCAGAAGATCGGCCACCCGCGGCTGCGCGCACGCCATCTGCCCTTCCCGATCGCCAGCGACGAAGCCGAGCAATGGATGCTGTGCATGCGCCTGGCGCTGGCCGAAGTGGTGACCGACGAGGAACTGCGCGCCAGCCTGGACAAGTCGCTCACCGAACTGGCGTATCACATACGCAACCGGAATTTCCCGACCCGCCCCTGAAGCTAGCAGCCTGTCGGACTTGATACGCGGGTGCAACAAGCTGCTAGAGGTCGCTGCTGGCCTGTTCCCGGCGCAAGGCGCGGGCGTGGCGATGGCGCGCCATCAGCCGCGGATCGGTGACGATGAGGCCGATGGTTTCGCCGATCACCATCACCACCCCCAGCACCGGCAGCACCAGCATCAGGCCTGGCACCCCGGCCACGGCGCCGCCGACGAAAATCATCAGCACCGTGACCAGCGGATGCAGTTCCAGGCTCTTGCCTATGGTCAGCGGCATGTACACGAAGTCGTCGAGCAGCCGCACGCCGATGAACAGCGCGACCGCCCAGTAAGCCATGCCGGGAGCATCGGGAAAATCGGTCGCCGCGACCAGCACCACCAGCAGGCCGCCGAGGATCGAACCGACATAGGGCACCCAGGCCAGCACCGCGCAGATCAGCCCCAGCGCCAGGGGGCCGGGAATGCCCAGCAACCAGAGGCCGGCGGCCAGGGTCAGTGCATCGAGCACGGTAAGGTTGATCAGGCCCTGAAAATAGGCGCGCGAAGTGCGGTCGATCTCGTGCAGCAGGAACAGCGTCTTCTCGAAAAAGGCGTTCGGCACCGCGGCACTGAGAAAGCGCTTGAAGCGACGCCCGTCGCGCAGAAAGAAAAACGCCAGGAAGGGTGCCAGCAACAGCGACGGGGTCCAGGCCATGATACCGATCGCGATCGGCTCCAGATGATCGCCGACGCTGCCCGCCCCCTGCGTCAGGCGTGCCGCCACGGTATCGGCGAGGCGGGCGCGGGCCAGGGTCGGCCAGTGCGCTTCGAGCGCGCGCAAGGACGCATCGAGCAGCCGCATGCCGCCCTCGGCGTAGCGCTCGACGGTGTTCTGCCAGTCGACAATCTGCCGGGCCACCCACGGCATCAGCGCGATGCCGACGATGACCAGCAACGCCAGGAAAACCAGGGTGACGACGCTTGCCGCCGCATCGCGACTCATGCCACGATAGATCAGCGCCTTCACCGGCGGATACAGAAAATAGTAGAGGATCAGCGCCAGCAGGAAGGGCACCACCAGCCACAGCATCTTCTGGAACACCAGCAGCAGCAGGCAGGTCGCGGCAATGATCGCGGCCCAGACCACCGGGCCGGAGCCGTTGTGGGCCGATCCCGCAGTTGCCGACGCGTGTTTGGATCCGTTCACGGGCCGGGACTAGACCATGTGCTGATGCGCGCCCACCGCCAGGGCCATGTTGCGCATGCGGGTGCCCAGGTGACAGGCCAACTGGCGGGAAATCTTGGAGGCGATGCGGGCATGGGTGTCGAGCAGTCCAACGAAATCGTCGCGGAAAAACACGATTAGTTGGCAGGGCGTGACGGCGCGGGCCTGTGCCGAGCGCGGCGAGTTGTCCAGCAGCGCCAG
>JAUYSD010000037.1 GCA_030696505.1 Sulfuritalea sp. | reverse complement strand
TGTAGAGGGCGACGACGAAGTCGGACGATGCGGTTGCATCGAGGCGGCGCGCGATCACCGGCCACGGCGTCAGCAGGTCGGACAGCGAAATGGCGCAGAAGTCATGGGTCAGCGGCGCGCCGACCAGCGCGGCGCAGGTGTTGAGCGCCGAGGCGCCGGGAATGATTTCGACCTCGATATCCGAGTCCGGAGTCCAGCCGGCCTGGAACAGGACCTCGAAGGTCGGCCCGGCCATGCCGTAGACGCCGGCATCGCCCGACGACACCAGCGCCACCTTCTTGCCCTGGCGGGCGCGGTCGAGCGCCTCGATGGCGCGGTCGAGTTCCTCGGTCATCGACTTCTTGATGACCTCCTTGCCTTCCACCAGGTCGGCGACCAGGCGGATGTAGGTGACATAGCCGATCACCGTGTCGGCCTCGGCGATGGCGGCACGGGCGCGGTAGGTCAGGTGCTCGTTGCTGCCCGGGCCGAGGCCGACGAGCATGATCTTTCCGGTTTTCTGTTGGGTCATTGGGGGATCCTTGCAATGGAAACGGTGGCGTTGCGCCCATCGGGGCCGCGCTTCTTGTGCTTTTCGATGATGAGTTGGGTCTTGTCAGCGCCGGCGGCGAGCAGCGCGGCGGCCTCGGACACCGAGGGCGTGCCGGTGTGCTTGCGCACGGTCTCTGATGGATTGTGCACCTCGACAGCGGCGAGTTCAGCCGCCGGATAGAAGCGGATCTGCCAGCCGTGCACTTGCGCGAAGCTGAGCAGCCCGGCCTCGTCCGCCTTGAGGTCAATACTGGCGACAGCGGCAACATCGCTCGTGCCGGCGCCGCAGGCGGCCAGCGCTTCGTCTACGGCATGGGCGATGGTTTCGGTCGGCGTGCCGCGATCGCAGCCCAAGCCTAGGGCGATTCTCATGTGTTTGTTGCCGGACGATACACGATGCGTTTGCCGGCGAGCGGCGCGACGAACGCGGATGGCATTTCGCGCGCGCTGATCCACAGCACGGCGCCGAATTCTTCGGGGACCACGTCCTCGAGACGGGAGAAGCGTTGCAGGTTCGCTGGCAGCGGTCCGCTGCGGCCGTTGGCGTGATTGACCCACCAGTCTTCGTTGCCGGCCTCCTGCACCAAGGCGACCGGTTCGTCGTTCACCACGGCGGCGCTGGCTCGAACGACCTCGTCGTGCGTGGCCTCGAAGGTCCAGCCGAGTTCGCGGCCGAGCAGGTCCACCGCCAGCGTCTGACGCGCATCCGATGCGGTGGTCAGCACCGGCGTGGCACCGAGTGCGGTGGCGAGATGCCCGGCCAGCGCGTTGGCGCCGCCGAGGTGGCCGGAGAGCACGGGAATGGCGAACTTGCCCGCCTCATCGACCACCACCACGGCGGGATCGGTCTCCTTGTTCTTGAGATGCGGCGCGATCAGGCGCACCACGGCGCCGAGCGAGACGATGGCGACGATGCCATCGAAGGCGGCGAACAGCACCGGCACCTGGTCGCCGACCTTGCCGACATAGGTGTTGGCAGCCCCGGGTGCGGCGATTTCGGCTTCGGCCTTGAATTTTTCCGGGGCAAAAAGTTGGGCGCCGGGCAGCGCGGCAACGACCTTGCCGGCCAGCGCGATGCCGTGGCGGGTGATGGAAACGACGGCGATTTTCATGTGGGTGTGTGCTCCTGTTCCCTGGCTTCCTTGCGTTTGCGGCAGCCGCGCCGCAACTCGCCGCGCACCCGCTTGGGGTTCTGCACCAGCATCAGCGACAGGTAGTTGACCTTCTCGCCCTTGAGACTGGCCACGTCGCGTACCACGCGCTCGCCGGGTGCGCCGACCTTTTCGATGAAGCAGCTGGTGGCCAGCAGCCCGCGCTGTTCGAGCAGTTCGATGACTTCGTCGACCAGCGGCTTAACTTTCAGCAGCACCAGGGTGTCGAACTCGTCGAGCAGCTGATCGATGATGTCCACGCCGTAGGCGGCGGGAATCACGGCGAGGGTCTCGTCCTCTTCGGCCAGGGTGGTGCCGCTCGCGGCGGCGGCGGCGGCGAAGGAGCTGACGCCCGGTATCGTTTCCACCGCGACGTCGGGCGCCAGTTCGCGCACGACGCGGGCGAGGTGGCCGAAGGTGGCGAAGGTCGAGGCATCGCCTTCGACCAGGAAGACGAGGTCGCGCCCCTCGGCCAGCAGCTCGACGGTGCGCGTCGCAGCGCGTGCCCAGGCCCTGGTCAGGATTTCGGCGTCGCGCGTCATCGGGAACACCAGCGCCTCGGCATCCGGCGGCACGGCGATGCCGCCACGCTCGACGATGGACAGCGCGTAGGAACTCTCCTCGGCCTTTTTCACCGGGTAGAGCCAGCGCGCGCCGGATTGCAGCGCCGCCCAGGCGCGGCGGGTAATGAGTTCGGGGTCGCCGGGGCCGAGCGAGGCGCCGATCAGTTTGCCATAGCGTTTTGTCATGACGATTCCAGATGAGTGGTGACTATCCACACGGGATTTTGAGCGGCCAGCCGGTGCATGTCGAGGATGGGCTGGCTGCGACTGGCTTGCAGTTGCACCACATCCCA
>JAUYSD010000032.1 GCA_030696505.1 Sulfuritalea sp. | reverse complement strand
GCAAGAAGCAGATCGAGAGCCAGTACAAGGCCGAGAAGGCCGCCTGCAATTCCTTTTCCGGCAACGCCCGCGATGTCTGCGTGGCCGAGGCCAAGGGCCGCGAGAAGGTCGCCAAGGCCGACCTCGATGCCAGCTACAAGCCATCCGCGGACAGCCGCTACAAGGCCCGCGTCGTCGCCGCCGAGGCCGCCTATGCGGTAGCCAAGGAACACTGCGACGACAAGGGCGGTACGGCCAAGGATGTTTGTGTCAAGGAAGCCAAGGCCGTGCAGACCACCGCCAAGGCCGACGCCAAGGCGCAGATGAAGGTTTCCGACGCCAACGCGGAAGCCCGCGGCAAGGCAACGGAGGCGCGCGCGGCTGCCGCAGCAACCGCCAATGACGCGCAATACGGCGTCGCCAAGGAAAAGTGCGATGCCTATGCCAGCGAGGCAAAGGATCATTGCCTGGCACAAGCCAAGAAGAACTTCGGCAAGACCTGAGTCGCCGTCGATAGAAACACCCATGCAAGCCCACTGTTTCACAAAGAGGTAATCCCATGAAAACGATCAAGAGCATCACGATGAGTGCAGTTACCGCGGCCATGCTGGTCGGTCTGGTTGGTTGTGCCGGCATGACGGCACAGGAAAAGAGTACGGCGATCGGCGCCGGCGTCGGTGCCATCGGCGGTTCCGTTCTTACCGGCGGCAGCGCAATCGGCACGGTCGGCGGTGCTGCGGTCGGCGGCGTCATCGGTCACGAAGTCGGCAAGTAAGCCTGCCCGTGCGGCAAGGCCGGTTTCGCAATCGGCCTGGCGCATCCGCATTTCAGATCGAAAGCCAGTGCGACCGCAAGGTCCTGCTGGCTTTCAAACGAATACACGAGGTAGTCATCATGAAGCTTGGAAAAATTGTCACTACGGTTCTGCTCACGGGCGCGATGCTCTTCGTACTCTCCGCGTGTGAGAAAGAAGGACCGGCCGAGCGCGCCGGCAAGGAAGCCGACAAGGTCGTGTCGGACGTCGGCAAGTCGATAGAAAAAGCCGGCGAGAACATCCAGGACGCGGCCAAGGGCAACAAGAAGTAGGTTCTGCCGCGCGACCACGATATCTGCGGCGCAGGACATTCCGCGCGGCAGTGGACGCATTGGCGCGGTTCGCGTGTGACCGCTGCGGTGGTGAGCTCCAAACGGAGGATTGCATGACAAAAGCTCGGTCAGTGCTGATGCGTGCGCTCAAGCGCGCTACGGTCGGGATGTCCTGCCTGTTTGCCCTCGCGGCGTGCGCCACCCTGCCCGACACCGAGGAACTCATCGCCCGCCACGCCGGGCAGACCGCCCGCTTCGAGAACGCGCGCGGGCCGATCTCGGCGAAGCGCAGTGCCGCGGTGCTGGCGGAACTCAAGCGCAAGTCCGGCGATCTGGACATTCTCGACAAGCAGATTGCACTGGAGCAGGCCGTCGTCGGCAGCCCGCTGGTCATGGGCAACAAGGTCACCCTGCTGCAGGATGGCAAGGCCACCTACGCCGCGATGTTTGCTGCGATCCGTGCCGCCAAGGATCACATCAACATCGAGACCTACATCATCGAGGACGACAACATCGGCCGCGAGTTTTCCGAGCTGCTGCTGGAACAGCAGGCGCGCGGCGTCCAGGTCAATTTGATCCACGACAGCTTCGGCAGCATCAGCACGCCCAAGGCCTTCTTCGAACGTCTGAGCCAGGGCGGCATCGAAGTGCTGGAATTCAATCCGATCAATCCGCTTTCGCTGAAGAAGGGCTGGCAGATCAATCATCGCGATCACCGCAAGCTGCTGGTGGTCGATGGACGCATCGCCTTCCTCGGCGGCATCAATATCAGCAGCGTCTATTCATCGGGGTCGGTGCCCAAGGGCGCCGCGAAGGCGCCCGCGGGCACGGTGGCCTGGCGCGATACCGACCTGCAGGTCGAAGGCCCGGTGGTGGCCGAACTGCAGAAGCTGTTCATGGATACCTGGGCGACGCAGAAAGGCAAGGCGCTGGCGGCGAAGGATTATTTCCCGATGCTGTCGGTGCAGGGTGGCGACATCGTGCGCGCCATCGGCAGCACGCCGAACGACCCCTACAGCCTGATCTACCTGACGCTGATATCCGCCATCGGCAATGCCGAAAAGCAGGTGCACCTGACCCACGCCTATTTCGTGCCCGATCCCCAATTGCTCAAAGCCCTGACCGAAGCCGCCGGGCGCGGTGTCGACGTGGTGCTGATCCTGCCCAGCCATACCGATTCCGGCGCCACATTTCATTCGGGACGCTCGCACTATTCCACGCTGCTCAATGCCGGCGTCAAGATCTACGAGCGACGCGACGCCCTGCTGCATTCCAAGACGGCGCTGATCGATGGTGTCTGGTCCTGTGTCGGCTCGACCAACCTCGACTGGCGCAGCTTTCTCGACAACGACGAGATCAACGCGGTGGTTATAGGGCGCGAGTTCGGCCAGCAGATGCAGGCCATGTTCAACCAGGACCTGGCCGCGTCGGACGTCATACTTCTGGAGCAGTGGAATCGCCGCTCCCTGATCTTGCGCATCAAGGAGTGGTTCAGCGGATTCATTCAGTATTGGCTCTAGCCGTGCGCCGGAATGGCCGCTTTGCGGCCTGTTTGCTGGGAATTCGGCGATCGGACGGGTTAATTCGCCTGTTGCGTCAACCGATTCGAGGCTCCGGCGTTTATCGCTTACGGACCGACAAAGTCCCAGGTCGCAAGCTGCGTCCGACCCAATATATCTATTTAAGGAATTCCATGAACAAATTGCTCGCCACCCTCGTTGCAGGCCTGTTTGCCACCTCCGTCTTCGCCCAGGCTGCTGCTCCCGCCACCCCGGCCAAGCCCGCTGCCCCGGCTGTAGTCAAAGCCGAAGCCAAGGCTGAAAAGGCCGACGTCAAGGCTGTCAAGGCCGAAGCCAAGGTCGATGCCAAGGCCGATGCCAAGGCCGATGCCAAGGTAGACGCCGCCACCGCCAAGGCCGACAAGGCCAAGGCTGCCGCCGATGCCAAGGCCGAAAAGGCCAAGGCCAAGGCCGACGCCAAGGCTGCCAAGGCTGAAGCCAAGGCCGCCAAGACCAAGGCTGCTGCCGATGCCAAGGCCGCCAAGGGCGACAAGGCTGTCGATGTCAAGGCCGACAAGGTGAAAGCCGAAGCCAAGACCGACAAGGCTGCCGCCAAGGCCGACACCGCTGCCGTCAAGGCTGAGGGCAAGGCTGACGTCAAGGCCGCCGCCGTCAAGGCTGATGCGAAGGCCGCCGCCAAGTAATTGGTAGCGCTACCGCAGGAAAAAGACAGGCTTGCCTGTCTTTTTTTTCGCCTGGGTGTTGTGGATGCCTGCCGCTGGCCCAGGAGGACTTCCAGACTCCGCCGTGGGTTCGCCGCTTATTGTTTGAGGGCGACCACCCGGCCTTCCGCGTTGATGAATATGCGGTAGCGCTTGCCGTTCCTGCAGACCGCGATGTGGCTGCCGTCCGCTTGCCGTGCGGCGCCGACCACCCGATCGCAGGGCAAACCCAGCAGCACGACGACGGCAGTCAGATCCTTCAGCAGCGCAAGGTCTGCCGCCGCCGTCGCCGGCCCGGCGCCGAGCGCCGCGATGGTGAATACAATGGCTGCAGCCCTGGCCGATGTGATCAAGATGCCACTCCCCGGTCAGCCGACTGACTTGAATTGTTCCGGATCGGCAAGAATGCTCCAGATTGCCTCCCGCGACCCCGCGATGGTGCGTGCCAGGGGTGGATCGCCGTCCTGGATCAGGGCGAGCACCTTGAGCACCAGCAGGTCATAGCGCTGCCGCAGTTTGGTGACGTTGTTGCTTTGTCCGCCCAGGTGAAGCGAGCGAAACTCTTGCACCAGATCATCCATCTGATTGCTCAGTGCGAGCTTGGCAAATGTGCCGATCGCGCGGGTTTCCCGCAGCCTCGTCTTCAAGGCCGCCACGTCCAGCGGCGGCTCCAATTTTCTGGCAACCGGCGCCGGGGCCACGACCGGGTCTGGCTGCTCGACGATGACCGCGGCGGATGCGGATGCAGGCGGGGCGTCCGGGTATTGCGTAACTTCGGCCCAGGCCAAAGCTGTTCCCAATGCGATGCACAGTATGCCGACATGGATGGACGCCGATTTCATGTACCCAACTTAGTCTTCGGCCATGCCGCTGTCTGTACGGTGACCCACAGACCCGGCAGGCGATCAGGGCTCATGCTGCAACCATGCGTAGCGCATTGACAGATCACAGGCTGACTTCGAGGCCCACAGCGGAGCCGGCCACGGTGCAGGCATTGCGGAAGATGCTGCGGCTCGTGGCTGTTGCCCTGGCGTGCTGCGCCGCGGGTCTTGCCGCCGCCGCGGATTCCGCTGCGAATCCCGCTGCGGCCTTGCGCGCCAACTACGAAGTCCTGCACCAACGACCCGGCAGCAACCCGTTCCAGCGTCCGCTCTACCTGGAATCCGCCGAGACCGCCGATGGTGTCGCGGGAAGCATTCATGCGCTGGTCGATCATCCGTTTGCATCGGCGGGCAGCGAGTTGAACGGACCGGCGCGCTGGTGCGAGATCCTGCTGCTGCATCTGAATATCAAGTACTGCCGTGCTGTCACGGACGGCAGCGGCAGCACCCTGCGGGTGTATATCGGCAAGAAACACGAGCAGCCGCTGGATGACGCCTACCCGGTGGACTTTGCCTGGCGCGTCGCCGCCGCAAGCCCCGACTACCTGAAGGTCATGTTGAGCGCCGACGAGGGGCCGCTCAGTACCCGCGATTACCGGATCACGCTCGAGGCCGTGCCGCTGGACGGCGGCCGGACCCTGCTGCATCTGACCTATTCCTACGCCTATGGCTTTGCCGGCAAGGTAGCGATGCAAGCCTACCTTGCCACCATCGCCAGCGACAAGCTGGGCTTCACCGTCGCCGGCAAACAGTCCGATGGCCGGCCGATCTACATCGGCGGCATGCGCGGCCTGGTGGAACGCAACACCATGCGCTATTACCTGGCGATCGAGTCCTATCTCGGCGCCTTGTCCACGCCGCCCCAGGCGCGGCTCGAAAAGAGCCTGCATGACTGGTTCGCCGCGATCGAGCGCTATCCGCGCCAACTGCATGAACTGGAACAGGACGAATACCTCGCCATGAAGCGCAAGGAGTATTTGCGCGCGCGGGGCGAAATCCGGACGCCCTGACGCTCGGTGTGCGCTGGCGAACAGATCGGCGGGGATCAAGCGCGAACAATGGCAATTGCTAGCTACCGCAGCACCCACTTGCCAGAGGACGCAGCCATGACCGAGCCCAGTGCCAACCCCAGCGATGCTGAAATCCGGCAAGCCTTCGCGGAACTCAGCGACCAACAACTGCAGACCGCGCTCGAAACTGCCGCGAACTGCTTCGCGATCTGGCGCAGCACGACAGCCGCCGAGCGCGCGGCCGTGGTCGAGAGGGCGGCGGCCATCATGCGTGCGCGCAGTGACTGGTGACCCCTTGCTGAAGTCCTGCAGGGCCGGCTGCAGCCGGCCAGGGGATGGCGGGGCTGGCGTCCGCCCTACAGTCCGGCAGGCACCGCAAGCTCATAGGAGCCGAAGAGTGTCTGTGCCGAGCGGGTTTCCGGCAGTACATAGACGACGCCGCTGGTCCCGGTAAAGGCCGGCCGCACCACCAGGTCGAAGAACTTCGCCGGCACATTGATGCAGCCATAGGAAATGCGGTTGTCGAGCGGCGTCGGCGTCGCCATGCGCTGCAGGCGGCGCTCCGCGGGCTTGGCGAAGACCACCGCATGCATGGACACGGCGCCGCCGTAATCCACCCAGAGAATTTCCTTGCCCTGCAGATTGCGGTCGAGCGAGGCCACGAAGCGCCCGGCCGGTGTCGTGCGCTCGGTCGGGAGGATGGTAGACAGGGCCCGGTTGCCGATGCCGGGAACGGCGTCGTCGCCCACCGCCAGACCGAGCAGCGCCGGCGCCGCGCCACGCAGACGGCCGTCGGCATCGAAGACAAATACCTTGGCGTCCTTCTTGTCGACAATCGCGAAAGGCATGCCCTGGCTGTCGCCTGAATCGACCACCCAGTTGGCCACGGCGCGCGCCTCGCGCGACGCGCTTTCCTGCTCGAAGCTGGCGTGTTTGAGCCGCTGCGCCAGTACGGGTTCTACCTCGGCCGCCGTGACTATGGCGATGCGCACCGCCAGTGGCGGGGTCTGCAGGAGCGGCTGCGTGGCAAAGGCCGGGCAACCGATGCTCGCTGCCAGGAGGCCGAGAAAGACCCCGTGGGACAGGGGCGTCGCGATCCGGCGCATGCCTCCGGGTGCCTTGCGCAATACGTCATGTGGCATCGGTTGGTGTCCATCGTCCGGCGCTGGGTAGGGCGGATACCGCTACGCATGCTGCATTGATCGCGCAGCGGTACTTGTTGTTGACGGGCGCTCTCAGTTGCGATCCTGCTTGCGCGGACGCACCGGCGGCACGTAGACCGGCGGCGGCTCTTCCGCCACCGGTGGCCCGCTGAATCCTTGCACGACTGGCACCGGGACCGGAGCGATGCTCAACAACTGCAGCGGCAAGCCGGCCAGTTCGATGTTGGGCATCAGGTTGGGCGCGATGCCAAGCACGGCGGCCGGCGCGAGATACTCGGGTCCCATCATTTCCTCGGCTTCGGGTCCCGGCACCCCGCCCGGCGGCACTGGGGGCACTGGCGGCGGCGCGGCGATGATGGTTGCCATGGTTCTGCCGACGAGAGGCCCGCAGCAGGAATTGGCAAACGCGTAGTTGATGCCGAGCCCGCCCGGACTGAGTGCGGCCTGGGTCAGGGTGAATCCGGTGAAATTGACCCTCTTGTCGACGCCCACGGCCGCATCTTCGAAGTCTGCCGTACCGGCTCCCGCCAGCGTGACGCCTGCTGGGGCGCCTTTCAATCCGGTGAAGGTGGTCGTGGTGGCACCGTCGAAGGTCTTGCTCGCGCCGTCGGGGAACACCAGCATGAACTGGTGATACGGGCCGCCGTTGCCGGTGGCGAAGAACAGCGAATAGTCCGTCGTTGTTATGTAGGAGGTCGGATTGTAGAAGATGTTGATCGGCGAAATGCCTGCCGGTCCCGTGACGGTGATGATGGTGCCGACGCCGATGTTCAGGGTGCCGGCCGCCGCTCCCGGTCCGGTGCCGTTGGTGCCGGCCATCAGCGTCATGCCGCGTGGCGTGACCGGGCCGGTGGGGAAGGTGGAAGCGGCGACGCTGTTGTTCAGCGTAAGCAGTGCGGCCCCGTCGAAGGTATTGCCCAGGTTGATATTGTTTCCGGCGCAAATTTCGATGTTGCCGCTGGTGGTCGTGATGCCCGCAAGGTTCAGATCGGGCAAGAATATGGTGGCCGCAGCCCTGACGATATTTACGTCACGGCCGGCGCTCAGCAAGACGTTGCCGCCGGTGTTGGGGGTGGCGACCACGCCGTTGGTTGTAATCAACGCGTTCACGTTGATGTCCCGGCCGCAGCAAACCTCCAGGCTGCCGCGGGTCGTGGAAACTGCCGCGTTGATGTTAACGTCGCCGGCGGCGTTCAAGGTAAGCGTCGCGGTGGCCACCGGCGTCCAGGTGAGCGCCGAGGCTATGGTGATATCACCGAGTCCGCTCGGGGTGGGTATTCCTGCGGGTGCAGGTGTCCCGGCGGCACCGGTGTTGGTCGTGGTGATGGTGACATTGGTGCCCCCACCTGCCTCCAGGGCGGTTCGGAGATTGGTGGTATTCAGGTTCGAGGCGTTCATGCCGCTATCCGGCGCGTAGATGGCGATCGGCCCCACCGGTATGCCGGCCGTTACGCCAGCGCTGATCGTTATGTCGGCCGGGTCGAGCAGCCACATGCCGGCCTTGCCGTTTGATGCGCTGGCGTCAATTCTGATTCCAGCCACGTCCAGCCAGTGGGCCGAGGTTTCGATCAGGCCGCCATTGCCGCCCTGCGCACCGCCACGCACCGCAATGCTGCCGTAGGCGCGTGTCGATTCATCGGACCAGAGGATGACCGTGCCGCCGTTGCCATGGGTGAGGGCATCCGCATTGATCGTCGAATCCGTGCTCATGTAGGTCGCGGCGGCGTTTTGTACCGCAGGGTTGTTACCCTGGTAGCCGCCGCCGACCAGCACGGTGCCGCCACCGGCGTCGCCGGAAGCACTGATGTCGGCGCCGAACAGGCCGACATGGTGGCCGCTAACGGTGACGTTGCCGCCGGTCTGGCCTGCGCCGGTGCCGGAAACGTCGAGCGTGCCGCCTATGTTCATGGTCCCGCTGTGCATGTCGCCCAGCAGCCGGATGCTGCCGTTGCGGTTCTCGATGGTCTGGGCCTGGATCACCCCGGTGTTATTCACGGCGCTTTGCAGCAGATCTCCCGCCGCCATCGCGGTCAGCAGCACCTGGCCGCCATCGGCCTGGATCAGGCCGCCGTTCTGTGCCAGCGCATCGACTGCGCCCTGGCTTACCGTGACGTTGAGCAGGCCGTCGCCGGCGACGTCGAGGGTCATGGCGTTGCCGGCAGCCAGCGCCACCGTGCCGAGCCTGGCGAGAATGATGCCGTCGTTGCCGACCTCGGCACCGAGCAGGGCGACATAGCCGCCGGGGGCGTTGATGCTGCCCTGGTTCAGCACCTTGGCATTGCTGTTGCCGGCGAAATGGTAGCGGCCAGCCATGAAGTCGCCGTCGCTCATGTTTAGCGTGGAGGCGACCAGGCCGCCGACATTGACCTGAGCTCCGCGGCCGAACAGCACGCCGTTCGGATTGAGCAGGAAGACCTTGCCGTTGGCCGACAGGCTGCCGAGGATGCTCGACGGGTCCGGCCCCAGCACCCGGTTGAGGGCCACCGAGCTGCTGTTGGGTTGCACGAACTGGACCGCTTCGCCGATGCCGATGCTGAAGCTCTGCCAGTTGATCGCCACGTTCTGGCTGGTCTGGGTGATGGTGGTGCTGCCAGCTGCGCTGCTGATGCCGGCGCCGCCTTCGGCGACGACGCCGCCGACGGGCAGGGCGTAGACGTTCGCGCCGAATGCCATCAACAGGGAGACCGCGAGCGCCTTCAGGGCGAAGCGCGGATTGCGCGCCATGGAGCGGTCCGGGTCGTTGGCGATCGATCGTTTGTTGGATTTCATTTTGTCCATTCCAGTCTTTAACGTGAAACAACAGGCAGGGTCGCTGGTGACATCGAGCGCAGCGAGCTGATTGATAGCCTCCCCGCGAGGGGAGGACGGGAGGGGCGGGCCAATTTGCCAGCTTGCCGCCCTACGACATCGCGGTGTTTCATGATGTGAGGTGGTTCATCGAAGCCATGAGCGTCAGATGAATATGCGAAAGCAGGGGGCGGCGGTCGGGCTCAGAAATACTTGACCAGCTGTATCCAGAAGCGGCCCGACTTGTCGGGGGCGGAGGTTGCCGGCTCATTGCCCAGCTTGACGGCGTAGTAGGCCCGCGCCAGGAAGTTGTTGGCTTCGCCCCAGCTGAGTCCGACGCCGGCACCGCTCAGGGTCCGGCTGTTTGGTCCGGGCGCCCAGGGTCGCTTGTGCGTGGTGACGCTGCCGGTATCGACGAAGCCGATCAGATGCATCTGGCCGGGCATGGTGGCCGAGTATTTCGGCAGCAGGTAGCGCGCTTCCAGGTTCAGCAAATAGCCCTCGTCGCCATAGCCTTCGCCCTCCGGATAGGCACGCACGCCATACATGCCGCCGAGTCCCATCTTCTCCGAGGAGTCGAGGTTCTTCGAGGCGAACTGGCCGTTGATCGCGGCGGAGAGTGAAACCGAATCGGTGACGCGCTGCAGGCGCGCGGCGCGGAAGCCGATCTTGTCGAAATGACCGTTGGTTTTCGCCGTGGCCGCATCGATGATCCGCGCGGCGGGCGTTTCGATGTCGATGTTGCCGGTGGACCAGGTCAGCGCATAGCTGGTGACGCCGCCGCCGCCGAAGCGGTCGCGCTGGTTGCCGTAAAGGCTGGCGCTCACGACCTGTGCGGACTTGTCGGTGACCGTCGAGGTCGAGTCGACCTTGTCCTGAAAGGTTTTGTCTTCGTAGACCAGACCGGCGGAAAGATTGTTGTTGCGCGAGCGGATCAGGGGATAGCTGCCATAGATGCTGGCGATTTCGGCCGTGCCATGGGCGCGCAGGCTTTCGAACTCTTCACCCAGCTTGTATTTGAGGGCACTGTAGGCGACTCCGGCGGTGGCCTTGCCGAACATCATCTGGTACGAGGCGCGGGCGTAGTTCAGCCCGGAGCCGGTGGTCATGGCACGCAGGGAGGCGACGTCGCCGCGCCCGGCCAGGTTGTTGAGGTTGACCGTGCCGCCGAGGCGGTATTCGCCGGTGTAACGGTTGCCGGCGTTGTCGAAATCGACCTCGCCCGAAACTGTCGGTCCCGGCGTGAGATCCACGATCAGGTCGGAGGCGCCGACCGAGGCGCCGGGCACCAGGGTCGATTTGACCTTGACGCCGGGAATGTCGGAGAGCAGCAGCAAACGGTTTTCGAGCGGTGCGGCCTGGATCACCTCGCCGCTGTTGAGTCCGCTCATCTGGCTCGCGGCCAGGTCGTCGGCAAGCCGGGTCTGGTTGTTGAGGGTGATCTTGCCGTATTCGCCTTCGATCACGGCGATGGTTACCGCACCGTCCTTGATGTCCTGTGCCGGCAGGTAGGCCTGGGCCACGAAATAGCCGTTGCTGCGGTAATGGTTGCCTATCTTGGAGGCCATGCCGCGCAGTTCGTCGAGGCTGAGTTCGCTGCCCGGCATGAAGCCGGTCAGGGCGAGCAGTTCCGCTTCCGCGTACACATGGGCGCCGACTACGTTGAGGCTCTTGACGACGATCTTGACTCCCGCGGTGTCAGCGGTAGTCGGCGCGCTCTGCGGTACAACATCGACCGTCGGCTCGAATTTCTGCGGCAGCGGGGCCGGCGGAATCTGCTGCATCTGGCTGCCGGCGTCCGGCTGTTGAGCGAAGGCGCCGTGGCTCACGGCCAGCAAGGCAATGGTAAATAGATTTTTCTTCAACATGATTCTTCCTGTCGTTCTGTGTTGGAAAGGGCTCGCGATTGCTGACGCAAGCTTGCATGCGATCGCCATGGGTTTCCGTTCGCTGGCGCACATTGGGCGCACATTGGGCGGACGGGGAGGGAGCGGGCACGCCGGCCAGCGCCTAGCGATGGCCGCGCAGCAGGCTGGGGGCGACCCCGTAGAGCAGGATCAGGCCCCGCGCCTCGCTGTCGTCCGACCGGGGGCCGTAGCTTGCCTGGCGGTTCTTCGCCACCAGGTATCTGATCAGCGTATCCACGCCGCCTTCGCGAATGATCTCGGCAAATGACGAGCGATAGGTGGTGGTCAGGCTGATGCCGGCAACGCGAATGTCATACACCTTCCAGCCGTCGGTCATCTTTTCCATGTCGTAGTCGATGCTCATGCGCTCGACCCCGGGTTTCTTCACGGTGGACTTGACCGTGACATCGGATGCGCCCGCCGTCAGCGGCAGCGGCTTGTAGTCGATCACCTCGTCGCGAAAATTCAACAGCGCCGCCGAGTAGGTGCGCGCCAGCAGCATCCTGAACTCGGCAACCAGCGAGTCCTGCTGTTCGGCCGTGGCGAGTTTCCAGTTGCGCGCGACGGCGAGCTGCGTCATGTGGCGAAAGTCGAACAGGGGCAGGATGGTCGTTTCCATCAGTTCGGCGATCGTCGTCGTGGTGTTCGGCTTCCTGTCTTCCCTGAGCCGGGCAATCACCGTCGAGGTGGCCGCGCTCAACAGCGCATCCGGCGCCGCCTGGTGTGCCGCGCCGAGCGGAGCCGGTTTGCTGCCCGGTGTCGCGCTGGGCGCGGCAGGAACCGCCGCGGCAGCCGGAATCGCCGCTGCGCTCCCGGCCAGTCCGGCGACGACCGAGAGACCTGCAAGCAATTTTTTGCGCATCGAATGTGGCCTCATCACGCATTACGCGGCGATCGGGAAACATCCCCACCGGGCGGCGTAAATTCATGCCGCGATTTTCTACATCCGGGCGCGGAGCGCTGTGCGTTGGCGTACAGACCACGCAGGCCATGGCCGGTAGATTCGAATGCGTTTCATCCGTCGCGCACGAGAGGCGTTTCGTTCGCGGCCGATGCATGTCCGACCACCCATCCATCAGTCAGGAATAACCATGCTACCCAGCCTACCCAGTCTACCCACGGCCCAGAGCCTCGAAGGAAAAGCCGTACCGCAGGTGATTTTCAAGACCCGCGCCGACGGGGAGTGGCGGGACGTCAGCAGCGACGACATATTCAAGGGCCGTAGCGTCGTGGTGTTTGCACTGCCCGGCGCCTATACGCCGACCTGTTCGAGCACGCACCTGCCGCGCTACAACGAGCTGGTGCCCAGCTTCAAGGCCAACGGCGTGGACCGGATCGTCTGCCTCGCGGTCAATGACGCCTTTGTCATGAACGAATGGAAGCGCGACCAGCAGGTGGAGGACATCACTTTGCTGCCGGACGGCAATGGCGAATTCACTGCCGGCATGGGCCTGCTGGTAGACAAGTCGGCCATCGGCTTCGGCCGGCGCTCCTGGCGCTATTCGATGCTGGTCAGGGACGGCGTGATCGAGAAGATGTTCATCGAGCCCGCCTCGGCCGGCGACCCGCTGGAGGTCTCGGATGCCGACACGATGCTCAGGTACGTCAATCCCAAGGCCGTCGCGCCGGAACCGGTGGTGATCTTCGCCAAGCCCGGCTGTCCGCACTGCGCACGGGCCAAGGCGCTGCTCGCGGCAGGCGGGCTGCGCTACGACGAGATCAGCCTCGGCGGGCAGATCCGCAGCAGCACGCTGCGCGCCGTGTCCGGTCGCGGCACCTGGCCGCAGGTCTTCATCGGCGGCCGGCTGATCGGCGGCGCCGACGAGCTCGAAACTTATCTTGCGGCGCCTGATGCGCGCCGGGAGGGCTGAATCATGCAAACCCTGCAGGTCGACGTCGCAATCATCGGTGCCGGCACGGCCGGCCTGGCTGCCTATCGCTCGGCCAAGGCCGCGGGCGCGAGCGTCGTCATCATCGAGGGCGGCGACTACGGCACCACCTGCGCGCGTGTCGGCTGCATGCCGAGCAAGCTGCTGATCGCCGCCGCCGATGCCGCCGACGCGGTCGACAAGGCGCCGGACTTCGGTGTCCACGTCGATGGCGTGGTCCGCATCGACGGCGGCGAGGTGATGGACCGGGTCAGGCGCGAGCGCGACCGTTTTGTCGGCTTCGTGCTGAGCGACGTGCAGGATATTCCCGAGACGGATCGCCTGCGCGGTCATGCCGCGTTCAGGGACGGCCATACGATAGCGGTCGCCGATCACACGCTGATCCGCTGCAGGAGCAGCGTCATCGCCACCGGCTCGCGCGCCACCTATCCGGAAGCGTTCAAATCCCTCGGCGACCGCCTGATCATCAGCGACGATGTCTTCAACTGGCGCGACCTGCCACGATCCCTGGCCGTGATGGGGCCGGGGATCGTCGGGCTGGAACTGGGCCAGGCCCTGCATCGCCTGGGTGTCCGCGTCGCGGTGCTCGGCCGCGGCGGCCGTCTCGGTCCCATCAGCGATCCCGAGATCCTCGCCTATGCCGTCGCCGCCCTCAACCGGGAGTTCGTGCTGGAAACCGACGCCCAGGTCGAGTCCATGGAGCGCGACGGCGACCGCGTCGCGATTCGCCGCAAGGGCGCGGACGGCAAGGTGGATGTCGAGCATTTCGACTATGTCCTCGCCGCCACCGGGCGCGCGCCCAATGTGTCGGGCATCGGCCTCGACCAGACCGGCATCGATCTCGATGAGAAGGGCGTGCCGTCCTTCGATCCCCTGACCACCCGCACTGTCACCGCAAGCGGAGCCAGCCCGATTTTCATCGCCGGCGACGCCAATAACTTCATCCCGCTGCTGCACGAGGCGGCCGACGAAGGCCGCATTGCCGGACGCAATGCCGCGCGCCTGGCGCTGGGCAGCGAGGTGACCCCGGTGCCGCGCCGCGTGCCGATCGGCATCGTGTTCACCGATCCGCAAATCGGCATCGTCGGCGGCGGCTTCCAAGCCCTGCCGGCCGGCAGCTTCGTCAGCGGTCAGGCGAGTTTCGAGGACCAGGGCCGTTCGCGCATCATGTTGAAGAACCAGGGCCT
Source organism: Sulfuritalea sp. (assembly GCA_030696505.1). Classification (GTDB taxonomy): domain Bacteria; phylum Pseudomonadota; class Gammaproteobacteria; order Burkholderiales; family Rhodocyclaceae; genus Sulfuritalea. The sequence continues at coordinate 871 of JAUYSD010000032.1, read as the reverse complement.
GCTGAAGGTCTATGCCGATCCCGCCACGGGCCGTTTCCTCGGCGCCGAAATGCTGGTGCCTTCTGCCGAGCATCTGGCGCACCTGCTGGCCTGGGCGCTGCAGAACAGGATGACCGTGGCGCAAATGCTGGAAATGCCCTTCTATCACCCGGTCATCGAAGAGGGATTGCGCACGGCGCTGCGCGACGTTCAGGCCAAGCTGCGCCCGGCGTAGGCCGCTGCGGCCTGCTACGGCTCTGCTCGCCGCGGCCAGGAGTTGGCGCTGGCGACACGGCGCTGCGCAGGGCCGAAGGGCCGCAGGCCAAAGAACTTTCAGTAGGGCAATTTTCGCGCTATGTGCGACAGCGCACAGACCTTGCGCGGAGGCTGGCTCAGAGTCCGTAACAAGTTCTCACACATTCTTGCGTGGGGGCGATCCCGATCCGACCCACCACAGGAGATGAACATGAATTCCGCATTTAAGAAACTGCTTTGCCGCTTTCTCGCCGTTGCTCTCATAACCTTGCCCTTCCAGACCGGACAGGCCAGCATGATCGGGACGGAGCAGGTGACTGCCGCCGCCACCGTGCAGGCCGACCGCAATCTGGTATCGAGTTACCTGAGTCGCTCGCAGACCGTGAACGAGTTTCAGGCGCTGGGCCTCGATGCGCAGGATGCCCGGGATCGCGTCGCCTCGATGAGCGATGAGGAAGTCCGCGGCCTCGCCGGACAGATCAATGCCGTTCCTGCCGGTGGCGATGGTCTGGTGGTGCTGATCCTGGTCGTCTTCTTCATCTGGTACTTCGCTTTCCGCAAGTAGGCTGTCGAATCCCGCACCGGCCCCGAAAGTCACCGATGCCCGGCTTTCTGGTTCGGTTCGCAGGCGCCCGCC
>JAUYSD010000002.1 GCA_030696505.1 Sulfuritalea sp. | reverse complement strand
CGGCGAAAATCCGCGAGGCCAGGCGGGCGAAGGGCAGCGACTGCAGCCAGATCGTGCCGGGGCCGCGCAGCACGGCGAAGAACAGGCCCTCGCCGCCGAACAGGGCGGTCTTGATGCCGCCGACGAACTGGATGTCGAAATCCACGTTCGGCGTGTAGGCCACCACGCAGCCGGTATCCACGCGCAGCACTTCGCCGGGCGCCAGTTGGCGCTCGATCACGGTGCCGCCGGAATGCGCGAAGGCCATGCCGTCGCCGTCGAGCTTCTGCATGATGAAGCCCTCGCCGCCGAAGAAGCCGGTGCCTAGCTTCCGCTGGAAGGCGATGCCCAGCGCAACGCCCTTGGCCGCGCAGAGGAAGGCGTCCTTCTGGCAGATCATGGTGCCGCCGTACTTGCGCAGGTCGAAGGCGATGATCTTGCCGGCGTAGGGCGCGGCGAAGGCGACGCGCTTCTTGCCCTGGCCCTGGTGCGTATAGACCGTGGTGAACAGCGATTCGCCGGTGATCAGCCGCTTGCCGGCGCCGACCAGCTTGCCGAACAGGCCGGACTGCTGCGCCGAGGCATCGCCGAACACGGTGTCCATGGTGATGCCGTCCTCCATGTACATCATGCTGCCGGCCTCGCCGATCGCGGCTTCGCCCGGGTCGAGCTCGATTTCGACGAACTGCATGTCGTCGCCGTGTATGAAGTAGTCGATGTGGTCCATGGCCATGCTGCGATCTCCGGCTTGATTTGGGGCGCACAGAATACCGGATTTGCCGGCCGGTCCTTGCGCCCGCCGCCGGCCGCAAGAGTTGGCGCTGGCGGTACGGCGAAATTCAGCCGCCCTGGCGTTCCGCCCAGAAAATCGCCGCGACGAAAAGGAAGACGACGAATTCGAGCACGCCGACCCAGACGATCATGCGCACGATGCGGCGCTGGCGCGGCGCCATGCCGGGCAGGACGCTTTCGTGCCACCAGCGCCAGCCGGGCAGCCGGCCCCAGCGTCGGCGGCCGAGCAGGTGGCGGCGGATCGCATCGATCCAGGGCAGCAGGCTGCGATCGACGTCGGCGACGCGCGGATCCTGCGCATCCATGATGATCGGGTAGTGCTCGGTGATGACGAGAAGGCAGCCGTCGCCCTCCGCCGCCTCGACCGCCAGCGTGGTCGCCTGCTTGAGGCCGCCGGCGTAAGTCAGGGTGATGCTGCGCCTTGCCGGCGTCGTCTCGATGCGGATCGTCGTCTCGCTGCGCCGTCCGCTGGTTTCGTTGTGCGCCGCGAAGCGCACGCCGTCGGGCGTGGGCTGCCAGGTTTCGACGGCGAGATGGGGATTGAGGCGCAGCAGGCGCTCGATGTCGGCGACGAACTCGAACACGGCCGCGGCAGCAAGCGGCAGCCGGGTCTCGGCGCGGACCTGATCCTGCTGCGCCGCTGCCGTGTCGGCCGCTGCGGGTGTTGCGCTCAAGGATGGGCGGCGATCAGCAGCGGACAGCCGAGCCCGCGCACCAGCTTTTCGAGTTCCATACGCGAGTTGAGGCCCTGCTCGCCCTTCTTGCGCGGCGCACCGATGACCACCAGATCGGCGCCGACTTCGGCGGCCACGGCGAGCACGGTTTCGGCCGGATTGCCGAAGCGCATCACCGACTCGTAGGCCAGTCCGCGTTCCCTGCAGCCCGACTCCACGGCGGCCAGCTCGCGCCTGGCGTCGCTTTCGAGCATGCCCTCGACGTAATTGCCGAAGGCGTCGCGCGTCGAGGCGTTGTTGAGCCAGTCGTCGCCCTGCATGCCGGCCCAGAGTTCGGGCACGACCAGGCAATGGACGAGGGTGGTGGTGCCGGGCACGGCGACTTCGTGGGCCAGGGTTTCCGCGGCTCGTGCGCCACTGCTGCCGTGGTGGCAGAGCAGCAGTTTCAATGGTGCTTTCATGGCTGATTTTCCGTGGCTGCTGTTTCCGCCGCGCTGGGCGGCGACGCCCGCCCACCCGACAAGCATGCGGGCGGGGCGGGACGGTTTATGGCGGCAGCAAGTCGCTTACTGGCCGACGAACGCCACGATGCCGATGGCGATCAGCAGGGCGAAGATCAGGGAACCGATGTCTTCCCTGCGGTCGCTGACGAAAATCGACAGGCTGGTGCCGCGCTCGAACTTTTGTTCCGACATGATGTTCTCCTTAAATGAACTCTTTGACGAACAGCAGCACCACGATCAGCGAGCCGACCGCCTTGATCGTGCCGACCACGCCGCCGATGATCAGCGGTGTGCCGCCGGCCTGCTTCAGCGCGGCCATGGTGATCTGCATGCCGAGGCCGATCAGGCCGAAGGCGAACAGCCAGGCCAGCCAGTCGCGGAAGGCGCCGATGGTCTTCGAGCTGTGATAGGCCGCCTTGCTGGCCTTGTCGATCGCACCGGCGGCGACCGCATCCAGCCCCTTCATCTTGCCGACGGCCTTGAGCAGCGTTTCCTGCTCGCGGGTGGACACCTTGCGGTTGGCGACCAGCTCGGTCAGGCCCTTGTAGGCGTCTTCCGGGGTGGCGTGGCGCTGGCCGATGTTGATCGCCTTCTCGGTGAAGAAATCCTGCAATTGCTTGGCGCCGGCGGGTTCCTTGAGGCGCGCCAGTTCGGCTTCGATGGCCTTGGTCTCCTTGCCCTTGAGCAGCTTGTCTTCCTTGATCTGCGCGCTGCTGAAGTACTTGCCCTGGTAATGGCCGGACGGCGTGAAGGCACCCAGGGTCGACAACAGGAACATCAGGATGAAGCCGAGCACGAACAGCGGGAACTTGGCGAACAGCACCTTGCGCAGGTCGACCTTCTCGGCGCCGACCTCGTGCTTGACATACCAGGTGGCGAGCCAGAGCACGACGATGGGCAGGAACAGCACGCGGGTGATGTTGAATATCTCGGCGACCTTCAGCGTCTCGATGCCGTGCGGGTCGAAGGCCAGCGCCGCGCCGGCCACCTGCGCCGAGTTGAGGATGCCGGTGCCGGCCCAGGCGCCGAACTGAACCGGGCCCATGCCGAGCAGATGGCCGATGGTCGGGAACAGGAACATGCAGCCGACGCCCCAGACCAGGATGGTGCCGATGGTGTAGGCGATCTCGCCGGCTTTTGCATTGACCACCGGCGATGCCGCCACCGCGGCCGAGACGCCGCAAACGCCGACGCCCGAGGCGAGCACCGCGGTCATCGAATTGCCGGTGTTCATGCGCCTGCCCATGTAGAGCACGACGCCGATCGAGCCGAGCACGAAGAAGCCGATCAACAGCACCGATATCGCGCCCAGCTGCGCCAGTTCGGTCGCGCTGTAGAGCGCGCCGAGCAGGATCACGCCGGTCTTGAGGAAGAAGCGCGCGGTGCGTACGCCGTTGGCCGCCCAGTCGGGAATCTTGAACACGTTGACGATGACGATGCCGATGACGATGCCCAGCACGACGTAGTTCAGGTTGAAGATGCTGGCGAAGTTCCAGCCCAGCGTCGGTTGCGCGGCCTTGCCCCAGTTGGCGAACATCGGATCGAGGCCCCAGCGCACGAGGAAGGCGATCAGCAGGATGTAGGCCATGCCGGGGAAGATCGACAGGTAGTAGTCGAGGTTGCCTTCCTTCGGTTTCCACGCCAGGATCAACAGGCCGAGCAGGGTGGCGACGCCGCCGAAGATGTAGCTCATGTTCGACTGGAAGGCCTTGGCCTGGTCGAACTTCGACTTGGGCATTTTCATGTCCGGCGCCGGCTTGTTTTCGGCCGCCGCGATTTCGCTGGCGACGCGGAACTCGGCGTCGAACTTCTCCTTGACCTTCAGGTGGTCGGAATAGGCGCTCTTCTGGAAATACTGCTGCATGCCATCGATGTTGCCGCTGGCGTTGAGCCAGCCCCAGAGCAGCATGACCACTCCGATGATCAGCAGTGCCGGCGATTTTTTTGTATAGACCATTCTTGTTCCTCCTCAGTCGCTTGTGGGAAATCTGTACGACACGCGGGGCGCGGAACGCCCCCAGTGTCTATGGACGGAACAGGATGGAATTTATTCCATGGGCAACTTGCGGGCCTTCCAGTCCGGCACGCCGTTGCGGTACCAATGGACGTTCTTGTAGCCGGCCTTGGCCATGACGACGGCAGCCTTGTAGGACTTCCAGCAGGTGCCGGAATTGCAGAACACGACGTAGTCCTTGTTCTTGTCGGCGATCTTGCTCATGTCGAACTTGTCCTGTGCCGCGTCGAACTTGACGTCCTTCGCGCTCTTCTCCGGATCGTAGGGCACCGAGATGGCGCCCTTGATGGTGGCGTCGGAATACTCGCTGGCCTTGCGCGTGTCGATCAGCACCGCGCCCTTGGCCTGCAGATCCTGCACCGCCTTGGCTTCGACCAGCTTGACGCCGGCGGGCGCCGCGGCAGGTGTTTCCTGGGCCAGCGCGCTGCCGCCGGCGACCAGAAATCCGCAACTTACGAACGTGATGAGTGCCTGCTTGATGGTGTGCATGTTTGCTCTCCTCCGAGTATGCAATTTGCGGCGGGCGCCGCGCAAAATGTAAAAGCATCTGCAAGCGCATCTGACTTTTGGTAGTCGTTTTGCGCTCCCGCGCTATCAAACTACGGAACAATCGGTTGGCAATCAAATGTTTTGATTTATGGATCAGCGCTTTCTGTGGCCGTGTCCGCGCCATGCGAAACGCGTACAACGGTCACCGTGCACGGCGCCTCGCTCGCCACGCGCGAGGACACGCTGCCGAGCAAGCGGCGCCGCCCCGAACTGCCGCGGGCGCCGATGATGATGTGGTCGGCATGGCTGGCGCGCGCGTAGTCGATCAGCCGGGCCGGCACGTCGCGGCCTTCGAGCACGTGAAAGCGCAGCCGGTCCTGCGGCAGGCCGAGGGGCTGCGCCCAGTGGTGCAGTTCCACCAGGCGCTGCATGTGCAGCCCGCGCATGATCTCGGCGCCGTCTTCCTGCTCGGTCAGCGCCGAGGGCTCCAGCACGCTGACGCAGCTCACGCGCCAATCCCGTTCGCCGCCGACGATGCGCCGCGTCGCATCGCGCAGGGCCTGGAACAGGGGCTCGCTGTCGCTGTCGGTATCGATGGCGACCAGAACCTGCGGCGCCAGCGCCAGGTGGGCCGTGGGTGCCCGGCGCGGCGGCGGCTCGGCGGACAGCGCCGCCAGCCAGCGCTTGGCGACGACCAGCGGGCCGGCGCGTTTGCGGCGGCGGCTGCGTTGCGTCAGCGTCACCTGATCGGGGTGCTGCAGGTCGTGCGCGAGCTGCGCCGCGGTGGCGTAGCGGTCGTCCGCGCGCACTTCGAGGCAATGCAGGATGATTTCCTGCAGCCATTCGGGCAGATCGGCGACGATGCGTCGCGGCGGCAGCGGATCGAAGTAGAGGCGCCGGCGCAGACCGCCCATGCCGGTCGGTTCGCCGAAGGGCAGGCGGCCGGTGGCCAGCAGATAGAGCACCACCCCGAGCGAGAACACGTCGCTGCGCGGATCGCCGCGCACGCCGGCAATCTGCTCCGGCGAGATATAGGCCGGCGTGCCCAGCGGTTTCTCGGATTCGGCCTCGGCCAGATCGGGCAGGTGGCCGTGGAAAGCCAGGCCGAAATCGATCAGCGCCGCCCGGCCATCCGCGCGCAGGATCACATGCGAGGGCTTGAGGTCGTGGTGCACCACTTCCTGCCGATGCAGATCGTGCAGCGCCGAGGCCAGGGCGACGCCGAGCCGGGCGACTTCGGCGGCCGGCAGCGGCGCAGCAGCCGCAAATTCGGCGAGCGACTTGCCGGCGATCTCTTCCATCACCAGATAGGGGCCGCAATCGCTTTCGCCGCTGGCCAGCAGGCGCGGCACATGCGGTCCGGCCACGCGCGCGAGGATCATCTGTTCGACCTCGAAGCCGGCATAGCAGGCCGGATGGCTGCCGAATTCCAGCTTCGGCACTTTCAACAGGCCGGCCTCGCCGCCGTCGCTGGCGGCGACCCGGTAAAGCAGCGCCATGCCGCCTTCGCGCAGCTTTTCCTGGACGCGGTAGGCGGCGATCTGCGTGCCCGGCCTGAGGTGGGCGGCGCTTTCCATTTACTCTCCCTTTTTCAGTCGCAGCGCCAGGCGTTCCGGCAGTCCGGCGGCGAGGATCTTGCGCGCCGCGCTCAGGTGGTCGTAGGGCAGGCGAAAGTACTTCAGCATGCGCTGTTCTTCATCGTAGAGCGCATACGCCGCGGCGTTGTTGCCGTCACGCGGCTGGCCGACGGAACCGCCGATCGCCAGCCAGCGCCGGCGGCCGGTCAGGGGGATGGGCGCACCCGCCACGGGCTGGAAATGATGCACGCCGCTGCCTGCCGCGAAGTACAGCGACGGGTGGTGCACGTGCCCGGCGAAGGTCAGCCTTGCCTGCCCGGCATCCATGCAGCGTCCCGCCTGCAGGCTGCTGGCGATGTATTCCCACGTCCCCGGCGCATTGACGCCGGCATGCACGAACAGCAGGTCGTCGCGCCGCGCGGTGTAGGGCAGGGCGGCCAGGAAAGCGCGCTCGCCGCTGCCCAGTTGGGCGCGGGTCCAGTAGGTCGCTTCGCGGGCGACGAAGTTCATGGTCTCGCACAGGCCGCCCAGCGCCGCGTCGTCGTGATTGCCCCGGACCAGCAGCGCACCCCTGGCCGCATGGTCGGCCAGCAGGCCGAGGCAGGCGACCGGATCGGCGCCGTAGCCGACCAGGTCGCCGAGAAAGACATACTGCGTGGCGCCTTCCCGCTGCGCGTGTGCGAGACAGGCGCGCAAGGCCTCGAGGTTGGCGTGGATGTCCGCCAGAACCGCAATTCTCATCGGCGTTCAGTCGCCCGGATGGCGGGACGAGAGGCTGGTTCCGTCAAGGGTCGGCCGGCACGGCCGCCAGTTGCGCGCCGTCGGCGGTCATGCAGGTGATTGACCAAGGTACATGCCTCCCGCTCCTCGT
>JAUYSD010000339.1 GCA_030696505.1 Sulfuritalea sp. | reverse complement strand
GCCGCCGCCGCGCGCCCAGATCGACTTGATGCCGCCCATGATGCCGCTGCACAGGACCTGGTTTTCGCCCGAGCTGGTGATGCGCGCCAGCGCCATGTCCTCGCGCTCGACGCAATTGAAGTCGCGCTGGATCGCCGCGGCCATGTCGAGGTTGTCGAGGCCGACGTAGGGCGCGGCGTCGACGAACTCGACCGACTCGTAGGCGATCTTGAGCAGGGTCCAGGCCGTGGCACGGCCGTAGAGCACGACGTGGTCGTAGCCGTGGCAACGCAGGAAGGAGGGAAAATAGTCGCCGGCGTTGGCGTCGAGGATGGCGTAGCTGTCGGGCGACTTGCTGGTGATGTTGCCGCGCGTGGCCGAGGGCATGCTGCTGGTCAGCACGCCGGAACCGAAGATCAGCGGAATTTCGGGATCGAGCGCATCGCGCTCCTCTTCGACCAGGTTGTAGAGCAGCCACATGTTGGCGCCGCGCCCGCCGAGGAAGTTCTTCAGCACTTCCAGCGGCAGGTATTTCTTGAGCGTCTTCTTCTGTTCGAGGTCGACGAAGAGCACGGCGCCCTGCGAGTTGTACTGCGGCGTGTCGTGCATGCGGGCGACGAGTCGCTCCAGCTTTTCCGTGATTCCCATTTGCTGCTCCTGTGTTGGTTTGGTCAGGCTGCCTTGAGTGCTTGCAGGCGGTCGTACTTGGCCTGAAGTTCTTCCTTGCTTTCCTTGTGGTCGGGGTCGGGCACGCAAGCGCGCACCGGGCAGACCTTGACGCACTGGCTAACCGCGTGGTGGCCGACGCATTCCGTGCACAGATCCGGGTCGATGACGAAGATGTCCTCGCCGGCCGTGATCGCCTTGTTCGGGCAGGCGGCCAGGCAGACGTCGCAGGCGATGCAAAGGTCGTTGATCAGAAGTGCCATGTTGTGTTCTCCTCGATTGCGGTATGAATTGAATGGGTACGGCTATTCCTGGCACAGCGGCGGGTCGGGGTCCTCGGCCCCCTGCGCGTCGCCGGGGCCGCATTCGGCCAGCCAGGCTTCCAGCCAGCCGATGTGCTCCTGTTCCTCGGCGGCAAACTCGCGTGCCAGCTTCTGCACTTCCGGGTCGGTCGCGCTCAGCGCAATGCCGGCATAGAATTCCGCCGCCCTGCGCTCATGCTCGAAGGCGAGCAGGATGGCTTCCCGCACCGACAGCTGGTAATGCACCATGGTGAAGTCGATGACTTCCGGGCTTTCGCTGTGGCGCCACTTGAAGTCCCAGGGCGCGATATGCGGCAGTTCGAACTTGCTGCACATTTCGGTCAGATTGCCGAGATGCTGCTTTTCGGCCTGCTCCAGGCGCCGGAAGATCGCCGCGACCGCGGTTCTGCGATGGACTTCCATCTGGTCGGCGAGTTCGCCATAGCGCTCGGCGGCCTCGGACTCCATGGCCAGCGCATGGGCCAGCAGTACGGGCAGGGTGTCGATGGGGTCGGCGTTTTGCGGGTCGTCGCTCATAGCGCAAACCTGGCTTCCAGCTCGGCCACCGAGCCGTTCGAGTTTTCGAATTCCGGCCGGAACGGCGGCCGCGAACCCTTGTACAGCACCTTGCCGACGTTGAAACCGTCGTCGGTCATCAGGCGCCGCGCGGCGCGCGCGGCGTCGTCGGTGTAGTCGACCACGGCGGTGCGCACGATGTCGCGCCATTCCTGCTGCTCGGGGCGGAAGGTGACGCAGGGGCTCAATACCTGCACCAGCGAGAAGCCCGGATGCTGGATCGCTTCAACGATGATCCTGGCCATGTTGACCGGGTCGCTGGAGGATACGCGGGCGATGAAATTCGCACCCGAGGCGAGGCCGACGACCAGCGGCTGGAAGGGATTGATGCCGGTGCCTTCCGGCGTCAGCTTGCTGCCTTCCCAGTCGGGCGCAGTGGTCGGCGAGGCCTGGCCCTTGGTCATGCCATAGACCTGGTTGTCCATGACGATGTAGGTCAGGTCGACATTGCGCCGACAGGCGTGCAGGAAATGGTTGCCGCCGATCGAGAAGCCGTCGCCGTCGCCACCGGTGACCAGCACCGTCAGGTCGGGGCGCGCCAGCTTGAGGCCGGTGGCCACGGGCAGGGCCCGGCCATGCACGCCGTGGAAGCCATACACGCTGGTGTAGGCCGGAATGCGCGAGGAACAGCCGATGCCGGAGACGACGGCGACCTCTTCCGGCGGCAGGGCGAGTTCGGCCAGCGCGCGGGTAATCGCGTTGAGCACGGTGTAGTCGCCGCAGCCGGGGCACCAGATCGGCTTCAGGTCGGACTTGTAGTCCTTGGCGGCGTATTTCTTTTTCTGCGCACAGCTTTCCATTACGCGCTCCCTGCGTTGAGTTGGTTCAGTTGATCCAGGATCTGGTTCGGGCCGAAGGCCAGCGGGCCGCCGTGGTGCAGCGAAACCGTCTTTGCCGGCAGATCGTAGAAGGCGCGCAACATGCGGTAGAACTGGCCGCTGTGCGACTGCTCGACGACCACTGCGCGCTTGATGCCGGCGAGCGCCGCGGCCATCTTCTCCGGCTGCACCGGCGCGATCAGGCGCAGCGAGATCAGGCGCGCGCGGCCGCCGGCGGCGGCGTAGCGGCGCAAGGCTTCCCGCGCCGGACCGGTCGAGGAACCCCAGGTGATGATCGCCGTGTCGCCAGCGCCAACTTCCGAATCCTCGATGTCGGCCCAGTGGTCGCCGTAGTTGAACTGGGTCAGCTTGCGGCTGCGCTTGTCCATCTGCGCCTGGTGGTCGGAAGCCTGCGAGGACGGCGTGCCGAACTCGTTGTGCTCGAGGCCGTCGGCCGTGTGGGTCAGGCCCGGCGTGCCGGGAATGGCCATCGGCGAAATGCCGGAGGCGGTCATTGCGTAGCGCTTGTAGCGTTCGCCCTCGACGGCGGGGGCGGCAGCCGTCAGGCGCTGGCCGATGAAGGCGAGTTCGGCCGGTTTGGGCACGATGGCGCGGGCCTGGCCCATGGCCTGGTCGGTGAGCACCAGGGCGGGGGCCTGCATGGCCTCGGCCAGATGCACGGCCCATTGTGTGGTGAACAGGCAGTCGGGCACCGAGTTGGCGGCGACCACGATGTGCGGCGCGTCGCCGTGCAGGCCGTAGACCGCGATGTTGAGGTCGCTTTGCTCGGACTTGGTGGCGATGCCGGTCGAAGGCCCGACGCGCATCACGTCCACCACCACCAGCGGCACCTCGGCGGCAACCGCGAGGCCCAGCGATTCGATCATCAGCGACAGGCCGGGGCCTGAGGTGGCGGTCATCGCCGGCACGCCGCCGTACGAGGCGCCGATGATCTGGTTGATCGAGGCCAGTTCGTCCTCGGCCTGCACCAGCATGCCGCCGACCTTGGCCAGCGACGGCGCCAGCCATTCCAGCACCTCGGTGGCGGGGGTGATCGGGTAGGCGGCGACGAAGCGCACGCCGCCGCGAATCACGCCCAGCCCCGTGGCTTCGTTGCCGGTGATGCTCCAGCGCGGTTCGGTTGCTGCGGCAACCGCCGGCAGCTTCGGAATCGCGGGCAGATCGGCGGCCGCGGCAAAGCCGGCGTGGAAGGCGGCCATGCTGGCGTCGATCGCGGCCTGGCCCTTGCGCTTCAGATTGTTCTCGACCACGGCCTGCATGGCTTCCGGCGGCAGGCCGATCAGGCCGGCAATGGCGCCCAGCGCCACCATGTTGGGGCGGCCGTTCTCGATCTTGCCGGCGATTTCGGTCATCGCCAGCGCAGCCTGGCGCGGGGTGCCGCTGAGCAGGGCGGCCGGCGCCGGGCCGTGGGCCGGATCGCCGACGATCAGGCTGGTGGCGACCAGGGGTATTTCCGCCGAGAAGCGACCGATGTTGTCCCAGTCGATGGCCATCAGCAGGTGGAAGCTGTCGTCGTGCGACATGATCGGCTCGGTGGCGAAACGCAGCATCGCGGCGGCTTCGCCGCCACGGATCTGCGGACCCGAGGAGCGGCTCATCAAGGCATACCAGCCGGCCTGGGCGGCCGCGTCGAGCAGCAGCGAGCCGGCGGTAACGACGCCCGCGCCGCCGCTGCCGGCGATTACGAGCGAGACACTGTTGATTGTCACGAGCTTCTTCCTCCTATCGAATTTCGCCGCGGTCTGATCCGCCTGCGTTCGTTGAACCCTAATTAAATCAGGGCTAAATAACCCTACTGTCAGGAGAGAATAAACGCAGAAATGGTGGAAGTCAAATCATTTGTGGTCCATCATAGAACGCTGATGCAGGGTGCCGTGTTGCCAGCGCCAACTCTTGGCCGGGGAGGTCGCGCACGGTGTTTTCCATGGGCTCAGGTCTGCAGGAAATCATGGCTGGTGCCGTTGAGCACCAGGCAGGTCAGCACGCCGCTGCGGTAGGCGCCGGTGTCGATGCCGATACGGTTGTGGCGGACCTCCGGCTGCGCGCTGATGCTGTGGCCGTGGACGATCATCGCGCCGTGCTCCAGATCCGAATCGAGAAAGGATTTGCGTATCCACATGCAGTCGTGGTCGCGCTGCTGCTCCAGGCGCACGCCGGGGCGCACACCGCCGTGGACGAAGCAGTAGTCGCCGGCCCGGTAGCTGACGCGCAGGGTACGGAAGAACGCCAGATCCTCCTGCGGCAAGGCCGCCGCAAAGCGCTCACGCAGCGCGATCACGCTGGCGTCGTCGCGCGCCCCGCGGTCGGCGATCGCCACGCCGTAGTCGGCCAGGGTGTCGAGTCCGTCGTAGTCGAACCAGTGCCGGCCTGCATCGTTTTCGCCGCCGAGAAAGCGCAGCAGCAGGTCTTCGTGGTTGCCCTTGAGCCATATCGGCTCGAAGCCCTCGGGCCGCCAACTGCGCACCCGGTCCACCACCGCGCGCGAATTCGCGCCGCGACTGACATAGTCGCCGAGATAGACCAGCAGCCGGCGCGCCGCTGCGCGCCGGTCCGCGTCGGCCGCGATGCGCGCCTGGAGGGCGGTCAGCAGGTCGAGCCGCCCGTGAAGGTCGCCGACGGCATAGATCACCGTATCTTCCGGCGTGCGGCGATCCATCAATCGCGCCCCTGCGTCGTTCCGAAGCAGGACGTCGCGGCGGAATCAGCCCGCGAAATCGCGCATTTCGGCATACACCGCCTGCTCCATGCCGAGCAGGGCCGCGCGCTGTTCGGCCGGCCACTCATAGGCCAGGGCCGTGGTGCTGACGCCGGCCCAGGACTGGTCCTTGGCGCCCATGACATCCATTTCGTACAGCATCAGCGCCGCCGGCATCGCGGCCTCGATGTGTTCCTTGATCTTGCGCGAGCGGCCCTTGACCAGGTAGGTCAGGTCGCCCGGACCGATGATCTGGATCGACGCCTGTCCCGTCCGCTGCAGGTTGGCCATGGCCGAACCGCCGTGGTCCACGCCGAAGCGCAGGCGTCGCGGGTCGAGGCAGACCACCCAGGTGAAGGCGGAACTCGGATAGCCATCGGCCCCGGTGGTCAGCATCAGGGCCGGGACGCCGGGACGCAGGTAGTCCACGAGCTTTTGCGGCAGGGTCGGGGTGATTTCGTTGGGCATGATCAAATCCTCGGGGCGGTGCAATGTCGGTCATGCCGGACGCCAGCCCGCGGTGGCTTCCTGGATCACGCCGTAAAGCCACCGGTCGGTCGCGCTGCCATCCACGGGACTTGCCTGCGGCGGCAGTTGCTGCGCGGCGAACAGGCGCACGTCGCTGGCGTCGTCGCCGGCGCGCAGGCTTCCGCCGATCGACCGCGCCCGGTAGGCGACGATCAGCACATCGACATCGGCCTGCGAGTAGACGCCGATCAGGCCGTCGAGTTCGATGTCGAGGCCGCATTCCTCGCGCGCCTCGCGCCTGACCGCTGCGGGTACCGATTCGCCGCATTCGACATAGCCGGCGGGCGGTGCCCAGTAATCGGCCAGCGGCGCGGCGCTGCGCCGGATCATGACCAGTTGCCCCTCATGTTCGATCACCGCCATGCCGACCGGCGCCGGGTTGCGCCAGGCGACAAAGCCGCAGGCGGGGCATTGCGGGCGTTGCTTGCCGCCCAGCGTGGCCGCGGCCATCGGTGTCGCACAGCGGCTACAAAAGGTGGCAGTCATTGGACTACCCTCCCCTCGGCCCCCTCGCCAAGCGAGGGGGTGACGATGGTTCGCCGCTGCGCGGCTCCGGCTCGTGTCTTGCGCCCCTTCGGGTGGCCGTGCGGGGCGCTCATTCGATCTGCAGCAACAGACGCACGCGATCGCCGTCGTTCAGGCGCAGTTCCCGGCGCACCGCCACCGGCGCGACGATCTCCAGCTTGTGCTCGGGGTAGTCGCCGACTTCAGGCAGCACTGCCGCACCGGCGACCGAGCCGTCGATCAGCACGGCAAAACACTTGGCGGCGCAGAAGCCGGCCTGCGGCTCGATGGCAATACCGTCCGCCAGTTGCATCGCCTCGCGCGCGGCGATCCAGTCGGCGCCTTCCAGGCTCAGGTTCAGCGTGCCGGGGTAGGGCCGATAGCCCAGCTTGTCGCGAAACTGGCGATCGACCCAGTCGAGTGCGATGAAGCCGGCGCCTTCGCCGAGGCCGCTGCACAGGGTGCCCTCCAGCGTCATGCGCATGACGTCACTGGCCGGATTTGGCTTTCTCGCGTTCTTCATTGCCGGTCCAGCGCTTGAAGAGGTTCAGCTCGACGCCGAGATCGAACTGGTCGAGAGCCTTGTTGACCGACTGGTCGATGATGTCTTCGAGGGTTTTCGGCCTATGGTAGAAGGCCGGCAGCGGCGGCACCAGCACCGCGCCGGCTTCCGTGACCTGGGTCATCAGGCGCAGGTGGCCGTGGTGCAGCGGCGTCTCGCGCAGCATCAGCACCAGCTTGCGCCTTTCCTTGAGGCAGACGTCGGCGCCGCGGATCAGCAGGTTGGTGTTGAAGGAGTTGGCGATCGCGGACAGCGTCTTGATCGAGCAGGGCGCGATGACCATGCCGGCATGCTTGAACGAGCCCGAGGAAATGCAGGCGCCGACGTCGTTGATGTCGTGCACATGACTGGCCAGGCTCTTGACCCGGTCTATCGTGTAGTCAGTCTCATAGACGATGGTGCGCTTGGCCGAATCCGACATCACCAGGTGGGTTTCGATACCGGCCTGCTTGAGCACTTCCAGGATGCGCAGTCCGTAGATCGCCCCGCTTGCTCCGGAAATTCCGACTACCAGCTTCATTTTCTTGTCCTCGTGTGGGGCCTTGTTCCGGTCAGGTGCGCGCATGGCTCACCCCGCAACAAAACCGATTTCGGCCAGGACGCTCCTGGCCTTGGCTGCCGCGGCAGCCGGAATGGTGATCTTATCGAACTCGGGGCCGCTGCCGCGCGTGGCGTCCATGCCCATGCGGGAACCCGTGCCGCCGCCGCAGGACGGATCGATCACGTAGCCCTCCATGCCGGACAGGATCACCGTGTCGCGCTCGGGCTGGAAGCGCGTCGCCAGGGCCCAGGCTACCTCGCGTGAATCGCGAATATCGACGTCGTCGTCGACCACGGTGACCAGCTTGACGCGCTTGTCCATGCCGAACACGAGGTGGATCAGGCGCCGCACGTCGGTTGGCTTGGCCTTGGCCAGGGCGATGACGGCGGTGAAGCCGCAGGTGCCGGTGGTCAGGTCGAGGTCGGCGATGCCGGCCATCTGGGTGCGCAACTGTCCCAGCAGCTCGGTGCCGGCGGCCAGCGAGAGCAGCGCGTCGACATCGGCGGTCCAGGGACACAGGGCCGGATAGATGAAGTCGCGGCGGTGGGTGACGGCGGTGACTTCCACCACCGGGCTGACATTGGAGAAATAGTAGCCGGTGTTTTCGCCGAAGGGGCCTTCGGCTTCGCGCAGTCCCGGCAGCACGCGGCCTTCGATGACGATCTCGGCACGCGCCGGCACATCGACGGCGACGGTTTCGGCGCGGATCATGTCCACCGGTGCGCCGCGCAGC
Source organism: Sulfuritalea sp. (assembly GCA_030696505.1). Lineage (GTDB taxonomy): Bacteria > Pseudomonadota > Gammaproteobacteria > Burkholderiales > Rhodocyclaceae > Sulfuritalea. Next base: position 18,893 of record JAUYSD010000339.1, on the reverse strand, counting down.
GCGCCGGCCAGGTCCATCTTGTCCGGCCCCAGCGGCCCGGTCTTGACCACCGCCGCGATCAGCAGCGCCGGTTCGACGCCGAGCGCCACGGCGATGTCCAGCGGTTTTCCCGCCGCTTCCGCATTGGCGAGGAAAGTGGACAAGGGCGGATTGGCGAGCAGGATGCCCATGCGTGTACCGCCCTTGACCATCATGCGGTGGATGCCCATGCCGCGCCGGCCCGTGACCGGATCGGTGCACAGCACCACACCGGTGGTGATGAAGGGGCCGCCGTCGCCGGCGTAGTGGGTCAACACCGGCAGCAGGGCGCCAAGGTCGAACGGCGCCAGGTGGCATATCTCCTTGACCGGCGCGTCGCTCGTGAGCCGGGGCGCGATGCCCTGCCGCGTGCGCTGCAGATAAGTCGCCGCCAGTTCGGCTTCGGTAGTGTCGAGTGCCTTGGCCACGCGCTTGCGGCTGGCGACCAGGTTGCCAACCACGCGCGCGCCCGGATGGCCGGTCACGTTCTCGAACAATACCGCCGGGCCGTTGGCCGGCATTTCGCGCAGCAGCGCCGCCATTTCGTGCTTCGGATCGAAAGCCTGCTTAACGTGCAGCAGGTCGCTGCCGAGGTCGGCGAGGAAGGTACGCAGATCGGGGTATGTCATGTTTCGCGTGAAAGACAATACTCGGTGCGCTGTGTGAGGTTCGAGCGCAGCGAGCCAATTGATAGCCTCCCCGTGAGGGGAGGATGGGAGGGGCGGGCCCATTTGCCAGCCCGCGGCTTATCGAAGGTGCAATATTTCACGATACGGGGTAGTCCATCGAAGTCATGAGCGTTGGGAAAGTTGGCGCTGGCGCTACGGCGCCAGAGTCACTTTCGTCCTCCCTGATTAAAGATATTTCGCGGGACAGCGCTGGATTTCCTCGATCACCTTGATCGAGAAGCGCGCCTTGCTCAACTGGCCGCGGCCGAGGCGCACCTGCAACTGATCGGCGAACTGGTCGAGCGCGGTCGACACCTGCGCCCTGACGCGCTTGTAGGTGTACTTCTGCACGCCGGGATTGAGGGTGCGGATGGTGAGTTCGAGATCCGTGCCCTCGACCAGCTCCGCCACGTCCATGACAAATACTTCCCATTGGTTCATCGCATGTGCTCCTTACTTGACGGGCGGATAGCCGTAGGCGGTCCAGTTGCTGGTGACCTGGTCCTGGATTTCCTTCGAATACACGTTCTTGAAGGAGACAGGGGTCGGCACGTCGTTGATCGGGTCCCAATCGACCGGCCACAGGCAGTCGAACAGCACCTTGGAACCGATCGAATACTTGCGTTCGTGCGGTGTGGCAAACGGGTAGAGCGGGGTGCCCACGGTGTTCTTGTAGATGTGGATGCCGTTGGCCGGATGGCAGCGCGTGCAGAAGGCGTGGTAGACCTCGTCCCAGTTGTAGATGTCGGTCTTGTCGTCCACCACCATGACCATGTGGAACCAGGGGCCGAGCTTGCTGCCGAAGGCGAGGTGGGCGATCTGGCTGGCGACGCCGGCATAGGTCGGCTTGACGCCGACGATCATCATGTGGTGCGTCGAGCGCGGATGCATGTACACGCCGGTGATCGGGATGCCCTGGCTGCGCAGCAGCTTTTCCAGTTCCAGGCCGAGCGAGAAGGAGCGCAGCATCTGGCCCTCGTCCTGTGGCGTGCCCATGTTGGAAATCGTCATCGTGGCGTTGTTGCGATAGGTGATCGCATTGACGCGGAAGGTGACGCGGAAATCGCGCGGGCTGGTGCGGTAGCCGGTGTATTCGCCGAAGGGGCCTTCCTCGACCTTGTAGTCGGGCAGGATCACGCCTTCGAGGATGATCTCGGCGTCGGCCGGCACTTCGAGGTCGTTGGTCTCGCACTTGACCAGGCGCGCCGGTTCGCCGGAGAGCATGCCGACCAGTTCCGGTTCGGGGATCGGCGAGGGCGCGCAGGCGGCCATCGCGGCCAAGGGCGAAAGGCCGATGGCGGTGGCGAAGGGACAGCCCTCGCCGCGCGGCAGGTAGTACTCGGTCAGCGCCTTGCCCAGGTCGGAGAAGGGGAACACGGCGCCGGACATGGTGCGGCCGTCCCACATCATCTGGCGGTACATGCCCCAGTTCACGTCGCCGCGCACCGGATGCTTGGTCACCACCGCATGCCAGGTGCCGACATAGCGACCGCCGTCGCCGTCATGCACCAGCGGCACAGGCAGCTTGCACAGGTCGACGTCGTCGCCGAGCAGGATGTTCTCCTTGCACGGCGCATCCTTGCGATCGATGGTCACCGGGGCGATCGGTTCGCTGTTGGTGCGCTTGAGGTATTCCTTGCCGATCTCGGGCAGGGTCGATGCGGGGTCCATGCCCAGGGAAATCGCCATGCGGCGATAGGTGGACAAGGGTGCGCCGAAATAGCTGAAACCCGGGTAGTCCTTGATGTTTTCCATGAAGGGCGCGGCCTGCCCGAGTTCGCAGACGCGGCGCACGATGGCGCCGGCCTCGTTGTCCCAGTCGACCTGCTGTTTGATGCGCACGGCGTCGCCCGACTTGATGCAGGCCTCGACGAACTCGCGGTTGCTTCTTGGTGCTGATATTTTTGACACGTTTAACTCCCGATTCGATTAGGGGATTCGGCTCAACTGATCTTGGACAAAATCTTGTCCCACTTGTCCTGGGCCTTGAGGATCATCTCGGCCACTTCGCGCACCGCGCCGTAGCCGCCGCGCGCCTTGGTGACGTAAGCCGCATGCTTCTTGACGTCCTCGACGGCATCGCCGACCGCGATCGGCAGGCCGACGCGCTTCATCATCGACAGATCGACCAGGTCGTCGCCGACATAGGCCACCTGGGCGTCGGTGATGCCCATTTCCTTGAGCATTTCCTCGTAGGGCTCGGTCTTCTTCTTGATCCCCTCGTGGAAGCGCTTGATCTTCAGCTCCTCGGCGCGATGCCGCACGGCGCCGGATTTCTTCGAAGTGATGATCGCCACTTCGACGCCGCTCATCATCAGCACCACGACGCCCATGCCGTCCTTGATGTCGAAGTTGCGGGTTTCGACGCCGTTGTCGTCGATCACGATGCGGCCGTCGGTCATGACGCCATCGACGTCGAGGATGACCAGCTTGATGTCTTTTGCTTTTTCCATGTCATTCGTCCTCAGTCGATGCCGTATTCGGCCCAGCGGCCCTTGATCTTCGCCAGCATTTCCTCGTCCATGCGCGCCTCGACCGGCTTCTGCTTCCATTCATACGGAATGCAGGCGTCCATGATGATGCGCGAGGTGGTCAGCTTGTTCGAATCGGGATCGAGCGCCGGATCGAGCGGCGTCGAGCGGCCGCGCTTCTGGATGTCGGTGCCGCGCGCCGGGTCGTAGCGGCAGGACAGCGCCCAGAACACCCGCTGCAGGTCGTCGGCCATGATGTCGTCATCGACCGTGATGATGCCCTTGATGCCGTAGGAGCCGGTGTTGCTGCCGATCACGGCATTGGCGACCTGGTTCGAGTGGCCCGGGTACATCTGCTTGACCGAGACCACGGCCCAGAAGCGGCCGGCCGACTCGGGCAGCACGCAGACCGAGCTGATGCCGGGAATCTTCATCTGTTCCAGTTCGGTCCACAGCGTCGCGGTGCGCGTGAAGGCCAGCAGCATATGCACGTCGGTGACAGGGCGGCCCTGGCCGGTGGCCCACAGCACCGGGTTGTTGCGGTGGAGGATCTGCTTCACTTCCAGCGCCGGTTTGTTGATGACCTTATGCAGCTCGTCGGTGTAATAGCCGGTGTATTCGGCGAAGGGGCCTTCGGGGCGGAAATTGTTCGGATCGATTTCGCCTTCGAGCACGATCTCGGCGCCGGCCGGGATCGGCAGGCCGGTCAGCGGCGCCATGAGGAACTCGGCGGGCTGGCCGCGCACCGTGCCGGTGATGTCGAAGTCGTTGGCGCCCTTGTGCATCAGCGTGCCGGCCATGAAGATCAGCGGGTCGCAGCCGATCACGGCGGCGGCCGGCATCTTCTTGCCCAGCTTGGCGTACTTCTTCATGATGCGCTCGCCGCGCTTGCCCGGCAGGATCTGCACGCCGCAGGTCTTGCTGTCGAGCATCTGCATGCGGTAGGTGCCGAGGTTGGTCTCGCCGGTCTCCGGGTCGCGCAGCACCAGGAAGACCATGGTGCCGATGTAGCGGCCGCCGTCGAGCGGGAAGAACTTCGGCACCGGGAACATGTTGAGGTCGACCTTGTCGCCGCTGATGATGTTCTCCAGCACCGGGCCGTCCTTGACTTCCTTGGCCTTGATCAGGCCCTCGGAGGTGATGGTCTTCTTCATCCAGGCTCGCGCCGATTCGCACATCGACAGGTGGTGCGGCAGGCCCAGCATGATCGCCAGGCGCTTGGTGGTGGCGAAGGCGCCGGTGAAAACGGGCGAGTCATAGCCTTTGATGTTTTCGAACAGCAGGGCCGGGCCCTTCTTTTCCTCGGTCAGCTTCGAGACATGGGAGATTTCCAGGTTCCAGTCGACTTCGGCGGACACCCGCTTGAGTTCGTTGGCGGCTTCGCATTGGTTGATGAAATACCTGAGGTCCATCGGGGAGACTCCTTTGTTTGAAATTGGTTGATGAGGGTTCTGCTCAGTGCCTGGCCTGCACCGACTCGATCACCGGGAAGCCGGCCTCTTCGAGCGCCTTGACCACGTTGCGCGTGTCTTCGCTGTGAAAGCGCACGATGACCCGCTTGCGGTGGTGTTCCTGCGGATCGATGTCTTCGGGCTTGCCGATCGGGTAGATCGCCTGAACTTCCGCACCCGAAGCTTCGACGATATCGGTGATCCTGCCGATCATTCCGGGGCGCAGTTCGAGCGGCGCCAGGGTCACGCCGCTGCGTTTTTCCCAGGCGCCGAGAAAGTGGGCGGCGAGGGAAAAAATCTCGTTGGCCGAGATGATGCCGACCACCTGATCCTGGTCCATCACCGGGAACTGCGCGACGCCGAGCTTCTGCCCGAGCTGCAGGCAGTGCTCCATGGTGTCGTCGGCATCGACGGTGGCCGGGTTGCGCACCATCATGTCCTTGACCTTGATGCGGTTGGAAAAGAAATTCAGTTCATCGGTGTTCTGCGTGCGCAGGGCGAAGTGGGCCGCGCGCAGGCAATTGGCGCGCGTGATGAGGCCGCGCAGCCGTCCGTTGTCGACCACCGGCAGGCCGTGCAAATTGTTCTCGGTGAGTATCCGTTTGGCTTCCGACAGCAGGATGTCGCTGTCGACCACCATCGGATGGGCCCGCATCCAGTTTCTGACGATCATTTTTGTGTTCTCCTAGCTCAGCTTCTTGCCGGCAATCAGGCTCGACACGATGTAATCCATGGCCGAGGTGGCGCCGGCCGAGGCGGCCACCTTGGGCTTGTCGCTCCAGATGGTTTCCGGCCGCGCCTGCAGAATGAAAATGTTGCCGCCGGCCGGCAGGTCCTTGTCGATCGCCCACTCGATGTCCATCGGGCGGCCGTAGTGCTTCTCGATCTGTTTGCCCATCCAGGCCAACTGGGTGATTTCGTCATCGACGATGGACTGGATGTTCTGGCGTTCGAAAGGCACTTCGAGCGCCACCGACTTCTGTTCCTTGAAATCCACCGTGTAGCAGACCGTCTTGGTCGAGATGGTGCGCTCCATGATGTCCAGCGCGACCTTGTTGACCACGAAGTGGTCCGGCGTCACCTCGCCCGAAACCACCGATTCGCCGAAGCCGAAGTTCGAGTCGATGACGATGACCGAGCGGTCGCCGTTGGTCGGGTGAATCGTGAACATCACGCCGGCCGTCAATGAATTGGCCATCTTCTGGATGCCCACGCTGATCGCCACCTGCTCGTGGGGAAAGCCCATCTTCATGCGATAGGCGATGGCCCGTCCGGTGTAGAGACTGGAAATGCAGCGCCGTACGTGATGCATCACGCTATCGACGCCGCGCACCCAGAGATAAGTGTCCTGCTGTCCTGCAAAGCTGGCGCCGGGCAGGTCCTCGGCCGTGGCGCTGGAACGCACCGCGACCGGGACCGCCGGTATGCAACAACGTACCGACAACTTGCGATAGGACTCGGCAATCAAATCCTCCAGCTCGATGGAAATCGGGCGCGATTCGATCATCTCGCGGATGACGCGGGAGGCTTCCTCCAGCTTGTCCATGTCCTGGTGATCGAGCCCCTTGAGCAGGGCATTCACTTCGGACAGGATGCCGGCGTCGCGCATGAACTGCGCGTAGCCGTGTGTCGTCAGGGCAAAGCCCGGCGGCACGCGCACCCCTGCGTTGATGAGTTCTCCGAGCGAGGAGCATTTGCCCCCCACCAGATCCACGGAGTCCTTGTTGACCTCCTCGAACCAGCACACCAATGGCGTGGTTTCATTCATTCCAGCCTCCCTGCGAGCCTCTTCGATTGCCAAAATGCTGCCCATGGTCGGTACCTTTGGTGACGTCTTAGCGCGTGATGGTGATCGAACCCGAGGAGCCGTCGACCCGCAGCATCATTCCGGTCTTGATCACCTTGGTCGAATGCCCGGTACCCACCACCGCCGGCATGCCGTATTCGCGGCAGACGATGGCGGCATGGCTCATGACCCCGCCGACGTCAGTGACGCAGGCCTTGATCTTGGCGAAGGCCGGTGCCCAGGACGGCGAGGTGGTCGGCGCGACGAGAATCTCGCCTTCCTGCAGGTCGCGGATGTCCTGCGCGCTGCGGCAGACGCGCGCCTTGCCCTCGACGATGCCGGGGCTGCCGGCAAAGCCCTTGAGCTCGGTGATGCTGTCGGGATCGCCGGCATCCTGCACCGAGGCCCAGTCGGCCAGAGACTTGTTGGTGACGCCCCAGAGCACGATGGTGAAGGGCTCCTGGATCACCTCGGGCGCGATGCCGATCGCAGGCGGCGCGCTCCACTGGCGGAACTTCTCCATGACGCCCTTGCGCCATTCGATTTCCGGCGGCCAGGTGAAGGTGCCGCGCGGCTTGACGCCGGTGGCCCAGGCGGTGACGACGTCCCACAGCGCCTGCTTGATCTCGTCGCGGCGCATGTACCAGATGTCCTCGATGTCGTTGATCATGCCGTGATCCTTCATGATCGCCGCGACTTCGCGCATCTTGTTCCAGAACACCGAGTGGAACCAGTGCTCGACGTAGAACAGGTGGTTCTCGACGTAGGGGAACACGGTCTTGGCGCAACCCAGCAGCTCGTCGAACTGTTTGAGGTCGGCTTCGTTGGTGATCAGTGCGCGGTACTCGGCGGTGATGCGGTCGCGTTCGGCGCGCACGGCCTCGACCGGACGGTCGATGCTGACGCCGGCCTTGATCTTGCCGATGTAGGTCTGGATGCCGGACAGCGGAATGTCGAGCGTGTCGTTCCAGCTGCGGTCGGTGTGGAACCAGCCGGTGCCGGTGGAGATGTTGAACCACGGATAGCGCGCCTTCTCGAACGCCGCCAGCCACTCGGCGCCCTTGGGCAGCTTCTCCACCGCCAGCTTGACGGCGACCCAGTCGCGGTTGCCGACCACGGCAGCGTCGACGCCCATGGCGACGGCCTTCTTCGCCAGTTCCTTGAGCTCGTCATCCGGCTTGTACATGATCACGTCGATGCCCGAGATCATCTGCGTGATGCGCTGCAGCGGGATGCTGGGGAACAGCTTCTGCGTGAAGTCCATGAAGAAGACATAGGCCGCATAGCCGAGGTTGAGGAACTCGAAGTGGTACTGCCAGCACTTGATGCCGAGGTTGATCAGGTCGTCGTAGTTCTTGATCAGGTGGTAGCCCTTGGATTCGCCGATCGCATCGGTGACCACCGAGATGTCCTCAAGGTCCGGCAGGGGCGAGATCTGGAGGTCTTCCAGCTCCTTGATGGTGGCCTCCATCTTGGTCTTCCACTTGGCCTCCAGCGCATCCCAGTTCTTGTAGTAGTAACCGGCGCGCTCCATGAAGTTGGGCACCCGGCTGCCGATCTCGGCACCATCCTTGACCGGCACCGGCGAGATGTAGACATAGCCGTTGATCATGCGGTGGTCGACGCCGCGCACCGGCGGCACCTGGAAGATGCGGTTGTTGAACTGCGACAGGGCGAGGAACCAGGCTTCGTCCCAGATCGTGTCGAAGGGATACAGCGGCTCCGGGTAGTGCAATCCGTCGTAGAACCAGAACGTCTCCTTTTCGTACTGGTTGCGTTCCGGATCGTCGGTGACGAACTGGTACTGGTACGGGTACATCCTCTCCCAGCCTTCGGTGCCGGGAATCGTGGCGGCCTTTACGTCGTGCGGTACTGGAAACTTCATTGAATGTCTCCTTCTCTAATTTTTTTGAATTTCGGATTGTTTGGTCCCGGTCGGATGCCCGGAGCAAGTCATGTAACGCAAGCCACGGGCCAGCCGCGATGTGGCGGTGCAATATGCGAGAGCGGTGGACAGCGTGCGGCGCGTTAGGAACGACCTCAAGAAGCCGATTCAGCGCCTTGCGCGCCTGCAGCAAAAATGACATGGGCAAGCGCGCAAGAGGGCTTGCGGCGCCGCGGGCGAAAATCGACCCTTGATCATTTGATAAAATTCCATGCCGCCAGTCCGGGTTTTTGATGTTTCGAGCAATAGCCGGAATCGCGACCGCCGCCGGCCGGAAAATGATTGTTTGACATCCATCAAGGCTGCGTTCACGATCAGGCATTAAAAGGGCGGATTGAGGAGTAGACAGAGTGAGAGTGAGGCCATGACCAAGCTCCGCAGTGTCGGGCGTACAGGCAGTTCGAGCAGCGAGGATTTGCGCGCCCGCGTGCATTTTTGTGCCGAGACCGGACAGATCTGGTTGCATGAGCACCGCATGCTGCTGGTGCATGCCGAGGCGCAGGCTGCCTTGCGCAAGGAACTGATCGACACCCTGGGCATGGACCGCGCGCGCGGCTTGCTGACGCGCATGGGCTACGCCTCGGGCGTGCGCGACGCCGAGCTGGCGCGCACCCGCGCCGAGGATTCGAGCGATTTCGATGCCTTCATGACCGGCCCGCAGTTGCATACCCTGGAAGGCATCGTGCGCGCGACCCCGATCAAGGTCGAGCTGAACCGCCACACCGGGCAGTTCTACGCCGAGATCTTGTGGGAGCATTCCTGGGAAGGGCAGTGGCATCGCCACCATTACGGCATCCACACTGAGCCGGTGTGCTGGACCCAGATCGGCTATGCCTGCGGCTACACCTCGGCCTTCATGGGCCGCACCATCCTCTACAAGGAGGTCGAGTGCACCGGCATGGGCCACAACAACTGCCGCATCATCGGCAAGCCGGCCGAGGAATGGGACGACGCCGCCCTGCAGATGCGCTACTTCAACAGCGAGTCGATCGCCGACCAGTTGATCGACCTGCAGACCCAGGTGGTGCAACTGCGCTCCTCGATCGGCGATCGCGACCAGTTGCCGGAGGACGTCACCGGCGCCTCGCCCGGATTCCGCGCCGCCTATGCGCTGCTCAAGCAGGCCGCCGGCAGCCACATCAGCGTCCTGCTGCGCGGCGAAACCGGCGTCGGCAAGGAAGTCTTCGCGCGCAGCCTGCACGAAATGAGCTCGCGCAGCGGCAAGTCCTTCGTCGCCGTGAATTGCGCGGCGATCCCCCACGAGCTGGTCGAATCCGAACTCTTCGGCGTCGAGAAGGGCGCCTTCACCGGCGCGCTGGTGTCGCGCCCGGGACGCTTCGAGCGCGCCGACGGCGGCACGCTGTTCCTCGACGAGATCGGCGACCTGCCGGCCTCGGCCCAGGCCAAGCTGTTGCGCGTGCTGCAGGAAGGCGAGATCGAACGCCTGGGTGACCAGAAGACGCGCAAGATCAATGTGCGGTTGGTCGCCGCGACCAACGCCAACCTGCAACAACTGGTCAAGGAAGGGCGTTTCCGTTCCGACCTCTACTACCGCCTCAACGCCTACCAGATCGTGATTCCGCCGCTGCGCGAACGCAAGCAGGACATCCCGCTGCTGTCCAAGCATTTCCTGGCCAAGCACAGCGCGATCCACGGCAAGAAGCTGCGCGGCTTCACCGACAAGGCCAAGCGCGCCTTGCTCGGCTACCCCTGGCCGGGCAACATCCGCGAGCTGCAGAATGCCGTCGAGCGCGGCGTGATCCTGGCGCCCAGCGGCACGCGCATCGAGGTCGGGCATCTGTTCATGTCCTGCAGCGACGACCAGCCGCAGGAATTCGGGCTCGACCCCACCGGCGGCCTCGACATCAACTGCTGGGAGACCGGCAAGGACCTGCGCGAGGCGGTGTTCAACGGCTCGCTGACACTGGACCAGGTCGAAGCCATGCTGCTCGAAACCGCCGTCGACAAGGCGCGCGGCAACCTGTCTTCCGCCGCGCGCATGCTCGGCCTGACCCGGCCGCAGATCGCCTATCGCCTCAAGCGCCTGCACGAAGGCAAGGAAGGCGCCGAGGAATTCGGCCCCGCGTCCCTCGACCCGACGCAGGCAGGCGCGGCCTGATGCCCACGGCATTGCCGCAGGCGGTGGCCGACTACCTCGCCGGCCACCATGTCATGACCCTGGCCACCCACGGCGCCGACGGCCCTTGGGCCGCGGCCGTGTTTTACGCCAGCGAAGGGGCGTCGCTGATCTTCCTGTCTTCGCCGACCACGCGTCACTGCCAGAACCTGGCGCTCGATCCGCGCTGTGCGGCAGCGATCCAGGAAGATTACAACGACTGGGCAAAGATCAAGGGCATCCAGCTCGAAGGCCGCGTGATCGAACTGCAGGGCGAGGAGGAAAAGCGCGCCCAGCGGCTCTACGGCGAGAAGTTTCCCATCGTCGGGCCGCTGGCAAAAATGCCGCCGGCCATCGTCAAGGCCCTGGCCAAGGTGCGCTGGTACCGCCTGCTGCCCGAGCGCCTGCATTTCATCGACAACAGCCGGGGCTTCGGCCACCGCGAGGAAATCCAGCTCGACCACCGCTGACCGGGCTCCCAGGCGCCGTCTCGGACTCTGTCTGCCGGGAATTCCGCTCGCCCGCCGCGAAGCGGAATCCCGGGTGTGTCGAGACCGCGGGCCGGCAAGCACCAACTCTTGGCAAGCTCCGGAGGCGCGCCGGCTGACCCTTATCGGCGCCGCCTGCCGTGCGCATTCCCATAAGTCCTGCGTCGTATGCGGCTAGAATGGTCGGGCCGCGCCGCTGGGGGAAGCCCGATGTTCGAACTTGGAAAACTGTTCTCGCACAAGCCCGATCACCCGATGAATTCGGTCGAGTCCGCGAGCCGGATTCTGTATGCACTGGATGAATCAAAACCGGATGCGGCGCTGATCGAGATCGAAGCCTGGGCCAGTTCGCTGGCCAACACCGACGGCTTCGCCTGCGACGACCGCTTCCTGATCGTTGCCGAGATCGAATCGAACGGCAATCGCGTCGCGGGCGCCGTGTTCCAGGACTATCTGCGCCACATCCACACGCGCGACCACGACCTGCGCAAGCTCTACGAAGCGCTTCACGGCTACTGGATCGCCGTGGCCGCGGCCTACGAGCGCTGCGTCCAGGATCACGAAGCCGGCGCACCCGGCGCGGCGCGTTTCGCCAGCCACCTGGCACAGGCCATTGCGCGCGCCATCCGCGCCAGCGAACATGCGGAACGCATGCGCCAGCTGCGCTATATCGGCTCCGGGCCTGAGCTCTGGGAATCGCCCTGCCGGCTCTTCGCCTATGCCGAGAAATTGCAGCTCGACCATGTTGCGATCGTGGTGCACGAGCGCGAAGTGCATTCCAATATTCGCGCCGAGCTGCTGCGCATGGCGGGCATGAGCCTGGCCGCGCTGCACGAGCTGCCGCCGGAACAGGTGGAGCTGGCTGGGCGCATCCTCGAACGCTTTGCCGTGTCCTTTGCCTGGTCGCCGGAGCCGCAGCCCGACTGCAATTTCGTGATCGACCTGGGCGCCGGTACGCCGCCCCGGCAACGGCAGCCCGACGAGGCCGCATCAGCCACCAAACGCTACTTCGGCGGTGGGCCGGCCCTGCCCAAGCTCACGGAAATCGAAGGCCTGGTCGAGAAGAACCTGCTCGCCGAAGAGGCCCGCTTCGGCCCCGAATTCACGCAGGCGCAAATCTTCAGCGTGATTCGCCACCTGCTGATCTACCTGGGGCCGACGCCGCCGCAGCGGCGCTTCGAGCGCACCGCGGTGACCGACCCGGTTGAGATCATCCATGGCTTTGCCTCGATCTCGCCGCGCGTGACCATCCTCGACGCGGGCTCGGGCGCGGCGCTCGACGACGACCTCAACGTCGAGCAGCACCAGCGTTCGAGCGTGCAGCTCACGGCGGAAACCCCGGACGCGGCGCCGGAAATCTGGACCCTGCGCGACCGCAGCGAATGGGGCGCCGGCGTCGAAGTGCCGCAGCGCCTGGGCGCCTGGGCCGAGCCCGGCGTGCTCTGCGGCGGCCGCGAGAACGCGGCGTCGCCGTGGTGGGTCGGCATCATCCGCAGCGTCGAAGCCTCCGAATTCGGCCGCATGCGTTGCGGCCTCTGGATCGTCTCCAAGCGTCCGATCGCCACCCATCTGCGCGTGATCGGCAGCGAAACGCACCAGGCCTCGAACTGGGAAACATCGAGCGGCGGTTTCAAATACACCTACCTGCGCGCCCTGTTGCTGCCGGACGGCATCAAGGCGCACGACCGCCCGGTAATGCTGATCGAACGCCAGACGATCTGGATCGGCGAACTCTACGAAGTCATGGCCGGCGAACACGCCCGCCACGTCCGGCTTATGGAACTGATCGAAGAAGGCGCCGACTACATGCGCGTCGCCTTCGCCTGGGTGGCGCCGGGCAAGAGCTGAGTTCAGCCGGCCTGCACCGCCGATCGCCGTGTCGCCAGCGCCAACTTAGGTCGTTGCCACGATTGGGTGCAGCCGGAGTGAATGCCAGGTTGTCGGCCTGAACGGCCATTGAGGGCTTGCTGTTTGGATGACTACTACGCAGCGAAAAGCTACGCAGTGAAAACGGACATCTCCCCAACCAGCTGCGACGGCCATCACGACGTAGGGAGTGACAAGAACCCAAGCAGACCCAATTAGCTAACCGAATGAGCAGCCAGTCCGCTTGTCATTCCCATCAGAAGGTATGCTATGGGCAAATCTAGCAACATGGGAGACAGATATGCCTAGCTATATCCGTGATGTCGCTGTGCGGAATATCGTCATAAACGATGAAGCAATTCAGGAGCTGAATACAATTGTCTTGCAGCGTATAGCAGCACACAACGCGAGTACTCCGGACGCTGAGCGACGGCTAACACCATCGTATGTCGTCAGATTCGATAATCGAGGGTATAGAACATTCTCGGCTGATGAAGCTTGGACCTACTACAAGACCGCAGCGACCGTAGAACGGGTCATTTTTGAAGTAGTAAGTCCTATGGGACTTAAAACGAACCACATGCTCGGAGAGCAAATAGAAATCAGGCTTGACTCTGTAGGCGAGGCCAATTCTCGCATTATGGTTGGAGGGGACTCAAAGGATTGGGTGGAGGCTACGTTCACTGCACTTGAAGCCGTGCTTGCTCGACGCAGGCACGTTGCAACTGCTGTAGTCCGAACACAATGGATGGCGCTAGTTTTACAGCTTATTGGTGTCGTTGCCGGGGTTCTTCTATGCTTATGGGTTGCAACCCTGTCAGCACCTTATCTGAAGGATGTGGAGTATCCCCGCGCCTTGGCTTTCGCTTTTTGGTTTTTGGTCTACAGTAACCTGTGGGCATTTATTCAACAACGGGCGCTTGCTGGAATTGGAACTTTATTCCCCAATGTTCGCTTTAGTCGGGAAGGTGAGCACTGGACACAAGTGTGGTTGCGAAGAGGTCTCGAGGCCATGGGAATAGCTATTTTCCTCTGGGCTCTTGGTTGGCTAACAAAGTGGGCGGCAGCGGTGATCGCTCCGTTCGTGACTACAAGCATGTAAGGCGTAGCCATCTGGACAAATCTCTACTTACAGTGCGAAGCCGAAGCAAATTTTGCAATAGACGATCGTCCGCTCAGGCCGCGGACTGGTCATCGGACATTGCGGACGGTCGAAGCTGCTAACGGAAACGTAGGCAATGGGGTGGTGAGTGGCCAGATGATCTACTAGGCGTTCGGCTGTATTATTCTTCCGTCGTATTGCAGAATGCTAATTTCTTACGTGAGTGAAAGTGGATGGCGACAATAGAGAGGCTGGTGCTGAGGAATTTCAAGCGGTTCAAAGCACTTGAGCTAGAGTTTGATCCTGAGCTAACTATCCTAGTTGGCGGCAATGAATCCGGTAAGAGCTCAGTTCTCCAGGCCATCGACATCGTTCTTAGTGCCAGCCGGAGCAAGGTGGAAGCGCTGGGTATCGATACCCTTTTCAATGCGAAGTGCATCGCTGAATTCCTCGGCGGCGAGAGGAAAGTCGCGGATCTCCCAGAACTCGTGGTCGAGGTGTACCTCGACGGAATTGAAGGCCACCACGACCTAGATGGTCGAAACAACAGCAAGGGCGCTGACTACCTTGGTATAAAGATGGTGTGCAAACCTGTTGACGAGTACACCAAGGAAATCCAGACCATTCTGGCCGAGAGGCACGAGAGCTTTCCTTTCGAATACTACGGCATCCACTTTCTGACTTTCACGGACGAGGCCATCTTTCCCTACAGGAAGCCGCTCAAGCACCTACTCATAGACAGTTCCCAGATCAACAACGAATACGCGACGCGAGAGTACACCCGTTCCATGTACGCCGCGCATGCCACCGTCGTCCAGCGGAATCTTCACGGCTTCGAGTACCGCAAGGCCAAATCGAAGTTCAAGGATGAAGTCTTCAAGACGATGAATGACGCCTTGGACGCCTATAAGTTCGATATCCGCACCAGCCCGAAAGCCAGTGTCGAAACGGACGTAATCATCACCGAGGGAGATATCCCGATCGACAGCAAGGGCAAGGGCCGCCAGTGCTTCATCAAGACGGAGTTCGCTCTGCGCAACCGCGAGCACACTCTCGATGTCCTCCTGCTTGAAGAGCCCGAGAACCACTTGAGTCATGTCCACATGCACAAGCTCATCGAGCGCATCCGGGCATCTGTCAAGAAGCAGCTATTTATCGCCACGCACAGCAGCTTCATCGCAACACGATTGAACCTCAAGAAGGTGCTGATATTGAGCGAGGAGAATCCGTCCCGACCGGCATCCCTCAAGGACCTCAGCCAGGGGACCGCCAACTTCTTCATGAAGGCTCCCGACAATAACGTCTTGGAGCTTGCGCTGTGCAAGAAGGCAATCCTTGTCGAGGGCGACGCAGAGTTCATTCTCCTGGACGCCCTTTACAAGAACAGTGCCAAGGGCGCCAGCATCAACGCAGACGGTATTCATGTGATCTCTGTCGACGGCACAAGCTTTAAGCGCTATCTCGAACTCGCGAAGCTGCTCGGCATCAAGGTCGCCGTCATCCGTGATAACGATGGAGACTACCAGGCGAACTGTGTTGTCAACTACGCTGACTACGCATCGGCTTCCATCCAGGTTTTCGCAGATACTGACGATGCACGCCGCACATTCGAAATTTGCATATATCAAGACAACAAAGCCGTTTGCGATGGACTTTTCCAAGCGGGCCGCAAGACGCTGACCGTAGGCGAATACATGCTGAAGAACAAGACGGACGCCGCATTTCAATTGCTTGAGGGAAAAGGCAGCGAGCTTGTCGCGCCAGCGTACATCCAGCAGGCCGTCACATGGATAAGAACGTAATCTTTGCCGTTGCGGGGTCCGGCAAGACCTCCCGTCTCGTTGCAAACCTTGATGACGTGCAACGCTTCCTCATCGTCACGTATACGGAGTCGAATTACGACAATCTGCGCAGCAAGATAATCCAGCGATTCGGCTACTTTCCGGCGAATATCACGCTCTACACCTACTTCAGGTTCCTGCACGGCTTTTGCTACCGGCCGTTCCTTCGATCGAAGAAGAACACCAAAGGTGTGACGTTCAAGCTTCCGCCGACATTCCTGCGGTATGCATTGACAGACGACCGACGCTTCATAACCTCCAGCCGCCGGCTCTATGCAAACCGACTCGCCAAGTTCATTGAGCAATCCAATCTGGTCGACGCTGTCGTGGCACGCATGGAGAAGTATTTCGATGTCTTCTTCGTGGACGAAGTCCAGGACTTAGCGGGGCATGACTTCAATTTCCTGATGGCAATTAGCGTTGCCAAGCTGCACACCACCTTTGTTGGCGATTTTTTCCAACACACGTTTGACACGAGCCGTGACGGGAATGTAAACGCCAGTCTTCATAATGACTACAACGCCTACAAAGCCAGATTCAAAGCGGCCAAGCTGAAGGTCGACACAGAAAGTCTCAACAAGAGCCATCGATGCAGCAAGAGCGTCTGCGACTTCATCACAGAAAAGATCGGCATCTCGATCGAAGCTCACGACGATCGGGAAAGCGTTGTCAGATACGAGGATGACCCAGAGGCGGTGCTCGCCCTCTATAAAGATCCGCAGACGGTGAAGCTGTTTTACAAGGAGCACCACAAGTACGCCTGCTACTCCAAGAATTGGGGAGCGTCGAAGGGCGTGGACCGGTATCAGGACGTCTGCGTGGTTCTGAATCCTGGCAACGTAAAAGCTTGGCAGAACGGGAGCTTTCGAGACATCAACACAGAGACCCGCAACAAGCTCTATGTTGCCTGCTCTAGGGCAAGGGGCAATCTAACGTTTGTTCCAGAGTCTCTGCTCAAGTCCTACAAGCGATCCTAGAGTGAGCCGCCGCCAAAATATGAACGTCCAGCCAAACCCGCGACCGCTTACCAACATAGAACTGACGCTATTGCAGACAGCCTTGAACGGCGGCTCCGGCCGAGCAGCGTGAGTTCAGCAGATATCCACAATCCTGTCATTCGCCAATCAAACGTATGCGGCAAGAGTTGGCGCTGGCGACACGGCGCCGCCGGCGCGAATCGCGGCTTTGCGCCGCCGCGGCGGATCAGCGGCTGTTAAAGCGGGCGGCGAGCTGGGCCAGTTTTTCCTGGCGCTTCTGCTCGGCTTCCTTTTGTCGTTGCGCTTCCTTCTGCGCCTGTTCCTCGGCCTTGCGGCGGTCGGCGGCTTTCTTGAAGCGCTCGCGCAGTGTCGTGTTGGCGACTTCGCGCTGTTCCTCGGTGACTTCGCCGGCCGGCTTGCCGTCGAGATCGAAGCGCTCCTTGCCGGCCAGCAGCGCCTTCAGGTAGCGCGTTGAGGCGGTGTGGCTGCGCATCGCCAGGCGTAGCTGGGCGGTATCGACTTCCGGCATTCTTGCGATGACTACCTTGTGGATGCCCAGAGCCAGGGGCTTGCCCTCGCGAAAGACCGCGAAATTCGCGCAGAGGGTTTCGAGCAGCGCGTTGCGCGGCGAGGATTTTGCGGGTGTGGAGGTCATACGGAGTCCGGTGGTCAGGCCGATTTGAATAGTTTGATGGAGCGTCGGGCGGGCCGGGCTCAGTGGGGTTTGTCGGGTTTGTCGGCAGGGTTGATGCTGTCGACCACGCGGATCGTTTGGATGTCTTCGACGACGATGGCTTCGCCTTCGATGACATGGCCGTCCGCCGGGCGTTGTTTCATGGTCTTGCGCAGCGCCCGGGTTTTCCACCAGAACCAGCCCAGGCCGACGAGGCCCGCGACGGCAAGCACGGCGAGCAGCACCAGCGAAAACATGACGCCGACGACGAGCAGGATCACGCCAGCCAGGGCGGCGAGGATGCGGGTCAGCAGGCTGGATTCTCCGGGTTGCATGGTTGGTATCAGGCAGACAATATCATCGATGTCATTTACGCGCGGCAAGCCGCCGCGGCAATGTCGAGCGAGCGTAAGCGAAGATCCGGATCGAAGATATCGCATACCAGCATGAATTCGTCGGCCGCCGTCGCCTGCTTCAGCGCGGCGAGGCCGGTGCGCACCGTCGCCGGCCCGCCGATCACGGCGGCGGCGAGGAACTGGTCGATCGCGGCGCGTTCCTGCGGATGCAGAGTCGCGATGAAATCCTTCACCGGCGGCGGCAGGCAGCGCCGGTCGCCATGCAGTATGCCCAGTACGCGCTGATGGACGCTGCTGGCGAGGAATTCGGCTTCGGCATCGGTGGCCGCGGCGATCAGCGGCACGCCGATCATCACATAGGGCTGGGCGAGGCTCGCCGAGGGCCGGAACTCGCTGCGGTAGAGGGCGATCGCCTGGTGCAGCAGGGCCGGCGCGAAGTGCGAGGCGAAGGCATAGGGCAGGCCGCGCTCGGCCGCCAGTTTTGCGGAAAACAGGCTGGAACCGAGCAGCCAGATCGGCACGTCGGTGCCGGCGCCGGGCATCGCGACGACGCTCTGGCCCGCTTGCGGGGCCGCCAGCAGTTGCTGTAGTTCGGCCACTTCGCGCGGGAAGTCGGCTTCGCTTTCGACCCGGTCGCGGCGCAGTGCGCGCATGGTGGTGCGGTCGGTGCCGGGGGCGCGGCCGAGGCCCAGATCGATGCGGTTCGGGTAGATTTCGGCCAGGGTGCCGAAGGCTTCGGCCACCACCAGCGGCGCATGGTTGGGCAGCATGACGCCGCCCGAGCCGACGCGCATGCGCCGGGTGCCGCCGGCGATGTAGCCGACCAGCACCGCGGTGGCCGAACTGGCGATGCCCGGCATGTTGTGGTGTTCGGCCAGCCAGTAACGCGTGAAGCCGAGCGACTCGGCATGCTGCGCGGTGCGCAGCGCGATCGCCAGCGCCTCGGCGACGCTGCCGCCCTCGCGCACGGCGACCAGGTCGAGCATGGAGAGCCGGGTGCCCTCAAGGGTTTTCATGGTTGGTCGATCGCGGGGCGATGAGTCGTTTGCGGCAGACGGAAAATGTACGCCGGATTGCGTCAGGCCGGCAGGTCTTCGCACGTGACCAGGAAAACCTTGCCTTCGGCATCCTCGGT
>JAUYSD010000262.1 GCA_030696505.1 Sulfuritalea sp. | reverse complement strand
TCGAGGATGTGGCAGTGGTACATCCATTCCCCCGGATTGTCGGCGACGAAGGCGACATCGATGCTCTGGCGCGGCGCCATGATCACGGTATCGCGCCATTCGCGGTGCGGCGTAGCGACACCGTCGATGGCCAGCACGCGGAAGAAATGGCCGTGCAGATGCATCGGGTGGGCGAAGTCGGTTTCGTTGATCATGTGCAGGATCACATGCTCGCCCTTGGCCAGATGCAGCAGCGGTTCGTGCATCAGCGCGTGTTCGTGCTGCGCGTTGTAATTCATGGTCCAGGCCAGTCCCTGCTTGGCCATGATGTCCTGGATGCGCGCCGGCTTGCCGTCGACCATGCCGATCACCGGCGTGCCGCGCATGCCGCCCTGGAAGACGACGTAGTGGTCGCTGGCCTTGTCCAGGTTCGGCTCGGCGATGCGGTTGGGCGCCAGGGCGATCGGCGCTTTCAGCGGCGCGCTGCGCACTGCCGCCTGGCTCGAATAGGCCAGTGTGCCGAGCACGGCGGCGCCGGCCGGCGGGCGGCCCAGATCGCGCAGGGCGAAACTCTGGCCGGGTTTTTCCATGCAGTCGATGATCAGGTCGGCGCGCATGCCCGGTCCCAGTGGCAGGCCGTCGGCCGGGACGGGATGCGGTGTCACGCCCTGGCCGTCCCAGGCGATGATGCGCGCGGCATGGCCCTCGATGGCCAGGCGGAAGAACCGCGCCGAGGCGCCGTTGATCAGGCGCAGGCGCAAACGCTCGCCGGCGCGCACCTCGATTTTCCGCTCGGCGCCGGCGACCAGGCCATTGACCAGCAACTGACTGCCGAGCCGTCCCTGGTTGGCGATGTCGAGTATCCGGCCGTAATCCTCGACCTGCTGGCGCTGTTCGTCGAGCCTGATGTCGGAGAGCAGCCAGACCTCCTCGCGGTCCACCTGCGGCGGCCGCTCTTCCTCGACGATCAGCGCGCCGTACAGGCCGCGCGGCACCTGCTCGAAGCTGGACTGGTGCGGGTGGTACCAGTAGGTTCCGGAATCACGCAGCTCGAAGCGGTAATCGAAGCGGCCGCCGACCGGGATCGGCAGTTGCGTCACGCTCGGCACGCCGTCCATGGCATTGGGCACGCGCACGCCATGCCAATGCACGGTGGTTTCCTGGGGCAGTTGATTGCTCAGCGCGAGATGGGCATGGTCGCCGCGGCGAAAGCGCAGCAAGGGACCGGGGAACTGGTTGTTGTAGCTCCAGACGCGGGTCTGGGCGGCGCCGGCCGGGTCGAGCGCCACCTTGAATGCGGCCGGGATCAGCTCGAAGCGGCGCTCGCTGCGCGGGGCCGCGCGCAGCGGCAGCGCCAGCGCGGCGCCGAGGGCGGCGGTGGTCTGGAGAAACTGGCGGCGGCGCAATGACATCGGCGTAGCTCCTGGTGATCAGGGTGCGGACTGCTGATAGAGGCGGGTGACCTGGTCGGCCAGTTCCAGCACGGCGTCGCCGCCTTCGGCCAGGATCAGGCGAAAGGATTCGGCGCCTTCGGTGGCCAGCGCCGTGCGCAGCCATTCCCATTGCAGCGCGAGGTTCTCGATTTCGCCGCGGGCCGCGGCGCTGTTGTCGGCGCGCTGTTGCATGGCGGTCAGAGCACCGGAAAACTCGTTCTGCACCGATTCCATCTCGTCGCGCAGGCGGGCGTTGTCGACGCCCCACTGGCGCAGCATGTAGGCCTTGACCAGACGCTGCGAGAGCATGCGCTGGCGGCCGGCGAGATTGACCCAGCGGCTGACCGGCGCGCTGCTCTGATCCTGCAGCGCGCGGGTCAGCCGTTCCGCCGCCATCAGCACGTCTTCGGCGCGGACATCGATCAGTTCGGCATCGGCCTGGCGGATCACGCCGAGCGCCGTCGTGCGCAACGGCGACCAGGCGGCGCGCAGGCCGGCCAGCGCGGTGCGTGCCTGCGGGCTGGCCGAGACGGGATCGAGCGCCTTCAGGTTGTCCTCGAAGCGGCGAATGGCTTCATCGAGCTGGCGCTTGGACAGCGTCGGCTGCACGTTGAGGCCGATCTGGCACCAGGATTTGACGATGCGCTGCGACAGCATCCGCTGCTGGCCGGCAAGATTGATGGCGTCGACGTCGGCCGCCTGCGCCAGTTGCGCCGCGCAGCCCAGCGCGAGGAACAGCCAGAGTCGAAGGAAGGCTTGCAACATTGTTTGCATCTCCTAGAACGCCGGCACGCCCATCGCCTGCAAGGCGCGATTGAGCTGGACAAAGGCCTTTTCCATGGCCGCCACGGCTTCCGTGTGATTGTTGGTGCGCGCCTGGCCGGCGGCTTCCTCCTTGAGACGGCCGGCTTCCTGGATGAAGCCATCCACCGTGCGGCGCTTGTCGCCTTCGGCGCGCCCCTCGGCGATCATCATGCCGACCAGGATTTCGTTGGACTGGAAGCGCTTCTGCTCATACACGTACTCGTCGGCCGACGAATTGAACTTGAGGGACATCGTCACCACCTCGCCGGCGCGCAGGCGCGAGATTTCCTCCACTTCGAGCTTGTAGGCTTCGGCCATTTTCCGGTTGGCGTCGCCCAGCCGCCCGGCCGCGGCCAGCTTGCGCCCTTCGTCGGCCAGCGCATCGACCTTCTGCAGCGCCGATTGCGCGGCCGCGCTGACCGACGGCTTGTTGCCGAGATCCACCAGCGAGGTGCGGTAGGTCGCCACCTGCTCGCTCATGTCCTGCAGTCGCTGTTTCTGCACGCTGTCCGCAAGCCCCCCCGCATTGCGGCTGTTGGCCCGGGAGACGTTGCGCAAGGCCTCGTCCAGCGCCTTTGCGGCATCGGCGTGGCGCTGCGCCGCGAGCGCTTCGCGGGCCTCCTTGAGCAAGCCACTGCTGCGTTCGATCAGCGCCGCTTTGTCGGCATCGCCGCTGGCGGCCGCTGCCTGCGCGGCCGGCGAAGCGACCAGCATCTCGACCAGCTTGAGCTTCTGCTCCGCGAGCCGTCGCTGCTGATCCGCGTCGGGCGCAGTCTGCGCCGCGGCCGGCAGGGCCGGCAGGGCCAGCAGGCCGGCTGCCAGTATCAGTCCGCCGATCGATCGTCGCATCACTTTTCCGTCTTTCCCCGTATCCCGAAGGCGTCGCCGGCATTTTGCCAGCAATTCGCCGCACCGCAGAAAGTTGGCGATGGCGGCACGGCGAGGCACTGGATGGGAGCGCATATACCGGCGGAACATCGGCTAAGCTCGGCCGATGGGAATTCCCGCCGCCCTGATCCGCCTGCTGCTGGCCGCCGCGCTGCTCGCCAGCCTGGGCGCGGCCGCGGCGAACCGCTTCAATGGCGTGGACATCGGCCATACGCGGAGTTACGCGCAGGACTTCCGCCTCACCGACCACGACGGGCGCCCGCGCACGCTGGCGGATTTTCGCGGCAAGGCCGTGGTGCTGTTCTTCGGCTACCTGCAATGCCCCAACTATTGCCCGTTGACCCTGCAGCGCATGGCGGAAACCATGCGCTTGCTGGGTGCGGATGCCGCAAGGGTGCAGGTGCTGTTCGTCACCCTCGACCCGCAGCGCGATGTGCCAGCGGCGCTCAGGGAATACGTCACGGCGTTTGATCCGACTTTCCTCGGCCTCTACGACACGCCCGCGGCGACGCCCGCATTGGCGCTCGGCTTCCGCATCTATTACCGCAAGCTGCCCGGCGCCACGGCGACCAGCTATCACATCGACCATGCGGTGTTCAGCTACGCCTACGACCCGGACGGCAGGCTGCGCCTGCTGCTGCGGGATACGCTTAACGCCGCGGAGATCGCGGCCGACCTGCGGCAACTGTTGCGGCAACCCTGAGCGCGCCGGCGCGCGCCTACTTGTATTTGCCGAAAACGGTCTTTGCGTCCTGATGCGCGCGATCCAGGTTGCGCATCGACGGATCGTCGTCGTGCCGGACGAAGAAGTCGTCCGCCTGGGCGCGCATCACCATGTCGATCGCGGCTGCGTCGGCGACGGCGTATTTTTCGGTGATCAGCGTGGTGACCTCGTCGAGGTATTCCTCGTATGTCATGTTCGTAGCGCCGCTCACCGGGTATTTCTTTCACGCACGATCGGCGGCACATACTTGACCGAAAAGCGCCAGCCCTCCGGTGTATCGCGCAGCAACAGGGTCTTGGAACTCGCCCCGGGCTCGAACACGGGTTCCGATCCCGGCAGTTCCACGGCGCCGATGCCCTTGATCACGCATGCTCCCGGGATCACCGTGAACACCGATTCGGCCGCGACGATGGCGAAATGGCCTTCCTTCGACTCCGAGCAGGTCAGTCCCCGCGGCACGGAATGGGGGTCCCGGCGCCATGCATCGCGCATGGCGTCGAGGCCCTTGACCAAATCCGCCGTGACGGTGATCGCGAGAACGACTTCGCGAGACTTTGCATGACTCATTTCGTGTTCCTTTCTCGGGAGAACCCGCCCTATGGCCGGTGCCGCTCGACACTATACCGAGCTTCGGAACAGCCGATACGGCCGCCGCACCCGAGACCAACTGGTACTGCACGACCAGGCCTAGATCAGTTGGCACTGCTGCTTGGTCGCTGCAGCGCAGCAAGATCTCGGCTGGATTCCATACGGTCAGTTGAGGTTGATCTGGATCAATAGCTGTGCAAATACCAGCCTGTCTATTACTTTCGTGCAATTTACTATCAGGGCATAAGCGGTTAGCTTCGGAGCCTCCAATCTGACCTAACCAAGGATCGCTCAAAATGAATCGTTCAATGCATCTCGTCACGGCGGCACTCATTCTTCTCGTCAGCGGTTGCGCATCGATTACGCAATCGGAAATGCAGCGCGTATCGATCACTGCCACGCATGAGGGGAAGGCGGTCCAGGACGCCGAATGCTCGCTCACCAACGACAAGGGAACATGGACGGCGAAGGCGCCGACGCAAGTCGATGTGCACAAGAGTGGCGAGAACCTCTCGGTGGTTTGCAAGAAGGCAGGATTCGTCGATGGTCTGTTGTCGGCGGTTTCTCGCGCGGCCGGCTCGATGTTCGGAAACATCATTTTCGGTGGCGGTATTGGCGCGCTGATCGATCACAACAAGGGAACGGGATACGACTATCCCAATTCACTGCCCGTCCAGATGGGGAAATCGGTCACGGTCGACAAGAAGGACGAGGTAGCGATCACTCAGGCCGCGATCTGTCAAACCGGGCAAAAGTGCTGACCCATTCCCTCAGAATCTGCTGACGCGGCCCTGCGCCAGGCTTTGCCGCCTCGGCGCAGGGATGTCCGGTGGGATGACGCTGTTCGGAGCACCCCCGGTCTGAGACGGCCGAATTGATGGTAATGGCGCTCAGCGAAACCTGTCTGGCAAGAGTCCCTTCACCCGCGAAGCAAACCGCTAGGTGACCAGATATTCGACCAGGACACCCGAGGTCCGCCGCAACCGGCGCGATAGCAGTCGTGCCAGGTAGAACATGAAGCGATAGGCAAGATAGGGGTGTTCCGTCGTCATCCGTTCGAGACCCTCATGACTGAGGGTCAATAGTTCGCAATCCGATTCGGCCACGCAGGTCGCCGAGCGCCGCTCCCGGTCGAGCAAGGCCATCTCGCCGATGATGCGGCCCTCTTTTTCGTAGCAGAGCAGGCGGCCGGCATCGTCGCCGCCCTTGCTGATGGCGATGCGCCCGCGCACCAGGATGAGCATGTAGCTGCCGGGATCGCCTTCGTGAAAAATCACTTCGCCCTTGCTCGCCCTTATCGACATCAAATGCGGGCTGATGGTTTCAAGGTCGCGATAGGAGAAGTCCTTGAAGAACTCCAGGCCATCGAGCAGGTCGGCAATCCTGTTGGTCATGATCCGCTAGCCTCGTTCAGGTGACGATGCCGGTATTGTACTTGGGACCGCTCGGCGACTCGCTAGCCTGCGGCCAGCAGGCGTTCGGCATTCAGCCTGGCCTTGACGCGCGCCTGCTGTTCGGCCCGGTTGATGGTGGTGACGGTCTTGCCGAATTCATCGCGCTGACTGCTGCTCTTCTTGGTGGCCTCGATCGATTTGATGCAGCGCCATCGCTTGCCGCCCTTGGTTTCGATCTGGCGCATTTCAGCACGGGGATGATGCCGGGTGCAGTGATAGCAGTAAATGGTCTCGGTAGAGGACATGGCTGGGTCTCGAAGGTAAAGGGTTGGAAAAGTGTCAATGTTGGGCTATTGGCTGGCGTATCGATGTCGGCGAACCGCAGTCAGCCGCGGCCATCGGGCGGCTTGCGCAGAATGTCGACGCGCAGCGGGTTGCGGAAATCGGCGCCGGTGGCCGTCAAATATGTCTCGAATTTTTGGCGGACGGCTGCGTGCAGTTCCGGCGCGAGCCGGTGGTCGGTATGGGTGACCCGGATCACCCGTTCCTCGAACTGGCCGAAGCTGTCGAAGTGGCCCGGGGTGGCGAAGAAGCGCTGCCCGACGAGCAGCAAGCGGCCGTCGTCGACGGCCCGGCGGACGGCGCCGAAGGCGGCTTCGCGAACTTCCTTCTCGTCGTGGAACAGGCGCAGGATTTCGTTGAATTCTCCGGCATAGACCGGCTCGGAAATCCAGGCCAGGCCGCCCGGCTTCAGAACCCTTCGAATCTCGTCGAGGGCGCGGTCCATGCTGCCGATCGGCACATGATGCAGGGACTTGAACATCATGACGATGTCGAACGAGCAGTCCGCCGCCGGGATATCCTGCGCGGCTCCCTGGCGAAAACTGACATTCGGCAGGTCGGCAATGCGCAGGTTCAGGGCATGCTGTATCGCGTCCACTTCCAGCGCCACGATGGCGGCGACCTGCTGCGCGATGGCCCGCGTCTTCTCGGCCTTGCCGCAGCCGAGTTCGAGCACTTGCGCATGCTCCAGCGGCAGTTCGGCGGCGATCAGTTCGTACTCGTCGCAAAGCTGCTCGGCGTTGGGGTCGGAAATCTTCATGGTCGGCATCGCCTAGGCCTTTTTCACGAACTCCGATTTCAGCTGCATCGCGCCGATGCCGTCGATCTTGCAGTCGATGTCATGGTCGCCATCGACCAGGCGGATGTTCTTCACCTTGGTGCCGACCTTGACCACCGACGACGAGCCCTTGACCTTGAGATCCTTGATCACGGTCACCGTGTCACCGTCCTGCAGCACGTTGCCGTTGGAATCCTTCACCACGCGCTGCTCATCGCCGCCGGCCGCGGCCACTTTGGGCCATTCGTGGGCGCATTCCGGGCAGACGTAGTTCTCGCCGTCTTCGTAGGTGAATTCGGAACTGCATTGCGGACATTTGGGCAGGGTGCTCATGGCTTGCTTCCTCTTTTCGCGACCGTATCTCTGTAAAGCAAAAAGCCAACCCCGAGGGATTGGCTAAGTGCTTGTATTTCTGGCTCCTCGACCTGGGCTCGAACCAGGGACCTACGGATTAACAGTCCGGCGCTCTACCAACTGAGCTATCGAGGAATATCAAGAGGCGCGGATTATAGCCGTGCCTCCAGGTGCTCGCAATAGCTTTGTTACTTTTTCAGCACCGTGGCGATAGCCTTGGCGACGTAATCGATGTTGCGCGTGTTGAGCGCGGCGACGCAGATACGTCCGGTGCTGACGGCGTAGATGCCGAACTCGGCGCGCAGCCTTTCCACCTGTTCGGCGGTCAGTCCGGTGTAGCTGAACATGCCGCGCTGCACCTTGATGAAGTCGAAACCCGTGGCGCCGGCGGCGGTGAGCTTTTCCGCCAGGCTGTTGCGCATGGCACGGATGCGCTCGCGCATGCCGGCCAGCTCGTCTTCCCATTGCTGGCGCAGCTCGGGGCTGGAGAGCACGGCAGCGACGACGGCGCCGCCGTGGGTCGGCGGGTTGCTGTAGTTGGTGCGGATCACGCGCTTGACTTGCGAGAGCACGCGGGCCGATTCATCCTTGCCGGCGGTGACGATGGTCAGCGCGCCGACGCGCTCGCCGTAAAGCGAGAAGGACTTGCTGAAGCTGCTGGAAACCACGAACTGCAGGCCGGAGGCGGCGAACAGGTCGAGCGCGATGGCGTCGGGCTTGATGCCGTCGGCGAAGCCCTGGTAGGCCATGTCGATGAAGGCAACCAGATCGCGCGCCTTCACGGATTCGACCACTTCGGCCCACTGGGAGGCCGAGAGATCGGCGCCGGTGGGGTTGTGGCAGCAGGCGTGCAGGACCACGACCGACTTGGCCGGCATCGCCGCCAGCGCGGCCTTCATGCCGGCAAAATCGACGCCGCGTGTGGCGGCGTCGTAGTAGGCGTAGTTCTCGACCGTGAAGCCGGCCGACTCGAACAGCGCGCGGTGGTTTTCCCAACTCGGATCGCTGATATAGACCTTGGCCTCGGGCAGCAGGCGCTTCAGGTAATCGGCGCCGACCTTCAGCGCGCCGGTGCCGCCCAGGCATTCGCAGGTGATGGCGCGGCCGGCGGCGAGCAGTGCGGAATCCTTGCCGAAGAGCAGGCCTTGCACCGCATTGTTGTAGGCTGGGATGCCTTCGATGGGCTGGTAGCCGCGCGCCGGCTGGGTTTCCAGACGGACTTTCTCGGCCGTCTTGACGGCCGTCAGCAACGGGATCTTGCCGTCGTCGCCGAAATAGACGCCGACGCCGAGGTTCACCTTGTTCGGGTTGGTGTCGGCATTGAAGGCTTCGTTGAGGCCCAGGATGGGGTCGCGGGGGGCCATTTCGACGGCGGCGAAGATAGAACTCATGAATGCTCCGGATGCGGGAAAATTGGAAAGTTGGCGCTGGCGCCACGGCGAATTTCTGCGGCCGTGCGAAGCGCGCAATAATACCTGATCGTGGCAGTGCTTTCGATCAGGTTTTTCCCGGGTTTCCATAAGTAAATAAACAGGTTATGGCTGAAATTCATGAGTTGAAGGGGCGCGTGGTCGAGTTTCCGGGCAGCCCCTGGCGTTTGCACCAGCCCTTCCCGCCGGCCGGCGACCAGCCCGAGGCGATCCGCCTGCTGACCGAGGGCCTCAACGACGGGCTGTCCTTCCAGACCCTGCTCGGCGTCACGGGTTCGGGCAAGACCTACACCATGGCCAACGTCATCGCCCGGCTGGGCCGCCCGGCCCTGGTGCTGGCGCCGAACAAGACGCTGGCGGCGCAGCTCTATTCGGAGTTCCGCGAGTTCTTCCCGGAGAACGCGGTCGAGTACTTTGTTTCCTATTACGACTACTACCAGCCCGAGGCCTACGTGCCCTCGCGCGACCTGTTCATCGAGAAGGATTCGTCGATCAACGAGCACATCGAGCAGATGCGCCTGTCGGCGACCAAGAGCCTGCTGGAGCGGCGCGACGTGGTCATCGTGTGCACCGTCTCGGCGATCTACGGCATCGGCGATCCGGTCGATTACCACAGCATGATCCTGCACCTGCGGGTCGGCGAGAAGATCGGCCAGCGCGAGATCATCCGGCGCCTGAGCGAAATGCAGTACGAACGCAACGAGATGGACTTCAAGCGCGGCGTGTATCGCGTGCGCGGCGACGTGATCGACGTCTTTCCGGCGGAGAATGCCGAGAGCGCGGTGCGCATCACGCTGTTCGACGACGAGCTGGAATCGCTGACGATTTTCGATCCGCTGACCGGCCACACGCGGCAGAAGCTCGGCCGCTTCACGGTGTTTCCGTCGAGCCACTACGTGACGCCGCGCGCGACGGTGTTGAAGGCCGTCGAGGCGATCAAGGAGGAACTGCGCCAGCGCATCGAGTTCTTCCAGGCCAATCAGAAGCTGGTCGAGTGCCAGCGCATCGAGCAGCGCACCCGCTTCGACCTCGAAATGCTGGATCAATTGGGCTTCTGCAAGGGCATCGAGAACTACTCGCGGCACCTCTCCGGGCGCCAGGCCGGGGAGCCGCCGCCGACGCTCTACGACTACCTGCCCAATGACGCGATCATGTTCGTGGACGAGTCGCATGTGACGATTCCGCAGGTCGGCGGCATGTACAAGGGCGACCGCTCGCGCAAGGAAAACCTGGTCGACTACGGCTTCCGCCTG
Organism: Sulfuritalea sp.; assembly: GCA_030696505.1. Taxonomy (GTDB): domain Bacteria; phylum Pseudomonadota; class Gammaproteobacteria; order Burkholderiales; family Rhodocyclaceae; genus Sulfuritalea. The sequence continues at coordinate 20,245 of JAUYSD010000262.1, read as the reverse complement.
CCCTCGGCGCTGGACAACCGGCCGCTGAAGTTCGAGGAATTCGAGCGCCTGATGCCGCAGACCGTGTTCGTCTCGGCGACGCCGGCCGACTACGAGGAAAAGCACCAGGGCCAGGTGGTCGAGCAACTGGTGCGGCCGACCGGTCTGGTCGATCCGGTGGTGGACGTGCGCGCGGCCAGCACCCAGGTCGACGACCTGCTCAGCGAATGCAAGAAGCGCATCGCCGCCGGCGAGCGGGTGCTGGTGACGACGCTGACCAAGCGTCTGGCCGAGCAACTCACCGAATACATGGGTGACAACGGGATCAAGGTCAGGTATCTCCATTCCGACATCGACACCGTGGAGCGCGTCGAGATCATCCGCGACCTGCGCCTGGGCGAGTTCGACGTGCTGGTCGGCATCAACCTCTTGCGCGAGGGCCTGGACATTCCCGAGGTTTCGCTGGTGGCGATCCTCGATGCCGACAAGGAAGGCTTCCTGCGTTCGACGCGCTCGCTGATCCAGACCATGGGCCGCGCCGCGCGCCACCTCAACGGCACAGCGGTGCTCTATGCCGATCGGATCACCGATTCGATGCAGCGCGCGATGGGCGAAACCGCGCGGCGGCGGGCCAAGCAGTTGGCGCACAACGAGGCCGAGGGCATCACGCCGGTCGGCGTCAGGAAGCGCATCAAGGACATGATCGACGGCGTGTACGATGCCGACACGGCGGTGCGCGATCTCAAGGCGGCGCAGGAGGCGGCGCGCTACGAGGTGATGAGCGAGAAGGACCTGGCGCGCGAGATCCGCAGACTGGAGAAAGCCATGCAGGAACACGCGAAGAACCTGGAATTCGAGGAGGCCGCGGCGGCGCGCGACGAATTGTTCCGCATCCAGCGCCTGGCCTTCGGCGGCGAGGCGCACGATGCGCCGGGAGACGCCGCCTGATGCCGCACAAGATCCTCTTCGTCTGCACCGGCAATATCTGTCGTTCGCCGACGGCCGAAGGCGTGGCGCGCGGCCTGGCGGTAGAGCAGGGCGTGGCGCCGTTGTTCGAGTTCGATTCGGCCGGCACCCACGGCTACCATGTCGGTCAGCCGCCCGATCCGCGCAGCATCGCCGCGGCATTGCGTCGTGGCTATGACCTGGCGTCCCTGCGCGCGCGGCGCGTGACGGAGTTCGATTTCATACGCTTCGACCGCGTGCTGGCAATGGGTCCCGACCACCTGGAATCGCTGCAGCGCGCCTGCCCGCGGCAGCACCGGAACAAGCTGGGGTTGCTGCTCGATTTCAGCGAACGCTTCGAGCTGTCCGAGGTGCCCGATCCCTACTACGGCGGCGCCGAGGGTTTCGAGCATGTGCTCGACCTGGTGGAGGATGCGGCAAGCCAACTGATCCGCCAGCTCACCGCCCGGTGAACGCAACAACGGGCGCCCGAGGGCGCCCGTTGCATAGGTCAAGGACACGGTGGGGCTGGCGTTAGCCGGCCCGGCGGACTGGGCCGCCTCGCGCCTCAGTCGTGCTTGGTTTCCACCAGTTGCAGCGGCTCGTTGGGGATAACCGGCGCCGCCTTCGGCTTGCGGCCAAGAGGCTGTGCCGGGGCAAAGGTGTTGGCGACCGGTGCCGCATGGCTGGTTTCGATCATCACCAGGCCGACCTGCTGCAGGGATTCCTTGACATCGACCGGGGCGGGCTGCGGTGCCGGCGGCACGATGATCGGATCGGCAACAGGGGCCGCCACGGCTTGCGGTGCAGCTGCGACGACGGGCTGCGGCGCTGGCGCCACAGGTGCCGGCGCGGTGACAGGTGCCACCGGTGCGACCGGCTCCGCCACGACGGCGGCCACCGGCATCTCGACTTCAGCTGCGGCAGGCGCCGCGGCTTCGGCCGGGACTTCGGCTGCGACGACTGGCGCCGCGACCTGCTCCTGGACTGCTGTAGGGACCGCTTCGGCTATCGGAGTCCTTACCGGCTCGATAACTGCCGCGGGGATTGCCGCGGCGAAGCCGGATTCGTCGGCCGCCGGCACGGTCGCCTGAGCGGCGACGAATCCCGCGGCTGCGGCTTCCGTCGTGCTGCCTTCCTCGCTGCGCCCACGGCCGCGACCGCGGCCGCGACTGCGGCGTCCACTGCGGGCTTCACCCTCGGCACCGCCTTCGTTGCCGGGAGTTGGCGCTGGCGACACGCCGTTCTGGGCGGCCTCGCCACGCGGCGGACGCGGTTCACGCGGTTCGCGCGGCGGACGCGGTTCGCGGACTTCCTTCGGCTCCCGGGCTTCCCTGGGTTCGCGGGCCTCCTTGGGTTCCCTCGGCTCGCGTGGCTCACGCGGCTCGCGCGGTTTGCGGTTGCCCGTTTCGCCCTGGGTCTCGTCGCGCTTGCCTTGCGGGCGCGGGGCCTGCTCGCCGCGTTCCTTGCGTTCGCCGCCTTCGCGGTTGTCGCGACGACCATTGCGATCGCGGCCGCCACGGCCGCCTTCGCGATTGCCGTCACGGTTGCGATCGCGCGAGCCTTCGCGGCGCGGCGGCCGGTCGGCTTTGGCTTCGGCAGGTGCCGGCGCCGCGGGTGTCGCGCTGCCGGTGAAGAAGGACACCAGCTTGCTGAAGAAACCGGCTTCGCGGGCCGCCACGGGCTGGGCGACGGGCGCAACGGCCTTCGGCTCGACGATCGGCGCCGGCTGGTCGGGTGTGATGCCCTTGACTGCGGCCTCGATCTTGATCGGCTTGGCTTCGGCGTTGGCCGAGGGCGGCTGATAGGCTTCCTCGATCGGCTTTTCCGCCATCTGGTAGCTGGCGAGGACGACGCCCTCGGCATTCAGCTGATCGTGGCGCAGGCGCACGATTTCATGGGCCGGCGTCTCCAGGTGGCGATTGGGCACGATCACCAGATTGACGCGGTGGCGCATCTCGATGCGCGAGATGTCTACGCGTTTTTCGTTGAGCAGGAAGGTGGCGACATCCACCGGAACCTGGCAATGCAGGGCGCCGGTGTTTTCCTTCATCGATTCCTCTTCGAGGATGCGCAGGATGTGCAGCGCGGCCGATTCGGTGCTGCGGATGTGGCCGGTGCCGGTGCAGCGCGGGCAGGTGATGTAGCTGGTTTCGGCGAGTGCCGGACGCAGGCGCTGGCGCGAGAGTTCGAGCAGGCCGAAGCGGCTGATCTTGCCGGTCTGGACGCGGGCGCGGTCGAAGTGCAGGGCGTCGCGCAGGCGGTTCTCGACTTCGCGCTGGTTCTTCGCCGATTCCATGTCGATGAAGTCGATCACGATCAGTCCGCCGAGGTCGCGCAGGCGCAACTGGCGGGCGATTTCGTCGGCGGCTTCGCAGTTGGTGCGCAGTGCCGTTTCCTCGATGTCGCTGCCCTTGGTGGCGCGGCCCGAATTGACGTCGACCGAGACCAGGGCCTCGGTATGGTCGATGACGATGGCGCCGCCCGAGGGCAGCGTGACCTGGCGCGAGTAGGCCGATTCGATCTGGTGCTCGATCTGGAAGCGCGAGAACAGCGGCACGTCGTCGTGGTAGCGCTTGACGCGATTCACGGTGCCCGGCATCACGTGCGCCATGAACTGCTGCGCCTGCTCGAAGATGTCGTCGGTGTCGATCAGGATCTCGCCGATTTCGGAGTGGAAGTAGTCGCGGATGGCGCGGATGACGAGGCTGGATTCCTGGTAAATCAGGAAGGCGCCGGACTGGGCCTTGGCGGCGCCGTCGATGGCGGTCCACAGTTGCAGCAGGTAGTTCAAGTCCCACTGCAGTTCTTCGAGGCTGCGCCCGATGCCCGCGGTGCGGGCGATCAGGCTGGTGCCGCTGGGAACCACCAACTGGTCCATGATTTCGCGCAGTTCCTGGCGATCGTCGCCCTCGACGCGGCGCGAAACGCCGCCGCCACGGGGATTGTTCGGCATCAGCACGAGGTAGCGGCCGGCCAGCGAGACGTAGGTGGTCAGCGCAGCGCCCTTGTTGCCGCGCTCGTCCTTTTCGACCTGGACGATGAGTTCCTGGCCGTTGCTGAGCACGTCCTGGATGCGCGCCTTGCCGGCGTCGACGCCGGGTTTGAAATAGGTGCGGGAAATTTCCTTGAACGGCAGGAAGCCGTGACGCTCGGCGCCATAGTCCACGAAGGCGGCTTCGAGACTGGGCTCGATGCGGGTGATGACGGCCTTGTAGATGTTGCTCTTGCGCTGCTCTTTGTTGGCTGATTCGATGTCGAGGTCAATCAGTTTCTGACCATCGACGATCGCGACGCGGAGTTCCTCAGCCTGCGTCGCATTGAAAAGCATGCGTTTCATGTGTGCTCCCGCGCGCATTCACTGCAGGAGGGCACGACAAGTCGCACACCGCTGGCGTCAGGACGCGGGCGGTGTGCCTCGGGTTTGCGGTTGGTTCGGCGGGTTCATGGTGCCTGTGGTTTAACGTGGCAAACGGGGTTGATGACTTGTCTTCGGTAAGGCGGTCGCTGATGCATCATCAGCGCCCGGCAATCTGTGCCCAAATCTGTGCGTGTAGTGCGCGCAATCAAGTAGTATCGCTCTTTCGGGCGAGCGAAACACCCTGTGGTCGGCTGGTCGCGCTACCGGTCGGAGTTGTGAATTCCGGCGGTTGTCTTCTGCTGCTTTCGCGCCCATGTTGTCGCCGTGCATTCAATCGCTGACAAGCGACATTGCAACGGTGGCCACAACATCCCGGGATCCGTGCCACCGACGCCACTTCGGGCCGCCGGGCACACCGTCACGGGACGGCTAACCAAGCGAGCAGTATATTGCAAATGAAGGACTTAAGCAAAGATTCGGTTACCTGGCTTGAGGTCGGCGAAGAGGCCGAAGGCCAGCGCATCGACAATTTTCTGCTGCGTATCGCCAAAGGCGTACCGAAAAGCCATATCTATCGCATCGTACGTAGCGGCGAAGTGCGTGTGAACAAGGGCAGGGTGCCGGCCGAATACCGGCTCAAGATCGGCGACCGCTTGCGCGTGCCGCCCATGCGGACCGCCGAGCGGCCGTCGCAAGCCGCTGTTCCGGCACGCGATTTTGAAATCGCCTACGAGGATGAAGCGCTCATCGTGATCGACAAGCCGGCCGGCGTCGCGGTGCACGGCGGCAGCGGCGTGTCCTTCGGTGTGATCGAACAGCTGCGCCGGGCCCGGCCGCAGGCGAAGTTTCTCGAACTGGCCCACCGGCTCGACCGCGACACCTCGGGCCTGCTGGTGGTGGCCAAGAAGCGCGCCGCGCTGACCAAGCTGCATGACATGTTCCGCGACGGTGCAATAGCCAAACGCTATCTGGCCCTGGTCAAGGGGCGCTGGCGCAACGAACTGCAGCATGTGCGCCTGCCTTTGCTCAAGTATCTGACGGCCGAGGGCGAGCGGCGGGTCAGCGTGAATCCCGAGGGCAAGGCCTCGCATTCGATCATGCGACTGGTGGCACGCTGGGAGAACTTCAGCCTGGTCGAGGTCGAACTCAAGACCGGGCGTACCCACCAGATCCGGGTGCACCTCGCGCATCTGGGCTTTCCGATCGCCGGCGACGACAAGTACGGCGATTTTTCCCTGAACAAGACCTTGCAGAAGGCCGGACTCGGCCGCATGTTTCTGCATGCCGCCAAGCTGGCGCTGCCGCATCCGCTTTCGGGCGCGCCGGTGGAACTCGCAGCGCCGCTGCCGGACGAATTGCGCAGCTTCACCGAAAAACTCGACAAGAACGAACCAAGGACTTATGGCCAAACGTTTTGAACTGATCGTCTTCGTCTGGGACGGTACCCTGATGGATTCCACCGGCGCCATCGTTGCCAGCATCCAGGCCGCGGCGCGGGATCTCGACATTCCGCCGCCCAGCGACGAACGCGCCAGCCACATCATCGGGTTGGGACTGATCGATGCCTTGCGCCACGCCCTGCCGGATTTGCCGACGGAACGCTACCAGGCGGTCGCGGAGCGCTATCGGCATCACTATCTGGCGCAGGATCAGGATCTGCTGCTGTTCGCCGGCGCGGTGGAACTGATCGACGAACTGACCGCGGCAGGACACATGCTTGCGGTTGCCACGGGCAAGACGCGCAAGGGGCTGGATCGGGCTTTCGAGGTCAGCGGGCTGGGTCCGCGTTTCCAGGCCTCGCGCTGCGCCGACGAATGCCATTCGAAGCCGCACCCGCAGATGCTTGAGGAATTGATGGCCGAATTCGGCGTCGAGCCTGAGGCCACCCTGATGATCGGCGACACCACGCACGACCTGCTGATGGCGAGGAATGCGGGGGTTGCTGCGCTCGGCGTGGCCTATGGTGCTCATCCGCGTGAAAGCCTGGAGGCGGAAACCCCACTTTACTGTGCGGCCAATGTGGCCGAACTGGCGGCGTGGCTGCGACAGCAGGCCTGAACCGGCGCCTGATCTGCGACAGCGACGCATTGGTCGACGGCGGTCATGGCCTGCGCTTCACGGTCGATCGAGCGGGGATTGCGGAGCCGGCATTCGCCGTGCGCTATCGCGGGCAAGTCCACGCATTTCTGAACCGTTGCGGCCATATTCCGGTCGAACTCGACTGGCAGCCAGGAGAGTTCTTCGATCATTCAGGCTTATACTTGATTTGCGCTACGCATGGCGCGCTCTACGCCCCGGATTCCGGGCATTGCATGGGCGGACGCTGCAATGGCAAAGGGCTGGTCGCCTTGTCGGTGCTTGAGGACGGGGGGCAAATATTCTTGATTGAGGAAGGCAGGCAAAGTGTCGGATAGCAATGATCAGCAGTGGGAACGCAAGGTGCTGGAAAAACTGGCCATGGAGGCTCTCGCCGAGCAGCGTCGTGGTCGCCGCTGGGGCATCTTTTTCAAATTGCTCGGCTTTGGCTACCTGGTGGTCATTCTTGGTCTGGCAATGGAATGGGGACAAACCGAGAAGTTCGCCGATGGCGCCAAGTTCACGGCACTGGTCGATCTGAACGGGGTCATCAAGGCCAAGGGCGATGCCAACGCCGAGAACATCATCACCGCCCTGCAGGCGGCTTTCGACGACAAGCATACGGCCGGCGTGATCCTGCGCATCAACAGCCCGGGCGGCAGCCCGGTCCAGTCCGGCATCATCAACGACGAAATGCGCCGCCTGCGGGCCGCGCATCCGGAGATTCCCCTGCACGTCGTGGTCGAGGACGTCTGCGCCTCAGGCGGCTATTACGTCGCCGCGGCGGCGGATAAGATATTCGTGGACAAGGCCAGCATCGTCGGCTCGATCGGTGTGCTGATGGATGGCTTCGGCTTTACCGGCACCATGGAAAAGCTCGGTGTCGAGCGTCGCCTGCTGACCGCCGGCGAGAGCAAGGGTTTTCTCGATCCTTTCTCGCCGCAAAACGAAAGTCACAAGGATCATGCCAAGCAGATGCTGGGTGAAATTCACCAGCAGTTCATCGACGTGGTCAGAAAAGGCCGCGGCAAGCGCCTCAAGGAAACTCCCGAGATGTTCTCCGGCCTCATGTGGAGCGGCGCCAAGAGCATCGAACTCGGGCTGGCCGATGGTTACGGCACGGTCGACAGCGTCGCGCGCGACGTGTTCAAGGCCAGCGAAATACGCGACTTCAGCGTCAAGCAGAACTTCGCCGAGAAATTCGCCAAGCAGTTCGGCGCCGACATGGCCGAAGGCATGGCGAACGTGATGACGCGCGTCACGTTACGCTGACGGCGCTGACCCCCATGTCCTTCAACAGGCGTTCCTGGGCGCTCATGCGGGGGCGCTTGGTCGGCTTGATGCGGTAATCGCCGCTGCTGTCCATTTCCCAGGCCTGACAGTTGTCGGCCAGATAGGGCTTGAGCCCTTCCTTGAGCACGCGCTGCTTGAGCTTGGGGTCCAGCACCGGGAAACAGATCTCGATGCGGCGGAAGAAATTGCGTTCCATCCAGTCGGCGCTGGACAGGTAGATATTCTGCTGGCCGCCGGCGTGGAAATAGAAAATTCGGTGATGTTCGAGGAAACGTCCGATCACCGAACGCACCCGGATGTTCTCGGACAGGCCTTTGACGCCGGGACGCAGCGAACAGACGCCGCGCACGATCAGATCGATCTTGACGCCGGCCAGGCTGGCTTCGTACAGGGCCGTGATGATTTCCGGTTCAAGCAGGGAGTTCATCTTGGCGATGATGCGCGCCGACTTGCCGGCGCGGGCGGCCTCGATCTCGGCGTGAATCGCGGCCAGCATTTTCGAGTGGAGCGAGAAAGGGGCCTGCCACAGGTGCTTCAGTGCGCCGGCCTTGCCCAGGCCGGTGAGCTGCTTGAACACCTCATTGACGTCCTCGCCGATTTCGGGATTGGACGTGAGCAGGCCGAAATCCGTGTAGAAGCGCGTGGTGCGCGGGTGGTAGTTGCCGGTGCCGAGATGGATGTAGCGCCGGTAGCCGTGATCCTCGCGGCGCAAGACCATCAGCATCTTGGCGTGGGTCTTGTAGCCGACCACGCCGTAGACCACATGGGCGCCGACTTCCTCCAGGCGGGCGGCGATCGACAGATTGGCCTCCTCGTCGAAACGCGCCATCAGTTCCACCACCACCGTCACTTCCTTGCCCTTTTCCGCGGCGCGCAGCAGGTGCTCCATCAGCACCGAATCGGTGCCCGTGCGATACACGGTCATCTTGATCGCCACCACCAGCGGGTCGTCCGCCGCCTGCTGCAGCAGTTGAATCACCGGGGTGAAGGACTGGAACGGGTGATGCATCAGGATGTCATGCTTGCGGATGCTGGCGAAAATGTCGTAGCGCTTGGTCAGCACCTTGGGCAGGCCCGGCTGGAAGGGCGCGTACATCAGGTCGGGGCGATCCACCCGGTCGGGTATCGACATCAGCCGCACCAGATTGACGATGCCCGGCACGCGATACAGGTCGCTGCGCTCCAGGCCGAACTGCTGCAGCAGGAAGTCGGTCATGACTTCCGAACAGTTGTCGGCCACTTCGAGGCGTACCGCATCGCCGAAGTGGCGCTGCGGCAGTTCGCCCTGCAGCGCGATGCGCAGGTTCTTGACTTCCTCGTCGTCGACGAACAGGTCGGAATTGCGCGTGACGCGGAACTGGTAGCAGCCGAGCACATGCATGCCGGTGAACAGCTCATCGACATATTCGTGGAGCACCGAGGACAGGAAGACGAAGCCGTAATCGACGCCGCAGAGCTCCTTCGGCAGCCGGATCACCCGCGGCAAGGCCCGCGGCGCCTGGACGATGGCGGCGCCCGAACTGCGGCCGAAGGCATCGGTGCCCTCCAGTTCGACGGCGAAATTGAGGCTCTTGTTCAGCACGCGCGGGAAGGGATGCGAGGGATCGAGCCCGATCGGGGTCAGCACGGGCATAACTTCCTTGTGGAAGTAATCGCGAATCCAGGCGCGTTGTTCGTTGGTCCACAGGCTGCGGCGGAAAAACGCAATGCCTTCTTTTTCCAGCGCGGGAAGTATCTCGTCGTTGAGCAGTGCGTACTGTTCGCCGATCAGTTGATGCGCCTGTTCCGTGACGCGGCGAAAGACTTCGAGCGGGGGCATGCCGTCGGCGCCCGCGGCATGGCTGCCGAGCTTGAGCTGTTCCTTGAGGCCGGCGACGCGGATTTCGAAGAATTCGTCGAGATTCGACGAGACGATGCACAGAAATCGCAGCCGCTCCAGCAGGGGTACCCGGCTGTCGGCCGCCTGGGCGATCACGCGTTGGTTGAAGGCGAGCAGGGACAGTTCGCGATTGAGGAACTGCTCTGCGGGAAATCGACGCGGGGTCGGCATGGGGGTTTCCGGACAATTCGAAGCGGATAATTATGTGTCAGTTTTGTGACCGCAGCATGACAGGGGCCAAACTTTTGGCAGGAGGTAGAATCGCGGCATGGCCTACGAACTGATCGCCGCGGTCGATCTCGGCTCCAACAGCTTTCGGCTGCAAGTGGGGCGAGTCGTGGCCAGCCAGATTTATCCCCTCGACGGACTCAAGGAGTCGGTCCGGCTCGCGGCGGGCCTGACGGCCGACAAACGGCTCGACACGGCAGCCCAGCAACGCGGCATCGAGGCGCTGTCGCGCTTTGCCGAGCGCCTGCGCGATTTCGCCCCGGGTGCCGTGCGCGCGGTGGCTACCAATACCTTGCGCGTGGCAAAAAACGCCGAAGCTTTCCTGGAAAAGGCCGAGGCGGCGCTGGGATTCCCGATCGAGGTGATCGCCGGCCGTGAAGAGGCGCGCCTGATCTATCTCGGCGTCGCACACACGCTGGCCAATCCGAAGACGCGCCAACTGGTGGTCGATATCGGCGGCGGCTCGACCGAATTCATCATCGGCCAGAACATCGATCCGATCCGGCTGGAGTCCCTTTACATGGGCTGCGTCGTCTTCAGCCTGCGGTTTTTTCCAGAAGGGCGGGTCGACAAGCGCTCTTTCAAGGAAGCCGAACTGGCGGCGCGGCGCGAACTGCAGACCATCGTCCATGCCTTCCGCGAGACGGGCTGGGACGAAGCCATCGGTTCCTCGGGCACGGCCAAGGCAATCGTCGATCTGCTGGAAATGAACGGTTTTTCCGACCACGGCCTGACGCGCGACGGGCTGGAGCAGTTGCGCGGCGAACTGCTGCGTGCCGGCGACGTTTCGCGCCTGCGCCTGCAGGGCTTGCGGGCCGACCGGATGCCGGTGTTGCCCGGCGGGCTGGCGATCATGTCGGCCATCTTCAAGGAGTTCGGTCTGGAGCGCATGGCTTTTTCCGAGGGCGCGCTGCGGCTCGGCGTGCTCTACGACCAGTTGGGCCGCTACCACCATGACGACTTGCGCGAGGCGACGGTGAATCGCTTCATGCAGCGCTATGAGGTGGACCGGCGGCAGGCGGCGCGGGTCGCGCATACCGCCGTCGATTTGCTCAACCAACTGGTTCCCGAGAGCCGGGAGGCCGGACATCCCGATGCGCAATTCATGATCTGGGCCGCCCGTCTGCATGAGGTGGGGATATCCGTGGCGCATTCGAGCTACCACAAGCACAGTGCCTACATCCTCGGCAACGCCGACATGCCGGGGTTCTCCCGGCGCGACCAGGCGCGCCTGTCGCGCCTGGTGCTGGCCCACCGCGGCAAGCTGGAGCGCGCCCAGCCCCTGCGCGGCGAGGCCTCGGAATGGACGCTGATCTTCTGCCTGCGCATCGCGGTGCTGCTGCATCGCTCGCGCGACGACCAACCGCTGCCGCGCCGCGCCGCGGGTTTCACGCGCAACGGTTTCCAGTTGCGGCTCGGCGCCGAAGGGCTGAATGTCCTGCCGCTGACCTCGGCGGCCCTGGCCGACGAGGCGCAGCAATGGACCGGGATCGGCGGCGAGCTGCGCATCGAGCGCGATCCATGATGTCGTCGGAATCAGGCGTGACTATAATCAAGGCTCGATCAACCTGCCAACGCAAGCATCTGACTGATGTCCGTCGCGCGCATTGAAGTAATCGTTCGCGATGGCGAACGCGTTGTCAGGCTTTCCGGGCGCTGGACGCTGGCGACGACTTCCTTGCGTGCCGTCGCTTTGTCGGCCGAGCTGGGCGCTGCCGCCGATCCCGACAGCAGTTGGGACTGCCTGGGCCTTGAGGCGATCGACAGCGCCGGCGCCATCCTGCTTTGGCGCGCCTGGGGTCGCGCCTGGCCGCTGCTGCTGTTGATCGGGCCTGAACATCGGCGGGTGTTCGAGCGCATCGAAGCCGCCGATCACGAACCGCGGGCGGCCGTGGTGCCGCTGTCGCCGCTGCACGGTGCGATCGTGGTCGGCACGGCGGTGATCGGCATCGGTCGCCACCTGGCCGATTTCGTGGCCCTGGTGGGACAGTTCGGGCTGGACCTGGTGCATGTGCTGCGCAATCCCGCCGACCTGCCGCGCCGCGAGATCTCGGCCAACCTGTACAAGAGCGGGGTGCGCGCGATGCCGGTCACGGCGCTGGTGGGCTTCCTCATCGGCGTGGTGCTGTCCTACCTGTCGGCCCTGCAGCTCAAGCAGTTCGGTGCCGACATTTTCATCGTCAATATCATCGGCCTCGGTCTGGTGCGGGAACTCGGGCCAGTGCTGGTGGCAATTCTGGTGGCCGGGCGCTCCGGCTCGGCGATGACCGCGCAGCTCGGCGTGATGCGCGTCACCGAGGAAATCGATGCCCTGTCGACCATGGGGGTGCCGCGCGGGCAGCGCCTGATCTTTCCCAAGGTGGTGGCGCTGACCATCGCGATGCCGCTGCTGGTGCTGTGGAGCACCTCGATCGCAATGATCGGCGGCATGGTCTCGGCCCAGTTGCAGCTCGATATCTCCTACGGATTCTTCTTCCAGACCCTGCCGCGCGTTGTGCCGGCGGCCAATCTGTGGATCGGTCTGGCCAAGGGTGCGGTGTTCGGCATGTTCGTCGCCCTGGTGGCCTGCCACTTCGGCCTGCGCGTACGACCCAACACCGAGAGCCTGTCGGCCAACACGACGGCCTCGGTGGTGTCGGCGATCACCATCGTCATCATCATCGACGCCGCGTTTGCCATCGCGACGCGCAGCATAGGCCTGCCAGGCTGAGCCCCCCACCATGACGACGCCGGTGATCCGCATCCGCGATCTATCCACCCGCTTCGGCGAAGTCTGGATCCACCAGGGACTGAACCTCGACATCGAGCGCGGCGAGCTGGTTTCGCTGGTGGGCGGTTCCGGCAGCGGCAAGACTACGCTGCTGCGCATGGTGGTCGGCCTGCTGCTGCCGACCAAGGGCAGCATCGAACTCTTCGGCGAGCCGCTGTTCGGCGGCGGCGTGGCGCGCGAGCGCGCGCTGCGCCAGCGTTTCGGCGTGCTGTTCCAGCACGGGGCGCTGTTTTCGGCCTTCAACGTGTTCGACAATATCGCCTTTCCCCTGCGCGAACTCAAACGCTACGACGAGGATGCGATTCACGACCTGGTCATGCTCAAGCTGTCGATGGTGGAACTGCTGCCGCGCCATGGCCGGCTGATGCCGTCCGAACTTTCCGGCGGCATGGTCAAGCGCGTCGCGCTGGCGCGCGCGCTGGCGCTGGAACCCGAGCTGCTGCTGCTCGACGAGCCGACCGCCGGGCTCGACCCCGACCGCTCCGACAGTTTTGTGCGCCTGATCCGTATGCTCGGCGAAGAACTCGGGCTCACGGTGATGCTGGTCACGCACGACCTCGATACCCTGGCGGCACTTTCCACGCGCGTTGCAGTACTCGGCGAACAGCGCATCCTCGCCTACGGCACGACGGACGAAATCATCCAAGTCGATCATCCCTTCATCCGCAACTTTTTCCTTTCCGAGCGCAGCGTGCGGGCCCTGCAGAATTCCGGGCTGGCGGCGCCACACTAACGCTCATGGCTTCGATTCATCGCCCCACATCATGAAACACTGCAACGTCGTAGGGCCTCAAGCTGGCAAATGGGCCCGCCCCTCCCATCCTCCCCTCGCGGGGAGGCTATTAGTTCGCTCGCTGTGCTCGAAGCTTGCACAGCATGCTTGGCAAGGGATTTCACTTTAAAAATCATGGAAAATCGATCTCACGCGCTGGCTGCCGGCATATTCACCCTGCTGCTGGGCATTGCCTCGGCAATTGCCATCTGGTGGCTGGGGCAAAGCGACGAGTCGACCACGACCTACCTGCTGGAAACCCGACGCAACGTGACCGGGCTCAATGTCCAGGCCCAGGTCCGCTATCGCGGCATTCGCGCCGGCAAGGTGGAGGCCATCGAGCCCGACGAGGCGGACCCGCGCGTGATCCTGGTGCGCATCAATGTCGACAACCGCTTCAAGCTGACGCGCGGCAGCACGGCCTCGCTCGGTTATCAGGGGGTTACCGGTCTGGCCTATGTGCAGATCGAGGATGACGGATCGTCGATCGAGCCGCTGGTCGGGCCGGCCGGCGCGATCCCGCGCATTGCGCTGAAGCCGACCCTGTTCGAGACGCTGGGCGACAGGGCTGGCGACATCGTCGAGCAGATCAGCGTCGTATCCCTGCGTCTGGCGAAGCTGCTCGACGAGAAGAATGTGCACAACCTTGCGCGAACGCTGGACAACCTGGCGGCGGCCTCCGACGGCCTGCGCGAGATGCCGAAAATTCTCGCCGCGGTGCGCGAGGCGCTGTCGGAAAGCAATTTGCGCAGCCTGCGGCAGATCCTGGCACATGTCGAAAAGACCGCGGGCGAAACCGCGCCGCTGACGGCTGAAATGCGTGAGCTGGTGAAGTCGATGGGTGTCCTGTCGCAGCGCTTCGAGCAGCTTGCGGCGGGCGCCGGCAACGAGCTGACGACGAACACCCTGCCGCGCGCCAACGCCCTGATGCAGGAGCTGGCGAGCAGTTCGCGGCAGCTTTCGCGCGTCCTCGATAGCCTTGAAAACAATCCGCAGATGCTGTTGTTTGGTCGCGGCGAGACAGGTTCCGGCCCCGGAGAAGCGGGCTTTTCCGCCCCGGCCAAACAGGGAGAAGTGCGATGAGCAAGTGGCTGGCCATGATTCTTGCAGGAAGCCTGCTGGCGGCATGCGGCGGCAATGTGCGCACGGCCGAGCCGGTGCGCTACGACTTCGGCAGTCCGGGCGCGTCGATCGCCGAGGCGGGGGTGGTCATGCCGCTGCCGCTGGCGGCGATCGAGGTGCAGACGGCGTCGTGGCTCGCCGGTACGGCCATGCATTTCCGGCTCGCCTATGCCGAACCCCTGCGGCGCCAGAGCTATGGCGAGAGCCGCTGGGCGGCGCCGCCGGCCGAGCTGCTGGAGGTGTTCCTCAAGCGTCGCCTGGCGCTGGCCCCGTCCGGCTTCGGCGGCGCCGGCTGCCGCCTGCAACTGGTGCTGGACGAACTGGAGCAGCGCTTCGACGGTCCGCAGCAAAGCCGTTTGGTGCTCGAAGCGCGTGCCGTGCTGACACCGCTGCGCGGATCGGAGATACTCTCGCGGCGGGCGTTCCTGATCACGCAGCCGGCGGCCACGGCCGATGCCGGCGCCGGTGCCGCCGCCGCGCGCGAAGCCGTGCAGGCGCTGGCCGCCGATCTTGGCAACTGGCTGGGGCAACTTGCCCGCGAAAAGCCCGCCCTTGTCGAACGTTGTCGAAGCTAGAAAGGTGAATCCGATGAGCAATCCCTATACCGCCGGGCTGGACAAGAATCCGGCCAACTACGTGCCGCTGACGCCGCTGACCTTCATCGAACGTTCCGCCTACATCTATCCCGAGCGCGTGGCGACGATCCACGGCGCGCGCCGCTACACCTGGGCCCAGGCCTATGAGCGCAGCCGGCGCCTGGCTTCTGCGCTGGCGGCGCAGGGAGTTGGCGCTGGCGACACGGTGGCGGCGATGCTCAACAACACGCCCGAGATGTTCGAGTGCCATTTCGGCGTGCCGATGTGCGGTGCCGTGCTGAATACCCTGAACACGCGCCTTGACGCCGAATCGATCGCCTTCATGCTCAACCATGGCGAGGCCAAGGTGCTGATCACCGACCGTGAATATTCGACGATGGTGAAAAAGGCCCTGGCGGAAATGGGGCGCAGCATTCTTGTCGTCGATGTCGATGATCCCGAATACAGCGGTCCAGGCGAACGCCTGGGCACGATTGGCTACGAGGACTTCCTCGCCGCCGGCCATCCCGATTACGCCTGGAAGACGCCGGCCGACGAGTGGGACGCGATTTCGCTCAACTACACCTCGGGCACCACCGGCAACCCCAAGGGCGTGGTCTACCACCACCGCGGCGCCTACCTCAACGCGCTGTCCAACATCGTCTCCTGGGGCATGCCGCCGCAGTCGATCTACCTGTGGACCCTGCCGATGTTCCATTGCAACGGCTGGTGCTTTCCGTGGACCGTGGCGGCCAATTCCGGCACCAACGTCTGCCTGCGCCGCGTCGATCCGAAGCTGATCCTCGACGCCATCCGCGAGCACAAGGTCAGCCACTATTGCGGCGCGCCGATCGTGCATTCGATGCTGATCAGCGCCCCGGCCGCGTGGCGCGAAGGCATCAACCACAAGGTTTCGGCGCTGGTCGCCGCTGCACCGCCGCCGGCCGCGGTGATCGAAGGCATGAACACGATCGGCTTCAACATCACCCATGTCTATGGTCTGACCGAAACCTACGGCCCTGCCGCGGTCTGCGCCAAGCACGACGAATGGCTGGAACTGCCGCTCGACGAACAGGTACGCCTCAACGGCCGCCAGGGCGTGCGCTATCACTGCCAGGAAGGCATCACCGTGATGGACCCGGAAACCATGCTGCCGGTGCCCTGGGACGACCAGACCATGGGCGAGATCATGTTCCGCGGCAACATCGTGATGAAGGGCTATCTGAAGAATCCCAAGGCGACCGAGGAGGCCTTCCGCGGCGGCTGGTATCACACCGGCGATCTGGCCGTGATGCAGCCCGACGGCTACGTCAAGATCAAGGACCGCAGCAAGGACGTGATCATCTCGGGCGGCGAGAACATCTCCTCGATCGAGGTCGAGGACACGCTGTATCGGCACCCGGCCGTGATGGGCGCCGCGGTGGTCGCCACCCCCGACGAGAAGTGGGGCGAGGTGCCCTGCGCCTTCATCGAGCTGCGCGAAGGCTCGACCGTCACGGCCGAGGAACTGACCGAGTTCTGCCGCGAGCGTATGGCACGTTTCAAGGTGCCGAAGAAGTTCATCTTCGAGGCACTGCCCAAGACCTCGACCGGCAAGATCCAGAAGTACGTGCTGCGCGAGAAGGCCAAGTCGGCCGCCGCGATCGAATAAGTGACCTGGCTGCCGCGCCTGGGCGCCGCGCTGCTGGCGCTGTTCGTCGCCGCCGTCGCGGTTGCCGTGATCTGGTGGCAACGCGTGACGCCGGTGACGGAAGGCCGGCTGCAGGTTTCCGGGCTGGCCGGTGAAGTCAGCATCGAGCGCGACGACAACGGCATTCCGACGCTGCGCGGCGCCAGTCGCGATGCCGTGCTGTTCGGCCTCGGCTTCGTCCATGCGCAGGATCGCCTGTGGCAGCTCGAAACGCATCGCCGCATCGGGTCCGGGCGGCTGGCGGAAGCCTTCGGCCCGGCCGCGCTGGACAACGACAAGTTTCTGCGCGCCCTCGGCGTGCGGCGTGCTGCGGCGGCGCAATGGGCCGTGCTGGGCGCCGACGCGCGCGCCGCTGTGCTGGCCTATACCGCCGGCATCAACGCCTTCATCGTCGATCATTTGCGCGCCCGTCCGCCGGAATTCCTGATACTCGGCCTGCAGCCGGAACCCTGGACGCCGGAGGACACGCTGGCCTGGGGCATCATGATGGCCTGGGACCTCGGCGCCAACTGGACCAATGAACTGCTGCGCATGCGCCTGGCGCTGAGCCTGCCGGTGGCGCGCATCGACCAATTGCTGCCGCCCTATCCCGGCCAGAAGCCGCTGCCCGTGCGCGACTATGCGGCGCTGTATCGCGAGCTGAAACTGAGCGGCGATCTCGGCCAGCAGGCGCTGCTGGATGCGCCGGAATCCGGCGTCGACGGCGTCGGTTCCAACAACTGGGTGCTGGCCGGTGCGCGCACCACATCGGGCAAACCGCTGTTGGCCAACGACCCGCATCTCAAGCTGACGACGCCGGCGCTGTGGTATTTCGCGCGCCTCGATGCGCCCGGGCTCAAGGTGGCGGGCGCCACCATGCCCGGCCTGCCGCTGCTGGTGCTGGGCCAGAACGAACGCATCGCCTGGGGCTTCACCAATACCAATCCCGACGTGCAGGACGTCTACCTGGAGCAGATCAAGCCCGACGATGCGACGCGCTATCGCACGCCCGATGGCTGGGCAGCGTTCCAGTCCTACAGCGAGACCATCCGCGTCAAGGGCGGGCCCGACGTTACCCTGACCACGCGGGCGACGCGCCATGGCCCGGTGATTTCGGACGCCGGCACGCCCGTCGTCGCCGGCCTGACGGGACAGGCGGGTGGCCCGGCTTACGCCCTGGCCCTGCGCTGGACTGCGCTCGATGCCGATGCCGCCAGCATCGATGGCGGGCTGGCGATCGGCGCGGCCGGATCGGTGGCCGAGTTCGTCACGGCGGCGGAGAAGTACAAGGCGCCGATGCAGAACATGGTGGTGGCCGACGTCGCCGGCAGCATCGGCTTCATCGCCGCCGGGCGCGTGCCGCTGCGCCGCGCCGACAACGATTTGCATGGCCAGGCGCCGGCGCCTGGTTGGGAGGCACGCTACGACTGGGCCGGCTTCCTCGATCCGGGCCGGACGCCACGCGAGATCGACCCGCCACGCGGCTGGATCGCCACCGCCAATCACCGTGTCGCCAGCGCCAACTATCCGCATTACATCACCAGCGAATGGGCCTTGCCCTACCGTCAGCAGCGCATCGAGACCCTGCTCGCGGCGCTGCCGAAACACGACAAGGAAAGCCTGCGCCGCATCCAGGCCGATGTCCTTTCACCAGCGGCGCAGCGCCTGCTGCCCTGGCTGAAAAAGGCGCAGCCGACGCATGCGCTGGGAGCGGCTGCCATGCAGCATCTGGTCGCTTTCGACGGCGATATGCGCGCTCTCGATGTCGCGCCGACCATCTTCGCCGCCTGGGCGCGCGAGCTGACGCGCGCCGTGTTCGCCGACGAAATGGGCGGCGAAGAGATGTATTTGCGCCAGGTCGGCCGCGCCGATTTCCGTGCCGCGCTGGAAGGGGTGCTGGAACGCGACGACGCCTGGTGGTGCGACGACAAAGCGACGCCGGCCGCGGAAACCTGCGCCGCACTGGTCAACCGTTCGCTCGACCGCGCACTCGAAGAGTTGCAGCAGCGCCTGGGGCCGGACATGGCGCGCTGGCACTGGGGCGTGGTGCATCTGGCGCGCGCCGAGCACCGGCCGTTCTCCAAGGTGAAGGCGCTGGCGCCGTGGTTCGAACTGCGCGTCGCCACCGGGGGCGACAACTACACGGTGAATGTCGGCCGCTATCACCTGAAAGGCGGCGAGCCCTATCTCAACGAGCATGCCGCCAGCCTGCGCGCCATCTACGACCTGGGCAATCCGGCAAACTCCGGCGTTATGCATTCGAGCGGGCAGTCCGGCCTGGTGCTCTCGCCCGACTTCCGGCGCCTGCTCGAACCCTGGCAGGCGGTGCGTGATCTGCCGCTGTGGGGCGGCGGCGGCAAGAAACTGGTGCTGCAGGGCATCCCTGCGGCAAAATGAAGTTTCAGTGGAGGCTAACGCCGGTTTCATCGGCGTTAAGCGAAGCGGCCGAAGCTAAAATGAACCCTTTACCAAAGAACTCCGAGGAGGCCGCACCATGAACGCACCCGAACAATCCACCTTGCCCATCCTGATGCGCGAAGACAAGGACGGCGTCGCGACCCTGACGCTCAACCGGCCGACCCAGTTCAACTCGCTGTCGGAAGAAATGCTGGCCGAGCTGCAGGCGGCGCTCGATGTCATCGCCGCCGACAAGTCGGTACGCGCCGTGGTGATCGCCGGCGCCGGCAAGGCCTTCTGCGCCGGCCACGACCTCAAGCAGATGCGCGCCAATCACAGCAAGGCCTACATGCAGAAGCTATTCAAGCAATGCGGCAAGGTCATGATGACCATTACCGAAATGCCGCAGCCGGTGATCGCGCGCATCCACGGCATCGCCACGGCGGCCGGCTGCCAGCTGGTCGCCATGTGCGACTTGGCGGTGGCCGCGGAAGGCGCGAAGTTCGCCGTCTCCGGTATCAATGTCGGCCTCTTCTGCTCCACGCCCTCGGTTGCGCTGGGGCGCGCCATGGGCCGCAAGCAGGCCATGGAAATGCTGCTCACCGGAGACTTCATCGACGCCGCCGAGGCGCAGCGACGCGGCCTGATCAACCGCGTGGTGCCGCTCGACCAGCTCGATGCCGAAGTGAAGAAGCTCACCGATTCGATCTGCGCGAAGTCGGCCGTGGCCGTCGGCATGGGCAAGCAGATGTTCTACAAGCAACTCGAAATGGGCCTCGACGGCGCCTACCAGCTCGCCTCGGAAACCATGGCCTGCAACATGATGGCCGACGACGCCGCCGAAGGCATCGATGCCTTCATGCAGAAGCGCAAGCCGGAGTGGAAGGGCTGTTGAAGAGTTGGCGTTGGCGACACGGCGCTGCGTGACGCATTGGGATGAATTGTTCATCGAAGCATGGGGAAGCGGGAAACACTCCGAGGAATTTGGTCACATGCGCTGGCAGGCGGAATAGGGCCAAATGAAGCGCCCCGTTTTTTTTCAAAGCGGACCGTCGCACCAAGACTTCAGCGATAAAGTTGTGTTTCATCATACTTCTTTTGCATATTGAGTTCAATAAGGGCATGTGTATGAGCGCAATCATTGATGGCTTAACCGCGATTGGGACAATCGCGGTCGCC
>JAUYSD010000107.1 GCA_030696505.1 Sulfuritalea sp. | reverse complement strand
ATCTGGATCACGCCCTTGGCGTCGGTGGCGATGCTGGAAAAATTGGCGCTGTCGAAATTGGACTTCTGCAGGTCGCCGGCCTAGAGCAAGGAATCCTCGGCCTGTTTGCGCGCGGTGTTGTCGGTGCCGATCAGCAGGTAGCCGATGATGGCGTTTTCGGCGTCGCGCAGCGCGGTGACCGAGACCACGGCCGGGAAGCGGCTGCCGTCCTTGCGGATGTAGGTCAGCTCGTAGATGTCCTCGATGCCGCGCGAGGCCTTGAACACCAGGGCTTCGAATCCCGGGGTGATCGGCGTGCCGAGTTCCACGCTGAGGGCTTCGGCGCGTGCGATGACTTCCCGCGGATCGGAAATGTCGGCTGGGGTGATCTTGTTCATCACCTCGGCCGCGGCATAGCCCAGCATGCGCTCGGCGCCGACGTTGAAAATCTGGATCACGCCCTTGGCGTCGGTGGCGATGCTGGAAAAATTGGCGCTGTTGAAGATCGCGCTTTGCAGCGCCCCGGCCTTTTGCAGCGCCTCCTCGGCCTGCTTGCGGGCGGTGATGTCGCGCAGGATGCCGGTGAAGTAGCGCTGGCCGCCCAACCACATCTCGCTGACCGCGATCTCCAGCGGAAAAATGCTGCCGTTCTTGCGCCGGCCGACCACCTCGCGGCCAAGGCCGCTGGCGCGCGCCTCGTCGCTCGGGCTGTAGTACTCGAGCGAACCCTCGCGCTGGTCCGGGTCGAGTTCGGGTATCAGCAGGCTGAAGTTCTTGCCGGCAAGTTCCGCCGCGCTATAGCCGAACATGCGTTCGGCGGAGGGATTCATGGTCTCCACCATGCCGCCCCTGGCATGGATGGTGACGATGCCATCCACCACGGTATTCAGAATCGTCTGGATCTGCGCGGCGCTGTCGCGCAGGGTCTGCTGCGCGGCATATTCCTCGGACACGTCGCGGAACACCAGCACGGCCCCCACCACCTGGTTGTCGCGATTGCGGATCGGCGCGCAGCTGTCGGCAATCGCGCGCTCGTTGCCATCGCAGGAAATCAGCAGGGTGTGATTGGCGAGTCCCTGCACCGTGCCGTTGGCCAGGGTGTCCATGACCGGGATGGTGGCCGGCTCCCGGGTTTCCTGGTTGATGATGCGAAAAATCTCCTGCACCGGGCGGCCGGCGGCATCCGCCTGCAGCCAGCCGGTGAGCTGTTCGGCAACGGGATTGATGCGCGTCACGCGCGCCTCGGCATCGGTCGCAATCACAGCGTCGCCGATCGAGTTGAGCGTCACGGCGAGCTTTTCCTCGCTGTCGCGCAGGGTGTTGTTGGATTGCTGAAGCTGTCGGTTGGTCTGATCCTGAAGCTCGAGCAAGTGCTGGGTTTTGAGATGGACAAGATTCTTCAGTTGCTGCCGGGTTTCCCGGAAAATCAGATAGGCAAAGCCGAGCGCCAGCAGCAGCACCAACACGGTGGTGGTGATGACGATGAAGAACAGCCGGCGCATGCTTGCCTGGAACTCCGCCTCGCGCTGCTTCAGGACATCCACCTCGATGCTGTCGAAGCTGCCGATCTCGGCACGAATCGAATCCATCAGGCGCCTGCCCTCGCCGCCGCGATCGAGCGCCAGCGCCTGCGCCACCCCCTGGCTGCGCCGCAGTTCGATGACGGTCGACATGAAGGCCAGCTTGGCATCGATCAATGGCGCCAGGGCGTCCAGGTGCTGCCGCGCCGCACCGACCAGGGTGATTTCCTGCAGGTTTTTCAGGGAATCGCGAATGCGCTCGTGCTGAACGCCATACGGCCGCACCAGACTGCCATCGCCCGCGGCCGAGTAGCCATGCTGGTCGGATTCGGCATCCTTCACTGCCGACAGCAAATCGTCGGCGCTGTTGATTACGGCGTTGGTGTGCGTGCGCACGGCGGCCGACTCTTCGACCTGGCGCAGGGTCCAGAACGATGCAATCACCACCAGCGCGCTGAGCAGGATCGCGGCGGAAAAACCGCCAACCAGCCCATGAGAAGTTCTCAAGGAGTTCTCCCGGGGGTATCGCCTGTTTTGCGGCTGCCGGGCGGAAAACTCATTGTTGCGGACATGCAGAACCTCACTTTGGCCTCAAATTGGCAGGGCGACGCAGGGCCGCCGCTGACCACAATCCCTGGGTTTCCTCATTTCCCCTCCGGCATGTCTGCGCAAGCCTTTGATTGCATGGGCCGTCGCAGTGCTTTCGAGCCTCTAAAAAAACAGGAACCCAATGTCGCGATGATGATGCGTGGCGCCTCCTGCGTATGTGCGCTGCCGCACATACAGGCGCGAGAAGCCGGCAGTCCGTTCCCCATGAGCTTCCTCGGGAACATGCCCTGCGGGCAGCGGCGGATAGCGAAAGACCGGCTCTGCTATCTCGCCGCAGCCACGGCGAAACTCGGGCTCCGCTCGGCGACCTCCGAGCGACGGACTTCGACAATCAGATTGCGCGAAGAATTCCTGAAACTCGTCGACCATGGGCCGTCGTCAAGCTTCACGGGATCGAGCAGCAGGGTCAGGTAGATATCGCGCATGCGAAAACCGGCTTCCTGCAGCAGATCCTGCGCGATGAGGTCGGCCTCCAGGGCCTGCACTTCCTGCTTGCTCCTCGCGGCAATTTCCGCTCCGCCCGCGGACAGCAGGCTTTTCAGCAGGCTGCTGCCCGGAATCAGGATGTTCATGAGCACCGAGGTAACGATGCCGGAGGCGGAATTCTCTTCGTGGTGGCGCGCGATCACATGCCCCATTTCACGCGCGACGACGAAGGCCACCCAGTCGTCGTAGGGCATACGGGCGCCCAGTGCGGCGGTGAGCGCAATTCGTCCATTGGCGCTGGAAGCGCTGCCGGGCTGGTCGCCCTCGACGACATAGACGTCGAACTTCCCGCCGGCCAGTCCGGGAGCGCGCTGTGCCAGATCCGGCAGCAGGCGCTGCGCCCCCGCCTGCAAGGCGCCGGCGACCCGCTCCACCTGCAGCGCAAAGCGCCGCCCGCTGTCCCGGTCCGCCGCCGTCGGGCAGCCGCTTTCGCCTTCACAGGCGGCGTATTGCCGTGCCCCGGTGCTCATGCTGAAGCTGATATCGGCGTGGGTCGAGGCCAGCGGCGTGTCCAGCATGCGCGTCCGCGCCTGATTGGGCGCCGTCGCACAGCCCGACATGCCGAGCAAGGCGGCGACGACCAAGAGCAGGGAGGCGCAGGACATGGACAGCCGCCGCGAGAACCCGTGATCGATTCTTGCAACATCGGCTTGCGCCCGGCGACGACTGTGCTGTGACATGCGAGTCCCTCGAAATGCGTTGTTACCGTCCAAGGCGACAACAATGCCCCGAAACGCGCCCGCGCTCCGTTCGCTGGCGTACATAAAGCGGCTTCGACAGCCATGGCCGGATGGCGCCCGCGATCGGGATGCGGACGTCCATCCGCCGCGGAAAGCTCAAGGCGCTGAGTCGGCGCCCTCGGCCGGCGTCCTGGCCCCGACCATGTCGGCTGGCCTTACCCAGCGGTCGAATTCCGCCCCCGTGAGGTGCCCCAGGGCCAGCGCCGCCTCGCGCAGCGTGCTGCCGTCGTGATGCGCGCGCTTGGCGATCTCGGCCGCGCGGTCGTAGCCGATATGCGGCGTCAGCGCCGTCACCAGCATCAGCGAGCGCTCCAGCAGTTCGGCGATGCGGCCGTGGTTGGCGACGATGCCGCGCACGCAGTGGGCCTCGAAACTGCTCATGGCGTCGGCCAGCAGGCGCAGGCTTTGCAGGAAATTGTGGGCGATCAGCGGCTTGAAAACATTCAGTTCGAAGTTGCCGGATGCGCCGCCGATGCCGATCGCGACGTCGTTGGCCATGACCTGGCAGCAGACCATGGTCAGCGCCTCGCATTGCGTCGGATTGACCTTGCCCGGCATGATCGAGCTGCCCGGTTCGTTTTCCGGGATGCTGAGTTCGCCGAGCCCCGAGCGCGGCCCCGAGGCCAGCCAGCGGATGTCGTTGGCGATTTTCATCAGCGCCACGGCCAGCGTCTTGAGGCCGCCATGCGCGGCGACCAGGCCGTCATGGGCAGCCAGGGCGGCGAACTTGTTGGCGGCGCTGACGAAGGGCAACCCGCTGCTGCCGGCGATTTCCGCCGCGACGCGCGTGCCGAATTCCGCATGGGCATTGAGGCCGGTGCCGACGGCGGTGCCGCCGATCGCCAGCGGATAGAGAGAAGCCATGCTGCCCGCGATCACCGCCTCGGCATGGTCGAGCTGGGCGACGTAGCCGGAGAACTCCTGGCCCAGGGTGAGCGGCGTGGCGTCCTGCAAATGGGTGCGGCCGATCTTGACGATGCCGGCAAACGCCGCGGCCTGCGTCGCCAGCGTGGCGCGCAGGCAGGCCAGCGCCGGCAGCAGGCCGCGCACGATGCCGAGGGCGGCGGCCAGGTGCATCGCGGTGGGGAACACGTCGTTCGACGACTGACCCAGATTGACCTCGTCGTTGGGATGCACGCGACGGCCGGCGCCGCGCTCGCCGCCGAGCAGTTCCGAGGCGCGGTTGGCCAGCACCTCGTTCATGTTCATGTTGCTCTGGGTGCCGGAGCCGGTCTGCCAGAGCGACAGCGGAAACTCCTGATCATGCCGGCCGAACAGCACTTCCTCGGCCGCCGTGGCGATCGCCTGCGCCTTGTCCGCGGGCAGCAGGCCCAGTTCGCAATTGACCCCAGCGCAGGCAGCCTTGACGGTGGCCAGCGCAAGCAGAATCTCCTCCGGCATGCGCTCGCTGGAGATGTCGAAGTGTTCCAGAGAGCGCTGCGTCTGCGCCCCCCAGAGCCGGTCGGCGGGAACTTCAATGGGCCCGAAGGAGTCTCTTTCGGTGCGCGTGGCGTTCATTGCTGCCGAAGTCGCTACTGGAAAAGCGGCCATGGGCGTTCTCCTGCGAAGTGGAGTCTTCAATCTTAGGCCGAATCGGTGCGACCGAGTGCGACGCGGCAAGCGCCTGTGCTTCGGTGCGGAGTGGTCTATGCTGGTTTGCTTCGCCGGTCGATCGCATCGCGCGGAGCTGCAACGGAGGCGACCATGCCCCACGATACGTTTGCTGCCTTGCAGGAATTCCGGCTGGCATCCGGCAAGACCTCGCGCTACTACGCGCTGACCGCGCTCGAAGCGGCGGGGCTGGGCCGCATCTCGCGGCTGCCGGTGTCGCTGCGCATCGTGCTCGAAGCCGTGCTGCGCAACTGCGACGGGCGCAAGGTGACGGCCGAGCATGTGCGCCAGCTCGCCGCGTGGCAACCGAACGCGCCGCGCACGGCGGAGATTCCTTTCGTCGTCGCCCGCATCGTGCTGCAGGATTTCACCGGCGTGCCGCTGCTGTGCGACCTGGCGGCGATGCGCGGCGTCGCGCAACGTTTCGGCCGCGACCCGAAGATCGTCGAGCCGTTGGTGCCGGTGGACCTGGTGGTGGATCACTCGGTGCAGGTCGACCACTACGGTGTGGCCGACGCGCTCGACCTCAACATGCGCCTGGAATTCCGCCGCAATGCCGAGCGCTACCGCTTCATCAAGTGGGGCATGCAGGCCTTCGACAGCTTCCGCGTGGTGCCGCCGGGCATCGGCATCGTGCACCAGGTCAACCTCGAATACCTGGCGCGCGGCGTGCTGCACAAGGACGGCATCACCTATCCGGACACGCTGGTCGGCACCGATTCGCACACCACCATGATCAACGCGCTCGGCGTGGTCGGCTGGGGCGTCGGCGGCATCGAGGCGGAAGCCGGCATGCTCGGCCAGCCGCTGGTGTTCCTCACCCCCGACGTGGTCGGCGTGCACCTGCACGGCCGCCTGGCCGAAGGCGCCACCGCCACCGACCTGGTGCTCTATGTCACCGAACGCCTGCGCCAGGCCCAGGTGGTGGGCAAGTTCGTCGAGTTCTTCGGCGCGGGCGCAGCCTCCTTGAGCCTGCCGGATCGTGCCACCATCGCCAACATGGCGCCCGAATACGGCGCGACCATGGGCTTCTTCCCGCCCGATGCCGAGACGGTCAAGTATCTGGCCGCCACCGGGCGCAGCGCCGAGGAGATCGACGCCTTCCAGTCCTACTTCACGGCGCAGGGCCTGTTCGGCATGCCGGCGGCCGGCGCGATCGACTACAGCGCGGAAATCGACTTCGACCTGGCTTCCATCCGGCCCGCCGTCGCCGGCCCCAGGCGGCCGCAGGATCGTATCGAGCTTGCCGACCTGGGAAGCCGCTTCGCCGAACTGTTTGTCCTGCCCGCTGCGCAGAACGGCTATGGCCGCAGCGCGGGCGAGATGGCGCGGCGCCACGCGCTGGGTCCGGCGCCCGCGCTCGTCGCGCCCGAGGCCGCACCCGCTGTCGCGCGCACGCAGCGCAATGAAGTTGAAATGGCCGACCACCCGCAAGCCGCCGTGTCGCCAGCGCCAACTCTTGAGACAACTGCGATGGCAACTGCGGTGGTAACGACGGTAGCAACGGCGGCGGCGGCACCGATGCCCACCGCGAGCGACATCGGCCACGGCGACGTGCTGATCGCCGCGATCACCTCCTGCACCAACACCTCCAACCCCGGCGTCATGCTCGCCGCCGGCCTCCTGGCGCGCAAGGCCGTGGCGCTCGGACTTAACGTCGGGCCGCGGGTCAAGACCTCGCTCGCGCCGGGCTCGCGCGTGGTGACCGACTACCTGGCCAAAGCCGGACTGCTGGGCGACCTCGAAGCGCTGGGCTTTCGCGTCGTCGCCTACGGCTGCACCACCTGCATCGGCAACACCGGGCCGTTGGCGGCGCCGCTCGAAGCGGCCATCGCGGCGCACGACCTGGTCTGCGCCGCGGTGCTGTCGGGCAACCGAAATTTCGAGGCGCGCATCCATCCGGCGCTGAAGGCCAACTTCCTGATGAGCCCGCCGCTGGTGGTGGCCTTCGCCCTCGCCGGCCGCGTCGACATTGACCTCGCGCGGGAGCCGCTGGGCACCGGCCGCGACGGCCGGCCGGTGCTGCTGAAAGACATCTGGCCGAGCAGCCAGGAAATCGCCGCGGCCATGCATCACGCCACCGACCCGGCCACCTATCGCGCGCTCTACGCCGATTTCGCGCGCGGCAACCCGCTGTGGAACGAGATCCCGATCGATGCCGGCCAGGTCTACGTCTGGGAGCCGTCGAGCTACATCGCCGAGCCGCCTTTCTTCAAGGACTTCGCGCTGACGCCGGGCCGCGTGGCGACGATCCGCGGCGCCCGCGCGCTGGCGATTTTCGGCGACTCGGTGACCACCGACCACATCAGTCCGGCCGGCTCGATCAAGGCCGCCTCGCCGGCCGGCGAATACCTGCTGGCCCAGGGCGTCGCCGTCGGCGATTTCAACAGCTACGGCGCGCGCCGCGGCAACCATGAAGTGATGATGCGCGGCACCTTCGCCAATGTGCGCATCCGCAATCTGATGCTGGCGGCCAATGCCGACGGCTCGCGCGTCGAGGGCGGGCTGACGCGCTTCCAGCCCGGCGGCGAACTGATGGCTATCCATGCCGCGGCGATGAAATATCAGGCCGCCGGCACGCCGACCCTGGTCTTCGCCGGCGCCGAATACGGCACCGGCTCCAGCCGCGACTGGGCCGCCAAGGGCCCGCGCCTGCTCGGCGTGCGCGCCGTGGTGGCGCAGAGCTTCGAGCGCATCCATCGTTCCAACCTGGTCGGCATGGGCGTGCTGCCGCTGCAGTTCAGGGAGGGCGACAGCGTGGCGACGCTGGGCATCGTCGGCGACGAGGAATTCGACCTGATCGGCATCGACGGCGAACTGCGGCCGCGGCAGGAGGTCGTGCTGGCGATCCGCCGGCCGGGCGGCGGGCGACAGAAGCTGATGCTGCAATTGCGCGTGGACACGCCGGTCGAAGTCGACTACCTGCGCCACGGCGGCATCCTGCCCTACGTCCTGCGCGGGCTGCTGACGGCGGGCTGAAGCAGGAGAAATCTGCCGTCCGATCTATGCGCGCCAGCGCACGGAGTTGCCGGCGGGCCTGGTCTAGTGTTCGTGGCGAACGGTGATGTACCGAACCGCCGAGCCCCGATCGGGTCTTTGCCTATCGAATACGGAAGCGTTGATGCAGTGGCAATGGCCTGATCTGCCGACGCCGACTCTTTCCGCCAGAAGCTGATCGACTCTGGGGAGTTGCTCACATATGTGGGTGGTTCCGGTACCTCACATAGAAGGAATCATCATGAAATATACGCAGCTGACTATTGCAGCATTGATGGCGTTCTCCTTGAGCGCGTGCTTTTCGCTTCCGGCCGGGCCGCCCGGACCACAAGGCGCGACCGGTGACACGGGCGCGCAGGGCAGTACCGGATACACCGGCGCCAAGGGCGCCACCGGCTCCACCGGTTACACCGGCGCCACGGGCGCGACCGGCGACACCGGCGACACCGGCGCCACGGGTTACACCGGGGCAACCGGCGATACGGGCGCAACCGGAAATACCGGTGCCAGGGGCAGTACTGGTGCAAAGGGCACCACCAGCGACACCGTGGTAATCGTCCCGGCGCGCTGATGTCGCGTGAGGCGAACCGGGCAGCGGATTCGCCGATATTCACGCCCTCACGCCCTCACGCACTCGCGCCGGCAGCTCCGGCGCGAGGCGAATCACGGGGGCGATCCGCCCGGATGTCCCCTGCACGGACAGCCGCGGTGCGCGGCGGCTGGTCCGCGTCAATCTCTGCGCTTGCCACTTTGGGGCCACTATGGGCGGCTGAAAAACTAACACCCGGGGCTTTCCCGGGCGATGCTTGCGGCGACAAAAACTCTTGCGGCTCGCAGCTCCGGCGCGGCATCAAGCGCCTTCATGAAGTCGATGACCTTGAACGGCTTGGTCACATCGCTGCAAAATCCGGCTTCCACCCCCTTTTGAATGTCACACGGGACGGCCCTGGCCGACAGCGCCATGACCGGAACGTGGGCTGTCGCCGGATCGTCGCGCAACATTGTCAACGCGTCGCAACCGCTGATGTCGGGCCAATTGAGGTCCATGATGATGACATCCGGCTGATTGGCGCGCGCCAGGTGGATAACTCGTAACCGCAGAGGGTTCACTTAAGAAACCAGCAAATTCTGTCCTAAGGAATGGGGCCACCTCTCTGCTGCAGGTCGCGATCGGGTAGGCTTGAAAGCTCTGCATCTTCGGGGCTTGATCGGTGAGCGACGCAAAGGCGGATTTTTCCGCCACACGGGAGCAAAACTTGAAACGCAGCCTGCCGCAATCGCCGCGGGACACCGCTGCGACGGTGGTCCTGGTGCATGGCCTGTGGACCCCGGCGGCGGTGTTCCTGCCGCATGGCCGCTGGCTGCAGGGCCGCGGCTACCGCACGCTGCGCTTCGGCTACCCGAGCGTGCGCGCCACGCTCTCGCAGAATGCGCAGGCCCTGCGCCGCTACATCGCCGCGACCGACGCGAGCGAGATCCATCTGGTCGGCCACAGTCTCGGCGGCCTCATCATCCTCGACATGCTGAGGCAGGAAGCCGATCCGCGCCTGCGCCGGGCGGTCCTGCTCGGCACGCCCTGCATCGACAGCCATTGCGCACGGCGACTGGCCGCAGTGCGCGGCATGCCGGCCCTGCTCGGGCGCTCGATCGGCGAATGGCTGGGGCGCGGGCCCGCGGCCGCGCTGGCGCCCTCGCCCGCCGTCGCGGTAGGCGTGCTGGCCGGCACCCGCAGCCTGGGCCTGGGCCGCGTCGTGCCCGATCTGCCGCGCCCCAACGACGGCGTGGTGAGCGTGGCGGAAACGCGCCTGCCCGGCGCCGCGGACTTCATCGCGCTGGCCGTGGCGCACTCGGAAATGCTCGCCTCGCGGCGCTGTGCCGAGCAGATCGCGGTCTTCCTCGACACCGGACATTTTCTGCACCATGAAGCGGATTAGCGTGAAATACGGCGCCAAGCGCGGCGTGTCTGGTTCGAGCGTAGCGAGCCAATTGATAGCCTCCCCCGCGAGGGGGAGGACGGGAGGGGGCGGGCCCACTTGCCAGCTTGAGGCGCCATGACGCCAAGGTGTTTCAAGATACTCGGGGGGTTCATCGAAGCCATGAGCGTTAGGAATTCGCTGCTGCTGCTGGCAATGGCGCTGGCCGGCTGCGGCAACATCGCCTACTACGCCCAGGCGGTGGGCGGCCATTTCGAGCTGATGCGCGCGGCGCAGCCGATCGGCGAGCTGGTCGACCGGCCCATCGGCGATCCGCAACTGGGCAAGCAACTGGCGGAGGTGGCGGCGATACGCGACTTCGCCAGCCGCGAGTTGGCGCTGCCCGACAACGACAGCTATCGCAGCTACGCCGACATCGGCCGCCCCTATGTGGTGTGGAACGTCTTCGCCGCGCCCGAGTTGTCGCTGGAAGCCAGGCAATGGTGCGTGCTGCTGGTCGGTTGCGTGAACTACCGCGGCTACTACGATCAGAAGGATGCCGAGCGCCTCGCCGCGGAACTGCGCGAGGAAGGTTACGACACCTTCGTCGGCGGCGTCGCGGCCTATTCCACGCTCGGCTACTTCGACGATCCGGTACTCAACACCTTCATGCGCCGCGGCACGCTGGAAGTCGCGCGCATCGTGTTTCACGA
Organism: Sulfuritalea sp.; assembly: GCA_030696505.1. GTDB lineage: Bacteria > Pseudomonadota > Gammaproteobacteria > Burkholderiales > Rhodocyclaceae > Sulfuritalea. Next base: position 21,474 of record JAUYSD010000107.1, on the reverse strand, counting down.
ACTCGCGCACCAGGTGGTGTACGTCAGGGACGACACCGCCTTCAACGAGTCTTTCGCCACGGTGGTCGAAAACGAAGGCATGCGGCGCTGGACCGCGGCCCAGGCCACGCCCGCGCAAGGCGCCGCCTTCGCGGCGCAGCGGCTGCGCCGGGCGGAATTCGCCCGGCTGCTGCAGGATTACCGCGAGCGGGCGCGCACCCTGTATGCAAGCGGGGGCGCCGCGGAAGGCCAGCGCCGCGCCAAGGCCGAATTGTTCGCCGCCCTGCGCCGCGATTACGCGGCGATGAAGGCGGGCTGGGGCGGCCATGCCGGCTACGACAGGATCATCGGCGCGGAATTCAACAACGCCGGGCTGGTCGCCTTCGGCCTCTACAGTGAACTGGTGCCGGCCTTCGCGGCCCTGCTCGAAGCGGAGCAACACGATCTGCCGCGCTTCTACCGGCGCGTGAGGGCGCTGGCGGAGCTGACCAAGGATGCCCGGCGCTGCGCGCTGGCCCGCCTGCTGCCGGCCGCCGCTGCCGGCGCCGCGGCGCGCGACTGTCCGTCCATCCCTGGCCAACCCGGCGCCGACCGATGGTAGGCTAGCGGCATCCCTTTCCAGCGAGCGACGCCATGAGCAAATACATCGGCATTCTTACCGCGGGCGGCGACAGCCCGGGGCTCAACGCCGCGATCCGCGGCGTCGGCAAGGCGCTGCTGGGCCATTACGGCATGCACGTGGTCGGCTTCCGCGACGGCTTTCGCGGCCTCATGGAAAACCGCACGGCGACGCTCGACGGCGGCCAGCTCTCGGGCATCCTGACCGTCGGCGGCACCATCCTCGGCACCAGCCGCGACAAGCCGCACAAGATGCCGGTCGGCGGCAAGATCCTGAACATGCTCGACACCATCGCCGACAACTACCGCGCCAACCGGCTCGACTGCCTGGTCTGCCTGGGCGGCGGCGGCACCGTGAAGAATGCGCTGCGCCTCAAGCAGATGGGTTTGCACGTCATCACGCTGCCCAAGACCATAGACAACGACGTCGCCGGCACCGACGTCACCTTCGGCTTCGATACCGCGCTGGGCATTGCCACCGAGGCCATCGACCGCCTGCACAGCACGGCGCACAGCCACCACCGCATCATCGTGGTCGAGATCATGGGCCACCGCGCCGGCTGGCTGGCGTTGGGCGCCGGCATCGCCGGCGGCGCCGACGTGATCCTGATTCCGGAGATTCCCTACGACGTCGATAGCGTGGCCGCAGCCATCCGCGCCCGGGCGCGCGGCGGCAAGCCCTTCTCCATCGTCGCCGTGGCCGAGGGCGCGATCTCGCAGCACGACCTGGCCGCGATCGCCGCGGCGCGGACCGCGGGCAGGAAAGCGGCGAAGCAAAAAGACGCGCGCAAGGCCGACGATGCAGAGGCCGATGCCGCGGAACTGCTCTATGCCGATCGCACGCTGCGCCTGGCCAAGCGCCTGGAAGCCCTGACCGGCCTCGAAGCCCGGGTCACCATTCTCGGCCACGTGCAGCGCGGCGGCGCCCCCTCGGCCGCCGACCGCCTGCTGGCGACGCGCCTCGGTACGGCCTGCGCCGACCTGATCGCCAAGGGCACTCACGGCGTCATGGTGGCGGCCAGAGGCGAGGACACGCAGCCGGTCGGGCTCGAAGACGTCGCCGGCAAGGTCAAGACCGTGCCGCTCAAGCATTCGTGGATAGTCAGCGCGCGCCGGGTCGGCACCAACTTCGGCGACTGAGCGACGAACGTCCGGCGTATGTCTGCTGCCGCACAGACCCTGCGCGGCCATACGCCAAACAATGCGTGCCGAAGCTTGCTGCCTTCCACGGCCCCGGATCATGCGCCTGCCTGTCCTTTCCTGTCTGCTGTTGCTGGCCGTCGCTTTCGATGCGGCGGCGAGCGATGTTTATCGCACGATCAACCGCTTGCGCCAGGGTGAGGGCAGTTGCGAGGCGAAAGGCCTGGCGCCGCTCAAACGGCAGGCGGCGCTGGACCGCGTCGGGCGCGATCTGGCGCGCGGCAGCGAACTGGAACACAGCCTGGAGGCGGCCCGCTATCGGGCGACGCGGGCCAAATCCGTAAAATTCGGCGGCAAGGGTATCGCCGCAAAAATGAAGGGGCTGCTGGCAAGACCGGACTACTGCGAGAAATGGCAGGATGCCGCGCTGACCGACATCGGCATTTACCAGGATGCGCGCCAGGTCTGGATCGTGCTCGCGGCGCCGTTTGCGCCCGCGGCGGCGCTGGACGAGGACGCCGGAGCGCGCGTGCTCGACCTGATCAATCAGGCGCGCGACACGCGGCGCCACTGCGGCAACACGGCCTTCGAGGCGGCAGCGCCGCTGCGCTGGAACCAGACGCTGGCAAAGGCCGCGCAACGCCATTCCGACAACATGGCGCGGCTCGACTTCATCAGCCACGACGGGCGCGACGGCTCCACCGCAGCGCAGCGCGTCGAGCGCGCGGGCTACCGCTACCGCGCCATGGGCGAAAACATCGCGGGCGGCCAGACCCGGCCCGAAGATGCCGTGGCAGGCTGGATAGAGAGCCCCGGGCATTGCGCCAACCTGATGAATCCGGCATTCACCGAAATGGGCGTCGCCGTCGCGGTGAATCGCAGGAGCAAGATGGGCGTGTACTGGACGCTGGAGTTCGGCACGCCGCGCTGAGCCAGGGGATACGCCGGGCAGCGGGCGGCGTCTGCGGCGCGGCGGCGAAGATCGCGCCGGCTCTGCAATAATGCCAGGTACTTCATCAACGAATCCGAGCGACGGCAATCGATATGACATGGCTCAAGCGCACCCTGCTCGCCCTGGCGGTGCTGATCGCACTGGCAGCGGCAGTGCCGTTTTTCATCTCGCTCGACGACTACATCCCGCGCCTCGAAGCGGCAGCCTCGGCCAGGCTCAGGCAGCCGGTGTCGATCGAGAGCATCCGCTTTGCGGCGCTGCCGGTTCCGCACGTCACGATCGGCGGCATCGCGATCGGCACCGGCGATGACTTCAGGCTGGGAAGCGTGAGCGTGACTCCGGCGCTGCTGTCCTTGCTGCAATCGACCCGGGTCATCGACAGCATAGCGATCGATTCCCCGGTAGTGACGCGCAAGGCGATCGACGCGCTGCTGGCCCTGGCCAAGGCCGACCCCGCGCAGCCGCCCCAGGCAGCGACGCTGCGCGTGCTGCGCATCCGCATCGACAACGCGGTGCTCCGGCTCGACAAGACCGACTTCGGCCCCTTCGATGCGCAACTGGCACTGGACGACGCAGGCAGACCCGCCGACGCGACGGTGAGCACCCGCGATGGCAAGCTCAAGGCGCTGATCAAGCCCGACGGCGCGAACTACCTGATCGACGTCGGCGCCCGCGCCTGGACCCTGCCGGCCGCACCGGCGCTGCTGTTCGACGAACTGGAGATCAAGGGCGTGGCCAGCCGCACGGACTTGCGGCTGGATGCCATCAGCGCGCGCCTGTATGGCGGCACGGTCACCGGCAAGATGAGCGTCGACTGGCAAAAAGGCCTGCGCGTGAACGGCGCTCTCGACATCGATGAGCTGGAGCTGCGCCAGGTCGCCGCCATGCTTTCGCCGGGCGCCCGCGTCAGCGGCAGGCTCAATGCGAAGCCGACCTTCTCCGCCGCGGCGCCCGCCGCCGGCCAACTGGCGCATGCCTTGCGCCTGGAAAGCGATTTCAGGGTGCGCGACGGCGTGCTCCATGGCGTCGATATCCAGCAGGCCGCGACGCGCCTGATCAAGCAGGGCAGCAGCGGCGGCGAAACGCGTTTCGAGCACTTGTCCGGGCATCTGCGGATCGCGCAGGGCAGCCGCCACTTCACGCAGCTGAAAATCGCCTCGGGCGTGCTGGCTGCCGACGGCAGGGTCAGCATCACACCCGAAAAGGCGCTGTCGGGGCGCATCAATGCCGAGGTCAAGGCGGTGGGCACCAGCGCCAGGGTGCCGCTCAACGTCGGCGGCACGCTCGGCTCGCCCCTGCTCTATCCGACCGGCGCAAGCATGGCCGGCGCGGCGGTCGGCACCGCCATCATGGGCCCCGGCTTCGGCACCTCGGTGGGTGCAAAGGTTGGCGGCTGGGCCGAAGGCCTGTTCGACTCGAAGCCGGCGCAGACGCCAAAGCAGACATCAAAGCGATAGGGGTAGCCGACACCCGGCCGCAAGAGTTGGCGCTGGCGGCACGGCGGCACGCGGCCGGTGACTGCCCTGCGTCGAAGCCTGAAGCCGCCCCAGACAACGGTCACAAAGCACTCATGGATCTGTGAATCCCGAGCGGCCGCGATCAGTCCGGACACGACGATGCGGGAGGGTTCAGGCAGTTCAGAGTCCGAGTGGGCGCTACCGACCCCAAGGCATCCCATGACGTATTCAATCCCGATGGCTGCTAGCTGGGTCGCTCACACGCCAGCATCACCCATCGCCACCTCGTCCGATCGCATTCCGGCGCCCTCACAGGCAGCCAATAGTCGCTCGCGATGCGCTGCCACGCGAAACGGCAGCACATTGCGCACGAAGGAAAGGCTCACCCGACGATTGAGGCTGCATGCCGTCGCAACCGCGTTACGGGCCGAGTGCACGTCGCCCAGTTCGTAATGAACCGCAGCCAGGCCGTTGTGCGGCCACAGGTAAGCGGGGTTGCGCGTGATCGCGCTGGCAAACGCCGCCTGGGCACCGCGGTGCTCACCGACCATCCATAAGGCGTAGCCCCGGATCGTGAGGAACATTCCGTGATCGTTCGGATCCAGCGCCAGCGCAATGTTGACGTGCGCGAGCGACTCGTCGCAGCGGCCGCACCACATTGCGGCATCGGCCAGATGGAAGTGCGCATACGCTGCCCCGGGCGCGAGTTCCACGGCCTTCTGCAGTTGCTCGAGCGCGGCCTCGTACTCCATACGCCACAGCAGCACCTTCCCCATCAGCGCATGGGGCAGCATGTGGTCAGGATCGCAGGCAATCGCACGCGTCGCGCACTGGTGCGCCTTTTCGAAACTGGCCGACGGATCCGGAACCCAGCCACTGATCGAGTCCATCCAATGTGTCCATCCGAGCTTGGCGACGGCCTCCGCGCTGCCGGGTGCGAGCGCCACGGCCGCAGCGTAGGCCTCGCGGGCCCTGGCCATGCTTTGCGGCGTCATGAGGGTGAAGTCCTGCCAGCCGCGCAACAGCAAGTCCACCACGGCGGCGTCCTCGGGCCGGCGCGCCGGTGCCACGAACGAGGCAGGCGCGCCGGCCGGGGCGGCGCCTGGCACCGGTGCCGCGCACAGCCTTAGCTCGTCCACCAGGGCCAGTGTCTGCGAGCTTGGTTCCACGCTGAGCTCTCGGCTGAGCACCCGGCGGCACTCGACCCAGGTCTGCACCGCCTTGGCCCGCAATCCGGCGCGCGCATACAAACGCATCAAGGCGCGGTAGCAGCCCTCGTGCAACGGATCGCTCGCGAGCAAGCGGTAAGCGAAGCGGACCACCGCCTCGGACGCTGCCACCGTGTCGGCACAGTCGCTCATCCGGGCCAGCAGGCCCTGGGCGATGTCCCGCAGCCGTTGCCGCTCGGCCTCGGCCCACGGCGTGAATTCCACGCCAGCGTCCAGCGCGTCGAGGAAGTCTCCGCGGTAAAGCTCGGCAGCCGCCTGCATCGACGCCAGGTCGGTGCGGCCGGCCAGAGCCTCGAAACGGCGAACGTCCACATCGAAGGCCGTCTCTCGCAGCACGATGTGGTCGCCCTCGCAGTCCAGCCCGTCGGCGGCGGTGCCCAGCACGCGGCGCAGGACGTGCAGGCACTGGCGCAAGGCGCTGCGTGCGTCTTCGTCGCTGTGGTCGGGCCACAGCAGCGCGACGAGCCGGCTGCGGCTGGCACCGGCGGCTCCGTGCATCGCCGCCAGGGCCAGGAGCGCCTGCGCCTTGCGCCCGACGCGAACCGGCCCGCCCGAGAACGGTGTCTCGAGGGAGAAGTCACCCAGCAGTCGCAGGGCGGAAGCCCGCATGCCAATGTTTTTCATTTTTTCATGGAGGCGCTTTATAAAGCATGACCCGATTTGGCGCGTCAGGCAAGTCTGGTGACGCTTTTCTCACGCTCGAATCACGGCGCCTGAATGCCCTGGTGGCAGACTTCAATCAAATGGGACAACAACCAGGAGATGATGATGAAAAACACGAAGAAAAGTGCGCTTTCCGCGCTCGCGCTGCTGGCGGCAGCCAGCACTTTTGCGCAAGCGGCGAACCCTGCTCCCATGGCCCGGGAGGGCACCTATGAGCAGACGCTCTGTTTCGGCGGCCCGGCCCACGTGATCAGCGCGTCGGACACCGACCGGTACGGAACCTACCAGCTCACCGGCGGGACGCAATCGGCGACCAAGGCGTTCGACTCGATGAGTCTGGAGTGCATCGGAACTTTCGAGATGCGGTCCGGCGTGTACCGGCACAAGGGCTACTGCGTCTTCCAGGACGCCAGCGGCGACAAGTTCCACGTCGCCGATAGCGCCACGCCCCAAGCCTATACGGTGGAAATGCTGGGCGGTACAGGCAAGTTCAATGGCATCACCGGCAGCGCGACCGTCCAGCGGCTGGGCGCGATGTCCCCGGTGCGACAGGGCACCCTCCAGGGCTGTCGCCGGGTCACCGGCAGCTATAAATTGCCCTGACAGCGGGAATGCGCTGGGCGCGACCCGAACTTCCGGGCCCGACCGGGACTTGCCCGTGATGTCGAGAACCTGAACATCTCTTGGGCTGCCGGGCTGAATTTCGATCTGACAAGTCGGCTGCCGATGCCCGAAGAGCGCTTTCTTGATGTCGACGCTTGTCGCGTATGGCAGTTTTTCCGTCGCGGCAATGACGGCTGCGGGCGCAATGAAACCGCTGCTCACGCCTGAAAGTTGCCGCTGACGGCACGGCGAGGACGTGCGCCTAGGGAACGCGTCACGGCTGCAAAGACGATTGAGAGGCGATCGCTCCACCCCACGGCAGGCCTGCGGCCCGGCGCGGCAAGCTCAGATGCCGATGTCGTTGGGGTTCGCCAGCAATTCCCGCAGCATGTTGCTCATGGGAATCTGCAGATTGACGTTGTTCGGCGGAATCGGCGACAGGAACCACTTGGTATAGATCCGTTCCAATTCGCCGCTTTTCATCGTTGCCCGCAGGCTGTCATCCACCAGTTGCTTGAATTCCGGGTCGTCCTTGCGCAGGGCGATGCCGTAGGGTTCGAAACCGAAGTTTTCCTCCAGCAGCTTCAGCCTGGCGGCGTCCGGCGACACTGCCAGCAGGCCGGCCAGCAGCGCATCGTCGAGCACGAAGGCATCGGCCTGGCGCGACAGCACCATGGACAGGGAATCCGGATGGTCCTTGCCGGTCTTCGCGCGCACCGAGGCATTGCGCGTCGCCAGCACCGTCCTGACGACGCGCTCGGTGGTGGTTCCGGCCGTGGTCACCACCACCTTGCCGTTGAGGTCGATGATGCGCTCGATGCCGGTATCCCGGCGCGTCAGGGCCTTGACGCCGGAGACGAAGCTGGTGAGGCCGAAGGCCACCGACTGCTGGCGTATCTTGGTATTGGTCGTCGAACCGCATTCGAGATCGATGACTCCGGTCATCAGCATCAGCAGGCGCGAGGAACTGGTGACCGGCACCCGCACCACCTTCAGGGCCGGGTCGCCCAGCCGGATCCTGACCGCCTCGACGATGCGGTCGCACAGGTCCATCGAGTAGCCGATCGCTTCGCCGCCCACCATGTAGGAAAATGGAATCGAGGCTTCACGATGGCCGACGTAGATGGCGCCGTATTCGCGGATCTTGTCCAGGCTGGGGCGGGTCACGCCCTGTGCCAGCACCGCGGGCGCGGCGAGCAGCAGCGCGCACAGGCCGCACAGCAGTTGTCCCCAGGGTTTCATTGTTCCGCCTTTCGCCGACTGGCGACACCCGCCGCGAGCGGGCGCGCGGTTTCCTGCTGGATCAGCCATTGCCCGCCCTGCCTGACCCACTTGAGGACCTTGCGGGTTCTGTCGCTGTAGCTGTCGGAAGTGTAGTGCTGCTCGAATTCGGCAATCGCGACGTCCTTTGTCACTTCCTTGAGCCGGAAATTGCTGATCTCGACCGCGACCTGGGCCGGTCGGGACAGGCGCTGCTGCCTTTGCTTTGCCCAGCTGTCGCGGCTCGATCCGTCGGCCGGGACGAATGTCGGTGCGTAGAAATCCGCATAGGCCGCAAAGGTCTGGGCAGACCAGGCGGCAGCCCAGGCCTGTACCCGTTCGCCCAGCAGCTTGCGCTGCGCCTGCCGGGACTGCGCGGGCGCAGTGCCGGGCAGCCTGTCGGCGACAGCCAGCGCCAGGAGCGGCATCTCCGAGGAGGATGGCGCCGGTGCCACGACGGCGGCGGCGACGGGCGCGGACGGCAAGACAGGTGGCGTCGGCAGTTTGAGGGCAGCCGACACGGCCGGTGGACGCGGTGTCGGCGCCGGCGCCGCGGAAGGCGCAGGCGCCGGTGCCGGCGCCGGGGAAGGCAGCGGCGCCGCGCTCGATGGGCCGGGGAGCACGGTGGCCGGGGCCGTATCGGCGGCCGGCCGCGATGCCTCCATCAGTGCCAACGCCCTGGCCGTGAGGGCTTCGAGATCGACCAGATAGCTGCCCGGCGCTTGCGGCGGACAGATCTCGGATTCGACGATGGTCGCCAGCTCATTGGGGTCCGGCTTGTCCTGCTCGTCGATCCGCTTCAAACCGAGAAATTCGAGCAGGCGCCCGATGCCCGCCTGGGTGCGCAGATAGGCCAGCGCCAGATCCATGTCGGCATTGACGGCGGTGCGACGGGCGTTGAGCAGTTCGTTCTCGGTATCGAGCAAGTCGAGCAGCGAGCGCTGCCCGATATTGAACTGGGCCTTGTAGGCGTCCCGCGTCTTTTCGATCGAGCTGACCTGCAGATCAAGGTTGGACAGCTGGGCTTTCAAGCGCACCACGTCGTTGTAGGCGATCGACAGGGTCTGGCGCAGGTCGCGGCAGGATTTTTCGCGCAGGTCCAGGGCCAGGTTCTTGCGCTCGGCATAAATGCGCTGGCGCGCCATGTCGGCGCCGCCGTTGAACAGGTTGTAGCTGAGGATCACTTCGGCGACGTTGTTCTGGCGCGTTCCGGTCACGCCCTGGTAGTTGCCGATACTCTCGTTGCGCATGCGCAGATCGAGCTTGGGATGAAACGCGCTGCGGCGCAATTCGATATCGTGCTGCGCGGATTCGACATTTTCCACCGCGGCGCGCAGCTGGGGATTCTGACGGAAAGCCAGGCGCAGGGCCTCCGGCTCGCTGACGGGATAATCGGCGGCGAGGCCTGCCGGGCCGAACAGCACGGGCGGCGGCGCCTCGCCGACCATGCGCAGGAAGCGCGCCATCACGTCGTGCAGATTGGCCGCCTCGGTATTCAGGTTCAATTCGGCCAGGGCCAGGCGGCTCGCGGCGTGTTCCACATCGACCCGCCGCCCTGCTCCCGCCTGCGCGCGGCGCAGCAGTTGCTCATAGCTGGCGCGGTGCTCGACGTAATTGTTTTCGGCTAGGTACATCAGCAGGCGATAACGCATGACGTCGTAGTAGGCGCGCCCCGCTTCCAACGCGGCGATTTCCGCGGCATCGAGCAATTCGAAATAGCGCGTCAGGCGCGCCTTGTCCAGACGCTTGACGTCGCTCGCCGTGGCGAAGCCGTCGTACAGCATCTGGTTCAGCGTCAGCGTATAGCCGTTGCGGCTGTATTCGCGATCGGCGGCGCCCGGCTGGCGCAACGTCTCCTTGCCCACCCCGGTGGTGTAGTCGAGCTTGGGATAGAAACCGGCGCGCGCCACATCGACGTCGCCGACGGCCGACTTGAAGGCATGCCACTTCGACAAAACCTCGGGATTGTTGAGCACGACCTTCTGCGCCACCTCCTGCAGGGTCAGATGGGCGGCCGCCTGCGCTGCACCACCGCGCAGGAAGAGCAAAGCGATTCCCAACAGCAAGACCTGCCGCGAAACTCCCATCCGGATGATCACAATCCAATTTTTGATTGAAGACGTGCGATTATATTCATTGTCATCTATCTTGAACCGCCACGATCATAGCCTGCAAAGCCGCCCATTTCCGCTCTGTGTCACGATTCCACTACGTCTGGCGCTGCCTGTTGCTGGTCCTGGCGGTCTCTGCAGTGCATGCCTACGACTTCGATCGCCTGCTGCGACTGCTCGGCGACCGCTTCGGTCCGGCCCGGGTTTCCTTCCTGCGCGACTGGCAACAGACCCTGGCCGACACCCGGTCCCGCTCCATGCCGGAAAAGGACAAGCTGGTCAGGATCAACGATTTCATCAATCGCAACATCAGTTTCGAGGACGACCTGTCGATCTGGAATCAGAGCGACTACTGGGCCACGCCGCTGGAAACCATCGGCCAGGGACGCGGCGACTGCGAAGACTTTTCGATCATCAAATACTACTCGCTCAAGGATGCCGGGGTACCCGTGGCCAAGCTGCGCCTGGTCTATGTCAAGGCCAGGCTGGAAGGTCCCGCCGGTCCCTATCTGCAGGCGCACATGGTGCTGGCCTATTACCCGACGCCCAACGCCGAACCGCTGGTGCTGGACAACCTGGTGCCGGAGATCAGGCCGGCCTCGCAGCGCAGCGACCTGCAGCCGGTGTTCAGCTTCAACAGCGAGGCGATCTGGAGCGGCGTCGCCGGCAACGCCGCCAAGGGCGCCGGCGGCACCGGCCAGCTGTCGCGCTGGCAGGACTTGCTGCAAAGAGCCCGCAAGGAAGGATTCGATTGACCATGCAAGACGCAGGAAATTAAGGGGGAACCGTCATGTCGATGTATCGCCAACTATGGCTCGCCATCATCCTCAGCATGCTGCTGGCGCTGGCCGGCAGCCTGTTTGCCTCGCTGCTGTCGGCGCGCGCCTATCTGGAGCAGCAGCTGAGCATCAAGAACGCCGACAACGCCTCGGCCCTGGCGCTTTCGCTGAGCCAGCAGAACCCGGACCCGGTGACGGTCGAACTGGCCGTTGCGGCGCTGTTCGACAGCGGCCATTACGAATCGATCCGCATCCACGACCCGCAGCGCAAGCTGATGATCGAACGCGTGGCGGCGGCCGGCGATGCGGGCGCGCCCGAGTGGTTCGTGCGGCGCCTGCCGATCGATTCCAATCCCGGCGAGGCGCAGATCTCCAGCGGCTGGACCCAGTTCGGCACGGTGACCCTGGTCAGCCACAGCCGCTTTGCCTACGAGGCGCTATGGACCAGCACCCGCGAAATGATCGCGGCGCTGGCGCTCGCCAGCTTCATCGGCGGCTATCTGGGCAGCCTGATCCTGCGCCGCTTGCGCCGCCCCCTGCAAGCGGTGATCGACCAGGCCGAGGCGATCACCAATCGCCGTTTCATCACCATAGCGGAGCCCGACGTTCCCGAGTTGCGCCAGCTCGCCAGCGCCATGAACGCGACCGTGGCCAGGCTCAAGACGATGTTCGAGGAAGAGGCGGCGCGGCTGGAAACCGTGCGCCGCGAAGCGAATTTCGACCCCCTGACCGGACTCATCAATCGCGAGTTCTTTATCTCCCAGTTGCGCTCGTCGCTGGAGGGAGAAGACTCCACCGGCGGCACCCTGTTCCTGATCCGCGTCGCCGACCTGATGGGCCTCAACAAGCGGCTGGGGCGCGAGGCCACCGACGAGCTGCTGCGGCGCGTGGGCGAGAAAGTTGGCGCTGGCGCCACGGCGAATCCGGAGGCGCTCGCCGCGCGCATGAACGGCGCCGACTTCGCCCTGCTGCTGCCGGACCAGAAGGCCGGGCGCGAGGTCGCCGAGGCGCTGCTGCGGTCGCTGATCGTCGCCATGGAAGCCTTCGTGGACGGCGGCGCTTCGGCCTACATCGGCATGGGCGTGTTCCGCCGCGGCACGGCGCTGGGTCTGCTGCTGTCGCAGATCGATGCGGCCCTGATCGCCGCCGAGGCCGATGGCGTCAATGGCGTGCGCGAAGCGGCGATCGAGGCCGATGACGACGTGCCGCGCAGCGCCGACGAGTGGTCGCTGATCATCACGCGGGCGCTGCAACGCGACTGGCTGCGCCTGGTTTCGTTTCCGGTGGTGGATATGCAGGGCCGCCTGCTGCACGACGAGTGCCCTCTGCGCCTGAAGCTCGATGCGGACGCCGAATGGCTGCCGGCCGGGCGCTTCCTGCCGGTGGCCGAGCGGCTCGGCCGCACCGCGGAACTGGATCTCGCGGCACTGGCCCTGGGGCTGGCGACGCTGGAGCAGCACCCGTCATTGAGCGGCCTGGCGATCAACCTGTCCGCCAGTTCGATGGCGACCGAGGACTTCCGGCAGCGGCTCGGCGCCCTGCTGCACAAGCACGACAAGGCCGCCGGCCGGCTGTGGATCGAGGTTGCCGAAACCGGTGTGCTCAAGCATGTCGATGCTTTCCGCAGCCTCTGCGCCCTGCTCCGCAGCCATCGCTGCCAGGTCGGCGTCGAGCACTTCGGACGACAGTTCAGCCAGATCGGACAACTGCATGACCTGGGTCTGAATTACATCAAGGTCGATGCCAGCTTTACCCGGCGTCTCGACAGCAACCCGGGCAACCAGGCCTTCCTCAAGGGCGTCAGTTCCATCGCGCACAATATCGGCCTGCTGGTGATCGCCGAAGGCGTGGCCAGCGCAGCGGAATTCGCCGTGCTCGGTGCGGTAGGATTCGATGGTGCAACCGGCCCGGGGGTGAGGGTCACAGACGGCGGACAGGGATCATGAGCAAACCACCGCAACTCGAACAGTTCAGTGCCAGCTACGACTCGGGGCAGGACAGGCTGTTGCTGCGCATCCGCAGCAACGACGATGCCGAATACCGCTTCTGGCTGACCCGCCGCTATCTCGCCCTGCTGTGGCCGATCCTGATGAAAATGGCCGACGACTTCAGCGCGCTGAAGACCAGCGATCCGCTGACGCGCAACACCCTGGCGGAGCTGGCGCATGGCGAAGCCGTCGGCAAGGCCGATTTCGCCAGCCAGTACAAGGAAGGCTCGCTGTTTCCGCTGGGCGACGAACCGGTTCTGCTTGCCCGCATCACGGTCAAGCCCCTGCAGGGCAACACCCAGACCCTGACGCTGCTGCCGCAGGAGGGCCAGGGCATCAACCTCGACCTCGACGAAAGGCTGGTGCATGTGCTGGCCCGGCTGCTGCAGCAAGCCGTCGTCGCGGCGGAATGGGGACTCACCCTGCACGTCACCGCCAGCAGCGGTCTCGCGTCGGAACCCCTGCAGGCCGCCGCGCCGCGCCTGCTGCACTGAGCGCTGAGCGCCGTGTCGTCAGCGCCAACTCTTGCGAGTCGGCGCTGGTGTGCGCCTGGCGTCAGTCGGTGATCAGCTTGCCCTTGGTCAGCAGGTCCTGGATGATCTGCTGATCCGTGGCATTGCTGCCGACGAAGGCGTACAGATCGACATCCTGCAGGATCACCGTCTGGTCCTCGGCCGCCGGCGTGTAGCCGCTGCCGAAGCCGCCGCTGGAACTGATGTGCACCATGGTGTCGCTGCCGCTCTTCTCGAAGTGCAGGAAGCTGGCCAGGTTGCCGATGTCGGCGCCCTGGTTTTCGCCCGACAGCAAATCGCGCAGGTCCAGCACATCGCCGCCGGAAGGGGCGGCCGACGCATCGAAGTCGGTGATGGTATCCACCGCCGGCGCGCCCTTGGCGCCAACATCCGCCAGGGTCCATTCGAAGGTGTCGGATACCAGATCGCCCAGTCCGCCGGAGAGGCTGTCGTTGCCGGCGCCGCCGCTCAGGGTGTCGGCGCCGCTGCCGCCCGCCAGGACATCGTCGCCGGCGCCGCCTTCGAGCCTGTCGTCGCCCGCGTCGCCGTTGAGCACGTCGTTGCCGGCATCGCCGCGCAGCACGTCCTTGTCGGCGCCGCCATGCAGCGTGTCCGCCCCGGCGCCGCCGGCGAGGACGTCCTGGCCGACGCCGCCGTACAGCAGGTCGATACCGTCGCCGCCGAGCAGGATGTCGTTGCCGAGAGCGCCATCCAGCACATCATCACCGCCGCCGCCCGAGATCTGGTCGTTGGCATCCGAGCCGGTGATGCTGTCGTTCACCGCGTCGGTACCGGCATAGCGGTTGGTGATCAGGTTCAGCGACAGAGTGGCGCTCGAGGTGTCGCCATCGGTATCGGTCAGGGTGTATTGAATCTCCTCGACCGGGACCGCCGGCGCCGCCAGATCCACGGTGCTTGGCACGAATTCCATGGCGCGGATCGCCGCGCGCGGCGTCGCGTAGTAGGTATCGTCGCCGACCATGGCGGTCACCCGGCCGATGTTGGCGTACTCCTGTGGCATGGTGAACCAGGTGGTCGCATTGTTGGCGCCGCCCACCGCCTTCTGTCCGATCTCCTCGCCGTCGATGTCGTAGAAGGTGAAGGTGACCGGAATCGCATAGCCGCTGCCATCGGTGGAATACACCTGGAAGCGCATCTGCTCGACGCCGTGGGCATAGGTCGCCCGGTCGAAGTCGAATACCACGGTCTCCAGGTTGTCCATCAGCGTGTAGCTGTTGCCGGTGACGCCGACGCCGTTGGTGGCATTGAAATTGACCGCCGCGGAGCCGATCACCGTGCTGTCGCGTGCCATGCCCTGCACCGTGATGCCGTTGGCGGCCGGGTCCGCAGTCAAGGTCACGAGCGTCGGCGGGTTGGGATCGACGCCGGCGGTCTCGTTGTCGGTGATCGTCGCAATGCCGTAGGCATCGCCGATGATGGCGCGGGCGGCGTTGCTGGTCGCCGTCAGTTGCACGAAGAAGGCCTCGGTGCCCTCGTATATCGCGTCATTCAGAATCGGCACCGTGATGGTCTTCGGCGTCGCCCAGTTGGCCGTGGTAAACGTCGCCGTGGTGCCGCTGCTCGCGGTGTAGTCCATCCCGGCCTGCGCCGAGCCGTCGGCCGTGGTCCAGGAGACCGTCACATCGTTGCCGGGCGATTTGGACAGGCTGATGCTGAACGTCGCCGTGCCGGCCGCTTCGTTGATGGTGACGTCGCTGATGCTGGCCACCGCCGGGCTGGTCGTGTTGGCCGAGTCGTCCTCGGTGATGACCGCGACTCCGGTCGAGGCGGCATTGGAGGTGGTGCCGGCCGTAACAGTCGCCGTCAGGCGGAAATTCTCCACCACGGGCTCCGTGGTGCCGTCGTTGTCCAGCACCGCCACCCTAGCCAGGATCGAGGTCTGGCCGGCGGCGATGGTGGCCGAGGTGCCGGTGGTCCAGTTGGCCCCGCCATTGGTCGAATACTGGATGGTGGTCGAGTAGTCGGTGCCGGCAGTCGCCGTGTTGGTGCCGGTTCCCGACGATCCGGGCAACGACAGCGCGACGGTGGTCGCCGTGGCGCTGGCCGCTGACAGGCTCACCGTGAACACGGCATAGCCTGCATTCTCAGCGATTGCCGGGTTCGATACCATCAGCACCGGCGCCGCCACCGGCAACTCCGTGGAAACGGCCGGCTGCGGCAGATCGGCGCTCGGCGGCAGGTACTTGTAATAGCCGCCCTGATCGAAGACCAGTTCGCTGCCGTTGCTGGCGTGGGTCCAGGTCAGCGTGCCGCCGCTGATCGTGTAGCTGCCGCCGACCGCGGTGCCGCTGCCGGCAGTGGTGAGATCGAAGCTGATGCCCTTGAACACGATGGAAGTGACCACGGCGTCGTCGCGGATCGAATCGACGCCGCTGCCTTGCGGCGTGAAGGCCGTCAGGGTTCCGCCCAGCGATACGCCGCCGTCGGTGCCGATGCCGGACATTACGTTGCCTTCGAGCAGGGTATCGAGGCCGCGCAGGGTATCGGTATCGGCACGGGCAATCGGCTGGCCATCGACGATCGAAACCGTCTGCACCGCCGAGGCCGTGTCGCCATCGGCGTCGCGGGCGACGAAGGTCATGTCGAAGCTGGTGCCCTCGACCGCGCCGAGCCCGGTGAAATAGGTGTAGTCGCCGGTGGTGAAATCGAACACCAGATCGCCATAGGCGAAGCCCTTGGCGACATCGAGCGCCAGGGTGCTGCCCGCCAGCGGGAAACCGGTGAGCCAGGCCCCGGCGTCGTGGCTGATGGAGCCGGATCCGGCCGGGTCGAAGGTGAAGGTGACCAGTTGTTCGGGCACCGAATCGGGATCGTCGCTGTCGAGCAGCAGGCTGATCGACTGGATGTAGCCGCCGTCGGCGCCGAAGCTCACACCCTGGATGCCGCTGCCCGCCACCACGTTGCCGCCATAGCCGGTCGGCACGGTCGCCAGCAGCTCTTCGTCGAGCTTGTTGATGTCCGGCACCAGGATCGCGGCATCCTTGACGCCGTCGCCGTCGGCATCGACATTGTGGATGCCGTTGAGCGGTACCAGGTTGGTGATACCTGTGCCGATGCCCACCGCGAACGAACGCACGCCGTTGCTGTTGACGAAGGTGTCGTAGCCCGTCGCGCCGACCGGATCGACAGTATTGCCGGAAGTGGGATTGCCATCCGACATGAAATAGACGATTTCCTCGCCGCCCAGCGTGGTCGTGCCCAGCGCCGTCTTGGTCAGGTTCAGCGCCGCCTCGTAGTTGGTGCCGCCGTTGGCGGTCAGGCTGTTGATGCCGGCGATCACCGACTCCTTGGTGGTGTACCAGTTGCCGCCGTTCAGAGTCGATGCGGTGGCTTCGAAGGCGACGATCTTGACTTCGACCTCGGGCGACTGGTTGAAGTACTCCTCGACCAGGGCGATCAGCGAGGTTTTCGCCATTTCCATGCGCGTGGTCAGGGTGACCGTGCCGTCCGCCGCAATCGAGCGCACGTCGTCCAGCATGCTGCCGGAGACGTCGACCGTCAGCACCAGCGAGAACTTCGGCACCACCGATTCGGAGACTTCGACCAGCTGATTGTTGACGATCGGCTTGTCGTCCTGGATCGTGACATGCAGTGTCGCCGAGGTGGCGACGTTGGTCGTGTAGGTGAAGTCCTGCAGCACCGCGGTGTCCGTACCGGAGCCCGGCGCGCCGTGCGTCGTGACGCCGTTCAGCGTGTAGCTGTAGGCGCCGGTCGCTGCCGTGACCGTAAGTATGCCGACACCCGTATCGATGGTGATGACGCCGCCGGATGGCGTGTAATTGGTCGAGTTGTACACAACCCCGGTAATGCTCGACCCCAGTTCACCACCGGCCAGCAGATTGCCGCTAGCCACCGCCGTTCCGCCGCCGGTTCCCGCCGCCAGCGCCGACTCATACACGGTGCCGAAATCGTCGGAGGCATCGACCACGTTCAACGTCACCGTCGCGGTTTCGGTCTGCCCGTCGCTGTCGGTGATGGTGTAGACGAAGCTGTCGGACCCCACGCCCGTCGGCGTGTAGTCGTAGCCGGTGAGGACGCCGGAGGCATACACCGGTGTCAGGGTTCCGCTGGGCGACGTAACGCCGGTGATGGCTGCGCCGTCGAACAGGCTGTCGTTGCCCAGCAGCGAGGCGACGCCGATGAAGGTCGTGGTGCCCGCCGCCACCGTGATGCTGTCGTCGTTGGCGACCGGCGTGCCGTCGGAAACCGGCGTGACCGTGATGCCGGCCGTTGCCGCGGGCGACGTGCCACCCTGATTGTCGGCGGCCGTGTAGGTGAAGCCGGTGCTGCCGTTCCAGTTGTCGAGCGGCTTGAAGTACAGCGTGACGGTCTCGCCCGTGGCAGCCAGCGTCGTTCCCGTGGGCGCCAGCAGAGTCAGCCCGGCATCGAGGTACAGGGCGCCATTGACCGGCAGCGAATCCAGCACGAAGCCGGTTACGGTGCCGTCGGGATCGGAACCGGTCAGGGTCACTGCGATGGCCGTATCCTCGGCACCGCTGGCGGCGATGTTGTCGGCCACCGGCGGCGTATTCACGCCGACCATGTTGATGGTGGTGGTGGCGAGATTGCTGTCGCTCAGGCCATCGCTGACCTTGACCGTGACGGTCCGCGCGGTGAGATCCGTACTCGTCGTATCGAAGCTGACGGCCTTGATCGCGGTCTGGAAATCCGTGTAGAACGCCGGGCCGGTCAGGGTGACGACATTGCCGACGATCGAGGACGTGATCCCCGGTGGCAGGCTGCCCACCGTGAGGAAATCGCCCGACTGGGCGTTGGTCAGGGTGATGGTTGCGCTCACGATGTTGGTGCTGTCGGTGTCGCTGACGCTGACATCGGCATCCGCAATCGTGATCGGAGCGCCGATGGAGGTGTCGAAATAGGTAAGGAAGGCGCTGCCGCCGGCGGTGCTGTTGTCGGCATCCAGGTCCAGCACCGGCGCCGCCGCGATATTGACCGTCACCGTGGCCGTATTCGAAGTCAGCGTGCCGTCGGTCGCCGTGTAGGTGAAGTCTGCAATGCCGTTGTAACCAGGATTGGGGGTGAAGGTCACCGTGCCGTCGCCATTCAATACCGCCGTGCCGCCCGTGCCGCTGGTGACGCTGGCAATGGTCAGCAGGCTGCCCTCGGGATCGGTGTCGTTGCCCAGCAGTTGTGCCGCGGTATAGGTCGCGGGCGTACCCTGAACGGTAGCCACAGTGTCGTTGTTGGCGACCGGCGCGTCGTTGACAGGCGCGACATTGACCGTGACGGTGGCCGTGTTGGAAGTCAGGCTGCCGTCGGTCACCGTGTAGGTAAAGTCGGCCACGCCGTTGAAATTGGCGCTGGGCGTGAAGGTCACCGTGCCATCGCCGTTCAGCACCGCCGTACCGCCGCTGCCGCTGGTGACGCTGGCGATGGTCAGCGTGTCCAGATCGACGTCCGTATCGTTGCCCAGCAACTGGGCTGCCGTGTAGATCACCGGCGTGTCTTCCGTGGCAACCAGCGTGTCGTCGTTGGCTACCGGCGCATCGTTGGTACCGGTGACGGTGATGGTCAGCGTGGTGCTGTTGGACACGGCACCGTTGGGGTCCGTCACGGTGTAGCTGAATACGTCGTTGGCGGTGACGCCGGTAGCCAGCGCGTCGGCCGCTGTCTGATCGGCGACGTAGCTGTAGCTGCCGTCGCCATTCAGCGTCAGCGTGCCGTAGCTGCCGGTCACCGTGGTGCCAACGCCAACTCCCTGGGCCACCCCGCCGATCCCTGCGGCAACGCCGCTGACCACCAGCGATGCCGTGGTGTTGTCGGCATCGGTATCGGTGCCCACTCCCTGGATCACGCCATTGACGGTGCTCACCGTCAGCGTGGCATCCTCATCGACCGCACCCGTGTCAGCCACTGCCGTCGGCGAGGCGTTGGTGCCGCTGGTGCTGATGGTCAGGCTGGCCGACGAGGTCGAGCCGTCGGCGTCGGTCAGGGTGTAGGTGAATATCTGGTCCGGTACCTCGGGAATGGCGTTGAGGCCGTTCAGGCGGTAAGTCGCGCCGGTGCTGGTGAATACGATGTGCTGGAACGCAGTTGCGGTGGTGATGGTTGCGGTTGCAATGTTCGTTCCGTTGCCGGCAATCGTTCCCGTGCCAACATAGTTGCCTGAACTGTCGTAGGCATACCAGGTCGCTGTTTCGCCGGTCGTCAGATCGGTCAGGGTGACGGTGGCGGACTTGCTCAACAGATTCAGGTCGACCACCAGCGCCTCGGCGCTTTCGATCCGGTTGGTGTTGCTGGTGCCGGCAGCGGTTTCCACCCCGAGGCCGTCGTTGTTGTTGCCGCCATTGTCGCGCAGCCGCACCTTGCCTTCCGCAGTCGCGTCCAGCGTGGATAAATTGAGCCCGTTCGCAGCCGTGCCGCCGACGTAGGGATTGCTGCCGTCGAAACCGTACAGATCGACGCCGTAGGTAGTGCGCCAGGCGTTCAGGGTTACTGCCGTGTTGCCCGGAGATGCCGGCACGTTGAGGTTGGCCGTGGTGTCCTGGTAGCTGTACTCGCCCGTGAGCTGGTTCACCGTCAGCGTGCCGCTGGCAGTGACTATCGTCCTGACGTCACCGACCAGCGTATTGGAAATTTCCGTCCCGCCAAAGACGACGTTGCTGATCGCCACGCTGTCGGCACCGAGCGTATCCGTCCCGCCGCCGGCGCCCGTGATCACGTTGCCGTAGGTCGTCGCGCTGTGCCCTACTTCGTCGGTATCCGCGACTGCCGTCGGCGCCGAGTCGGTGATATCCAGATTCACCGTGACCCAGCCCGAACTCAGGCTGCCGTCGGATGCCTTGTAGACGAAGCTGTCCTGAACGGCGGTTGGGTTGTTCATCTGCGCCGGCGCCGTATAGGTGAAGCTGCCGTCGGTATTCATCACCACGGTGCCGCCCAGAAGCGTCGTGACCGCATTGCTGCCATTGACCAGGCTGGCCGGCGATGCACCATCGGTGGCGAACTGGAATGCCGTAAGCGGGCTGTTCTCCACGTCGGTATCGTTGGCCAGCACATTGCCCAGCACCGTGGCCACGCCTTCAGTTGCGGAATAGCTATCTGCGTTTGCCACCGGCGCGTCATTCACGGCGTTCACCGTCACATTCACCGTCGTCGTCTCGGTCACCCCGGCCGGACTGGTCACCGTGTAGGTGAAGCTGTCGCTGCCGTTGTAGTTCGGATTCGGCGTGTAGGTCACTGCGCCGGCCGCGGTGAAGCTCACCGTGCCGTTGCTGCCCTGGGTGACGCTGGTCAGCACCGGCGCGCCTTCGAAGCTGTCCGCGCTGGCGCCGTTGCTGCCCGTGATCACGTTGGCCACGATGGCCGTGTCTTCATTGGTGGTCAGAGTGTCAGCCACTATATCGGCCACTGCGGTTACCGTTATCGCCACCGTATCGGTGTCGCTGAGGGTTCCATCGCTGGTAGTCACAGTCAAGGTCGCCGGACCGTTGTAGTCGGCGGTTGGCGCATAGGACAAGCCGTTCAGCGCGCCGTTGATGGCTGCCGCGGTACCGCTGATCGTGACGGCCCCAGTGCCATTGCCGGTGATCGTGGCGCCGGCAAAAGCGACCGCCGTGAGAGTACCGTTTCCGATGTCGACCGTCGTGGTGAGCGTCTGTCCATCCACGTCCGCAACCGTGATTGCGTTGGCGTTGGCGGCGCTGAACACCTTGGCCGTGTCTTCCGCGACAGTCTGCGCGACGGGAACGGTGTTGACGGGAGGATTGTCGCTGGATTCAATCGTCGTTGTGACGTTGTTCGCCAGCGGATTCGCTGCAAGGGATTCGAAGCCGCCTCCGCTCAATCCGGCGATGCTTATCGTAAAGGTCTCCGCTCCTTCGGCCAGGGCATCGTCGATAGTATCGATATCGAAGCTTGCCGATGTGCTGCCCCCTGGAATCGTCACGGTGGTTACGCCGGTGAAGTCGCTGCCGTCTGTCGCCGTGCCGCTGTAGCTGAGAGTCACGGTTACGTCGCTGAGCGGTGTGTTGCTCAATGCCAATTCATAACCGATCGCCGTGCCGCCTTCCGTGACCGAGGCGGCCGAGGCGGTCAGGGTCACGATGGTGGCGTCGGCGTCGTCGGTGACGTCGGTGCTGACCGTGCTGCTGATCGTCTTGGCTTCGAAGTTGCCGCCGGTGGCGCTGCTGATGCCCACC
>JAUYSD010000250.1 GCA_030696505.1 Sulfuritalea sp. | reverse complement strand
ATCCAGAAGTACGTCTATTCCAAGATCTACAACGCCAAGGCCCACAACCTGTGTTCCGAAATGCCGCGCTTCGGGCGCGTCGGTGCGCTGGGCGAAAAGCAGATCAAGGACCTGGTTGCCTTGTTGCTCGACCCCGCGTCGCCGGTCAACAAGTAAACACGTCCCTCCCGAAAAGCCTGGCCTTGGCCAGGCTTTTCATGTCTGTGGCACCCTGCCGCGGACGGTATCCCCTGTTGGGATCAGCCTCCGCCGCAAGCGATTACGGTATCCCCTGGTGGGACCATGCATAGGAACCTGTCATGTCTTCGATGAGTCGCCGTGAATTCCTGCAAATCCTGGCCGCCGCTTCTGCCGCCGGGTTTGCCCTCGATGCCCGCCCGGTGTGGGCAGCCGGCAAGGGCGACAGCCTCTACGACCTGAAAAAATTCGGCAATGTCCATTTGCTGCATTTCACCGATTGCCACGCCCAGCTGATGCCTATTTACTTCCGCGAACCGAGCGTAAACCTGGGTATCGGCGGCGCACTGGGCAAGGCGCCCCACCTGGTCGGCGAACATCTGCTCAAGGCCTTCGGCATCAAGCCCGGCGGCATCGAAGCCCACGCCTTCACTTACCTGGACTTCGAGAAGGCGGCCAAAACCTACGGCAAGGTCGGCGGCTTCGCGCATCTGGCGACGCTGGTCAAGCGCCTGCGCGCAGAGCGTCCGAACGCACTGCTGCTCGATGGCGGCGATACCTGGCAGGGCTCCGCCACTGCCTTGTGGAGCAAGGGCCAGGACATGGTCGATGCCTGCAAGCTGCTCGGCGTGGACATCATGGCCGGGCACTGGGAATTCACGCTGGGCGACAAGCGGGTACTCGAAATCGTCGAAAAGGATTTCAAGAACAAGATCGATTTCGTCGCGCAGAACATCAAGACCAGCGACTTCGGCGACAAGGTCTTCGAGCCCTACAGCCTGCGCGAGATGAATGGCGTCAAAGTCGCCGTGATCGGCCAGGCCTTTCCCTACACGCCGATTGCCCACCCGCGCTGGATGATGTCGGACTGGACCTTCGGCATCCAGGACGACAACATGCAAAAGACGGTCGACGAAGCCCGCGCCAAGGGCGCCCAGGTCGTCGTCGTGCTCTCGCACAACGGCATGGACGTGGACCTCAAGATGGCGACCCGCGTCACCGGGATCGATGCCATCCTTGGCGGCCACACACACGATGGCGTACCACGGCCCGTGATCGTGAAAAACGGTGGCGGTCAGACCCTGGTGACCAACGCCGGCTCGAACGGCAAGTTTCTCGGCGTGCTGGATTTCGACGTCAGGAACGGCAGGATTTCCGACTTCCGCTACAAGCTGCTGCCGGTATTTTCCAAGCTGCTACCGGCCGACGCCGAGATGGCGGCGCTGATCGACAAGGTCCGGGCGCCGTATAAAGACCAGCTGAACGAAAAGTTGGCGGTCTCCGAAGGACTGCTTTACCGCCGTGGCAACTTCAACGGCAGCTGGGATCAGCTGATTCTCGATGCCATCATGGAAGTACAAGGCGCCGACATCGGCTTCTCACCCGGCTTCCGCTGGGGCACCACGATCCTGCCCGGTCAGGCAATCACCTTCGAACACCTGATGGACCAGACCGCGATCACCTACCCGAGCGCGACACTCAACGAGATGAGCGGCGAACAGATCAAGACCCTCCTCGAGGATATCGGCGACAACCTGTTCAATCCCGACCCCTACTACCAGCAGGGCGGCGACATGGTGCGCGTCGGCGGCCTGCAATACACCTGCACGCCGAATGCGGGCATGGGCAAGCGCATCACCGACATGCGTCTCAAGGGCAAGCCCGTCGAGGCCGACAGGAAATACAAGGTGGCCGGCTGGGCGCCGGTGGCCGAAGGCACCAAGGGCGAGCCGGTGTGGGACGTCGTGGCGCGCTACCTGCGCGACAAGAAAACCATCACGCCGCGCAAACTCAACCAGCCCAAGCTCATGGGCATGAAAGGCAATGCCGGATTCGTCGGCTGATGCATTCGTCACGGCAAGGCACTGCGCCGCCCGGCGCAGTGCCTTGGCGGTGCGGCGCTCTACTCAGGGCTTGATGTAGGCGAAGCCGCCCCTGGCCTGCAGCTTGCCGATTTCGGCCACGCCCGAGGGCACGAACTTCGACTCGGGAATGAATTGCTTGCGGTCCAGCTTGCGACTCTTGAGGGTAATTTCGCAGACGTCGAAGGTCACGCCGCGCTCGGTCAGCGACTCGACCGGAATATTGTAGGGATTGCCGTTCTTGTCGCGGGCTCCTTCCATCAGGAAATCCACCCCGAGGGCATGCGTGACGACCACGATCTGCGCCTGCGGATTGACGTCGAGGTGGTTGCCGATATTGCGCAGCGCCGCGGTGGCCGATGACGAATCGTTGATGTGATAGACCACCTTGTCCGGGTGCACGCTGGACGTCAAGTCCGTCGCACATGCGCCAAGGAGCAAAGCGCTCGCGGCCAGGATGCATGCCAGTCTGCTGGGTTCTTTCATGGTTTCTCCTCGGTTGGCGAGGCACGCCGGCCCCGTTTGTTTTAAGTCTAAAAGACTACGCGCATCGAATACCGATTACAAGGCCGCACCGTACGAATCCCATGTCGTACGCGAGATCAGCCAAGACGGCAACCGGGCTCGGCCGCCCGCGGAAACATTTGCTTGCAAGGCGGCTTGCAGTGCTGCTGCCGGCGTCGGCTAGAATCGCCGCATGAAAACGCGTTCACTCATCATTTTTCTGCTCAGCCTGGCTGCCGTCGGCGGCGGTACTTATGCGGCCTGGCGCAGCTACGGCGCGCCCGCCGACGCACCCAAGTTCAAACTGGCGAAAGTCGAGTCCGGCCCGCTCACCGCGGTCGTCTCCGCCACCGGCACGCTGAACCCGGTGGTGTCGGTGCAGGTCGGATCGCAGGTCTCGGGGCAGATCAAGGAAATCCTGGTCGACTTCAATTCGCCGGTGAAGTCAGGGCAACTGATCGCGCGCC
>JAUYSD010000236.1 GCA_030696505.1 Sulfuritalea sp. | reverse complement strand
AGGACATGCTGTTCACCGGCTCGGTGCGCCGCGCCGAACTGGAGTTTCGCCGCCAGGTGGAGGAGGTCATCGAATTCCTCGACCTGCAGCATTATCGCGACAGCATGGTCGCCGGCCTGCCCTACGTCGTGCGCAAGGTGGTCGAGCTGGCGCGCGCGCTGTCGATGCGGCCGCGCCTCTTGCTGCTCGACGAACCTTCCTCGGGCCTCAACACCGAAGAGACCGAGGACATGGGTTTCTGGATCGAGGACATCAAGCACGACCTGGGGATTACCGTGGTCATGGTCGAGCACGACATGAGCCTGGTCTCGCGCGTTTCCGACCGCGTGCTGGCGCTGAACCTGGGCGAGGTGCTGACGCTGGGCACGCCCGACGAAGTGCAGGCGCATCCGGGCGTGATCGAGGCCTACCTTGGAGGCACGGCCGATGTCTGAAGCGCCGTCGCCGATCCTGCAGCTCAACAACGTCGAGGCCGCCTATGGCGCGGTCAAGGCGATCCGCGGCGTCTCGCTGGCGGTGCCAACGGGCGCCATCGTCACCGTGCTGGGCTCCAACGGCGCGGGCAAGACCACAATCCTGAAAACCATTTCCGGCATCCTCGATCCGCAGAAGGGCAGCATCGTCTTCAGGAACGACAAGCTCGAAGGCCGCGATCCGGCCTGGATCGTGCGCCAGGGCCTGGTGCATGTGCCGGAAGGGCGCGAGATCTTTCCGCTGCTGACGGTGCGCGAGAACCTGCTGATGGGCGCCTACACGCGGCCGGCCTCGGAGCGGGACGCCGTGGCCAAGGACATCGAGGACGTCTTCGGCTATTTCCCGATCCTGAAAGAACGCACCAACCAGCCGGCCGGCCAGCTCTCGGGCGGCCAGCAGCAGATGCTGGCGATCAGCCGCGCACTGCTGGCGAAGCCGACCATGATGCTGCTCGACGAGCCCAGCCTGGGGCTGTCGCCCAAGCTGACCCGGGAGATTTTCGAGATCATCGTGCGCATCAACCGCGAGCGCGGCGTGACGCTGCTGGTGGTCGAGCAGAACGCCCATATCGCGCTGCAATACGCCGACTACGGCTATGTTCTGGAAATCGGCCGCATCGTGATGCACGACACCTGCGCCGCGCTGCGCGAGAAGGACGACATCAAGGAGTTCTATCTCGGCGTCAAGGCTGCCGGCGCGCGCGAGGGGCGGCGCTGGAAGAAGAAGAAGACCTGGAGATGACAGTGGGCGGATGCCATGTGGCGGCTTGACGGCAAGCATTACTGGGCCGAGGAACGCGTCGTCGTTCGCGGCGACAACCTGCCCGAGATGTTCTGGAATGCCGTGGCGCTGCGCGGCGAGAAAACGCTGTTCCGCCAGAAGAAATACGGCCTGTGGCAGAGCCTGTCGTGGAACGCGGTGGGCGAGATCGTGCGCGAGGCCGGCATGGGCCTGCTCGAACTCGGCTTCGAGGTCGGCGAGACGACCTCGATCCTCGGCAACACGCGCCAGGAATGGCTGTTTTCCGATCTCGCGGTGCTCTCCTGCGGCGGCATCAGTTCCGGCATCTATCCGACCGACGCGGCGAGCCAGGTCGAATACCTGATGCAGGATTCGAATTCGGTGCTGCTCTTCGTCGAGGACGACGAGCAACTCGACAAGGCGCTGGAAGTGCGCGAACGCCTGCCGAATCTGCGCAAGATCGTGGTCTGGGACATGGAGGGCCTGCGCGATCTGGACGACGCACAGGTGATCAGTTTCGACCGCCTGCGCGAACTGGGCCGCACACGCCTGGGCCGCATCGGCCCCGAGGCCGCCGCCGCCGAGTGGCGCGCGCGCGTCGGTGCGCGCCGCAGCGAGGACCTGGCGATCCTGATCTACACCTCGGGCACCACCGGCAAGCCCAAGGGCGCCATGCTTTCGCATCGCAACATCCTGCAGTCGGTAAAGAGCTTCAACATGGTGATCGCGCAGAACGAGGACGACGAGCGCATGTGCTTCCTGCCGCTGTGCCACGTCGCCGAGCGCAACGGCGGCGCGTATTTCGCGATCTATACCGGCACCAAGCTGAACTTCGTCGAGAACCCGGAGACGATCCCCGAGAACGTGCGCGAGATCGCGCCGACGGTGTTCGTCGCGGTGCCGCGGGTCTGGGAAAAGTTCTACTCGGGCGTACAAATCGCGCTCAAGGAATCGAATGCCTTCGAGCGCTGGGCCTACAAGCTGGCGATCGGCATCGGCCTGGAAAAGGTCAGGCGTTACGAGGCGCGCCAGGCGATCGGCGGCGGGCTCGATTTCGCCCACTGGCTGGCGCGCGTGCTGGTGCTGAACAACGTGCGCAAGATGATCGGCATCCATCGCAGCCGCATGCTGATCACCGGCGCGGCGCCGATCTCGCCCGATCTGGTGCGCTGGTACCTGGCGCTCGGCGTGCCGATGCTGGAAGTCTGGGGCATGACCGAAACCGGCGGCGGCTCCACCGCGATGCCGATCGACCGCATCAAGCCCGGCTCGATCGGCGTGCCGGGCAGGATGAACGAACTCAAGCTGTCGCCCGCAGGCGAGCTGATGGTGCGCGGCCCGAACGTCTTCATGGGCTACCTGAACCAGCCGGAAAAGACCGCGGAGACCATCGACGCCGAGGGCTGGCTGCACACCGGGGATGTCGGCACCGTCGATGCCGATGGCTTCTACCGCATCAGCGACCGCCTCAAGGACATTATCATCACCGCCGGCGG
>JAUYSD010000197.1 GCA_030696505.1 Sulfuritalea sp. | reverse complement strand
CTACCGCGCCCGGCCGGTGCCGGTCTTCGCCCGCCAGATGACGCAGGCATTCAGCGTGGCGCGCTGTGCCGGCGGCGACCTGCTGCAGGGCGCGGCGCAGGACTGGCTGCTGCAATACGCGCCGGGCGACTTCGGCATCGTGCAGGATGCCCGCTTTCGCCAGGTCTATCGCCGCCTGGCGCAGGCCTGAAGCGCCCGACGCGCCTGTGCTGAGGTACATTGCCGCATGAGCCGCAAACCTGCCCCCGCTTCGACCCTGCCGGACGTCATAGCCGCGGAGCCGCGCTCGGCTCTCACGGTCGAGATGCTTGCGGCGGCGGCCGGCGCCTCGGCCGAGGACGGCATCTGGCTCGACGTGATCCGCAAGATGGACGAGGTCTATAACGACCTGCTGCAGTACGAAGTCGCGCTGGAAGAAAAGAACGCCACGCTGGAGGACACCCAGCAGTTCATCTCCTCGGTGCTGACCTCGATGTCCGACCTGCTGATCGTCTGCAGCCGGGCCGGGGTGATCGAAAGCGTCAACGCGGCGCTGGCCTCGCTGCTCGGCGTCGATGCCGATGCGCTGCGCGGGCGCACGGTGTTCGACCTGTTCGCCGACGAGGAATCGCGCCAGCGCGCCGGGCGCCTGTTCGCCGACCAGGGCAGCCATACCGTGGAAGACATCGAGATGCTGCTGCAGGCCGCCAACGGCAGCGCGATCCCGGTGTCGCTGAACTGCACGCCGCGCTACAACGGCGTCGGCAAGATGCTCGGGCTGGTCATCACCGGGCGTCCGGTGGGCGAGCTGCGCCGCGCCTACCAGGCGCTGCGGCGCGCCCACGAAGACCTCAAAACCACCCAGCAGCAGCTGATCCATTCCGAGAAAATGGCCTCGCTGGGACGGCTGGTGGCCGGCGTCGCGCACGAATTGAACAACCCGATCAGCTTCGTGTACGGCAACACCCTGGCCATGAAGCGCTATGCCGAACGCCTGGCGCGCTATCTCGCCGCGGTGCATGGCGAGATGCCGCAGGACGAGCGCGAGGCGCTGCGCCGCGAGCTGCGCATCGACCGCCTGCTCGACGACCTGCCCTCGCTGATCGACGGCACCGTGGAAGGCGCCGAGCGCACGCGCGACATCGTCGATGCGCTGAAGCGCTTCTCGGCCACCGATCGCGACGAACGGCGCGTCTTCGACCTGGTCGAGGTGATCGAGCGCGCGGTGCAATGGGTGTGCAAGGCCACCGCGAACCAGTTCGAGGTGAAGCTGAACCTTCCCGCCGCGCTCGACGTGATCGGCTCGCCGGGCCAGGTGCAGCAGGTGGTGATGAACCTGGTGCAAAACGCGGCCGACGCGACCGAAAATGCGCGCGAGCGGTGCCTGGAGATTTCCGGCGGCATCGAGGCGGGCGAAGCCGCGATCGAGTTCCGCGACAGCGGACCGGGCATTCCCGCCGAAAACCTCGACAAGCTGTTCGACCCCTTCTTCACCACCAAGCCGGTCGGGCGCGGCACCGGGCTGGGCCTGGCGATCAGCTACGGCATCGTCGAACGCCATGGCGGCAAGCTGACGGCCGGCAACCATCCGAAAGGCGGCGCGCTGTTCGGCCTGCGCCTGCCGCTGGCGTGAGCGCCCCGCGCGGCCGCCCGAAGGGGCGAAGGCGGGGTTTCGCGAAGCACTGCTTCGCGCCGCCGGAGCCGGCCGGCTGTGCAAAGCCGGCCGTGGACCGCCAGCCATCCCACGGAGCTGCACTGCAGCGAACCACCGTCACCCCCTCGCTCGGCGAGGGGGCTGGGGGGAGGGTAGTTCGTTGAGCGCCGGCATCGATCCCGGCTGCGTCAGGCTGAGCCTGGTCAGCGCCGACGGGCGGATCGGCGCGGTCAATGTCGCCAGCGAACGTCCGCAGGTCGCCCAGGCGCTGCGCGGCCGGCCCGCCGACGCCGCGGTGCGCCTGGTGCCGCTGCTCTTCGCGCTGTGCGGCAAGGCCCAGGGCCGTGCCGCCGAACTGGCGCTGGCGGCGGCGCGCGGTGCGGAATTTTCGGCGCAGATCGATGCCGCGATCCAGCACGAAGCGCTGCGCGAGCATCTCTGGCGCTGGCTGCTCGACCTGCCGCCGCTGTTCGGCGAGCCCGCGCTGAAAGACGAATTTGTCGCCGCCGCGGGTTGGGCCGCCGGCGGGCAGCGAGCCGAACTTGCGGCACTGCTGGCCGATCAGCGCATAGCAAATCTGTGTCGGCGGCTGGGCGCAATGGAAGATGCCCCCGCCGCGCCATCACGCTGCCTGCCGGCGCTGGACGCGCGAGCCTCGCTGGCGTTGTGGCCGCAGCTCGACGCCGGATTTTGCGCGCGGCCGCACTGGCAGGGCGTTTCCGCTGAAACCGGCGCCATCGCCAGGCGCCAGGGCGGGGCGGGCGGTGTGGCCGCAACAGGCGCTTTCGCCGCGCGCTGGCTGGCACGGCTGGCCGAGCTGCGCGATTGGGCGCAAGACCAGGCAAGAGTTGGCGCTGGCGGCACGGCGAGCGCGATGCCGGTGGGCTCGGGACGGGGCCGGGCGCTGGTCGAAACCGCCCGCGGCCTGCTGATGCATGAGATCGTGCTCGACGGCGGGCGCGAGGAACGCATCGCCGACTACTTCATCGTCGCCCCGACCGAATGGAACTTCCATCCGCAAGGTCCGCTGGCCGGCTGGCTGGTCGGCCGCGCGGCGGGCGACCGCGCCGCCCTGCAAGGCTTCGCCGCGCACGCCGTGGCGGCGCTCGATCCCTGCGTGCGCTGGGAACTGGAATGGCTATGAATTCTGAGGGGATGCCGCGGTCAGGCTCAGCGCCACGGCTTCGGCGACCTTGATGCCGTCGACCGCCGCCGAGAGTATGCCTCCGGCGTAACCGGCGCCTTCGCCGGCGGGGAACAGGCCGCGCGTGTTGAGGCTCTGGAAGCCCTCGTCGCGCGTGATGCGGATCGGCGACGAGGTGCGCGTCTCGACCCCGGTCAGCAGCGCGTCTTCCATGGCGAAGCCGGGAATCTCGCGACCGAAGGCGGGCAGCGATTCGCGCAGCGCGGCGACCACGTAATCCGGCAGACATAGCGCGAGATCGGTCATTTTCACGCCCGGCGTATAGGACGGCAGCACCTCGCCGAGTTCGGTCGACGCCCGGCCGGCGAGAAAGTCGCCGACCCGCTGCGCCGGCGCCTTGTAGTCGCTGCCGCCGGCCGCGAAGGCGAGGCTTTCCCAGTGGCGCTGGAATTCAATTCCAGCCAAAGGCGCGGCCAGCGGATCGCCGTTTACAGCTTGGCTGCCGGGATAGTCGGCGGGGGTGACGCCGACCACCAGCGCACTGTTGGCGTTGCGCTCGTTGCGCGAATACTGGATCTTGCCATTGGTCACCAAGCGGCCCGGCTCCG
>JAUYSD010000098.1 GCA_030696505.1 Sulfuritalea sp. | reverse complement strand
GGTTCCCGCCGTCGCCGCCTGCGCCGTGATGGTCGGGGCTGCCCCGTCGATCACCAGGGCCTTGCCAAATGCCAGTGAGCCCGACGTCCCCGGCGAGGCCAGGGTCAGCGTGGCATTGTTGCCCGCCTCGTCCTTGATCGTGCCGCCGTTCAAGGCCAGCGCCGCGGTGCTGGTGTAGCCCAGGTCGGACGACACATCTCCCGTTTGCACCGTGTAGTTGAAGACCAGCGTGTTCGTTCCCGATCCGCTCGCGTAGCTCGCCGTCCGGTCCACCGCGCCCGTCTCCAGCGTCAGCAGCGGGGTGCCCGTCACCGTCACCGCTTCGTTGAACTGGATTGTCACGGGGATCACGTCTGCCACGTTGTAGGTGCCATCGGCCGCCGTCGAGGACACGCCCGCCACCGTCGGCACCGTCGTGTCGTTCGCTACCGTCACCGCCAAGGCGTCGCCCACACTCACCACGGCATTGCCCGCCGTGTCCGTCAGCTTGTTGGTACCTTGCGTGTAGTCCACCGTCAGCGTAGCATTATTCGGAATGGTGTTGGTCAGGGTCAGGGTCACCGTGGTGCCGCTGGCGCTCACCGCCGTCACCGTGTTGGTCGCGCTGTTCATCAGCACCGCAAAGTCACCCGCCGCCGGCGTGCCCGCCACCGCTTCGCCCAGGGTCAGCGTCACGGTCTTGGTCCCGACTGACGCCGCCTGCGCGGTGATAGTGGGAACGACGGTGTCGACACTAACGGGACGCGTAGCCGCCGCGCTGGCATTGCCGGCGGCATCGGTCTGGGTGGCGGAGAGCGTTTCCGCTCCTTCGCCCATCGCGGTGATATCGCCGGCCACCAAGGTGTAGGTCCAGTTGCCGGAACCGTCGGCGGTGACGCTGCGGGTGTTGCTCGTGCCCAGGGTCAGGGCAATCGTTGCGCCGGCTTCGGCGGTGCCGGTAATGGCGCCGCCAGCTTCTCCGGCGTTGACGACGTCGTCAGTCGCCACGGCGTTGATAGTTGGCGCTGACGGCACGGCGGTATCGACCGCCAGAACGAGCGAACCGGCCGAATTGTTCTGCGCCTCCGCGTTGGTAAATGTTCCTGCCGCAACACCGATTGTGACCGTGCTTGCGTCTGTGCTGCCCGGAGGCGTAAAGGTGGCCGTATAGGTGGTTCCGCTGCCGCTGAACGAGGTCAAGGCGCCGGCACTCGCCGTGACGTCGGCGGCGGTGAAGTCGGTCGCGGCTTCGCTCAGCGTGAAGGTGATCGTGGCAGTCTCGCCGACGGTAAGGCTGCTGTCGTTGCTGGTGATGGTGACCGTGGGGCCAGGGAGCGGGGTAAGTTCCGCGGAATTCAGGGTGGGGGCATTGACGTTCGTCCCATTTAGGAACTTCAGTATGTCCACCGACCTGGCGGTGCCATTGGCGAACACAACACTGTCATAGGCGGTCTCGGAGCCGCCGAGGAACTTGACCGTCTCCGTGTCACTACCGACCGTTCGCGTCAGCGTCACCACGGAACCACTGAAGCTTCCCGTGTAATCGGCATAGTTGCCCGTCAGATAGAGCTTGTCCTGACCCAGACCGAGCTGGCTGCCGTCAATATTGGCGCCCGCCGTAACGTAAACCACGTCCACACCGCTGCCGCCCTTGACAATCATGGCAACGCCGGGG
The DNA here is from genome assembly GCA_030696505.1 of Sulfuritalea sp. Taxonomy (GTDB): domain Bacteria; phylum Pseudomonadota; class Gammaproteobacteria; order Burkholderiales; family Rhodocyclaceae; genus Sulfuritalea. Next base: position 1,989 of record JAUYSD010000098.1, on the reverse strand, counting down.
CGGCTCAAGGCCATGGTTTCCCCAGTGGCATCCTGCACGACAGCTCGTAAGGTGTTGCTGAGCGTGCCGGCCACGGTCATCGGAAAGGCCGTTGAGGTTTCACCGGACGGCACAGGTTCCGATACGCCGACGTCGCCCCGCGTAAATTGCAGCGCATTCAACACCGACACCGTGCCGTTGGCAAAAATCAGGCTGTCGCCGCTGATGGACTTGATCACCTCGCTGCCGCCGGTTGTTCGGGTGAAGGTAACAACAGAGCCGCTGAATGTGCGCGAATAGTCGGCCCAGTTGCCCGCGAGATAAATCTTGTCTGCACCGAGACCCGCCTGAGTGAAGTCGAAGATCAGCCCGGCCGTGCTCCCAACATAGACCTGGTCCACCCCCGAATTACCTTTGAAAACGATCTCCTGACCGTCCAGGGAAATCGTCCCATAGGGAATATGGAAATCCATGAAGTTGGCGCCGGTGCCCTGCAGCGTATAACGCGATGTCGTTGCCATTATTATCCTTCAGCTGTACGTGAGACGAAGGTCGCAACCCCGCCGACATAGGCGGTGGGGTTGCGCTTCAGATTTAACTGGTTCTAGTTCTATTTCCCCAAAACTCTTTTTGCAGAAATGCTTTCAACCGTACAGAATCGGCTCGTAGGTCACGTTGCCCAGCATAACTTTGAGGGCGGTGGTGTCGGCAAAGGAAGCCGTCGATCCGGCTACCGTGACATCGAACTGCCCGCCGGCAGTGCCAGAACCTGTGCCACTTGCTCCGGTAATGACCGGAGTCGGAGCGACCCCCCCATCGATGATCAAGCCATTGTTGAAATCGGCCTGGCGCTGAACGGCGTTGTCGCCGTGGTTATCCATGTAGATCAGGTCGCCCGCCGCGAAGTTGTTGACCGCGATGTAGAAATCGTTGGTGGCGATACCGGTCGTTGCCAAATCGTTACCGGTGATCGCGAAATCCCCGCCCGCAAAATCCCTCACGACCGGACTTGCATTCGGATTGCTGTTCCCTTCCGCGTCCCACCAGCTATAACTCGAAACGATCGTGTCCGAAGCGCCCATCTTGCTCGAAGCGACCGCCGTGGCTGTTGCCGACGGGTTCACCGTGGCGAAATTCATCGCGGCGGCATCAGCCGTGGCTACGCTGCCTTGTCCGCTGGAAACGCCAAGGAAAGCACCGGCATCGATCATGATGTGATAGTCGTTGTTGAAGTCCAGATCGAAACTAGGATTGATGGTGATGGTGTTATTGACGATGGTGACCTTGGTGGTGTCGGTGACCAGAATGTCCTGGGTGTTGACTATCGCCTCGCCATGGAACCCGGTGCCGCCGTCATTGATGATATGGATGTACTTCGCTGCAACGGCCGTCACGTTTTCCGTGGCCGTCAGCACGATGTTGCTGGTGACATCGAGGTTGGTGACATTGTCGATGCTGCTCGATATGGTCGGCGCGGTGACGACATTGACCGTAACCGTATGGCTGACCGCCAGACCGCCAGCGTCCGTCGCGGTAAACACCACTTCGGCGGTGCCGGTCGCCGGGGGCGTGCCGCTAAGAGCCCCGGTGGAGGAGTTCAGCGTCATCCAGGCGGGCAGGCCGGTTGCCGAATAGGTCAAGGTATCGCTCGCATCGGCGTCGCTGAAAAGGCCAGAAACATTGCTGCTGTGTGCCTGATCGACAACCAGGACGGCCGAAGAAGTCGCACCGCTGGTCAGCGTCGGCGCCTCATTGACGTTGGTGACGGTGATGGCGACCGCATGCGCGGCCGTGGTGATGCTGCCGTCCGAGGCGGTGACGGTGACGTCGTAGACGTTGTTGGCGCCGGCATCGGTCGGCGCTTCCCGGTTGGGGGCCGTGGCGAAGGTCACCACACCGCTGCCGGCGTTGATGTTGAACAGCGCCGCATCGGCACCGCCCAGCGCATAGGTCAACGTCGTGGCCGCGTCCGGATCGGTCGCCGTCGCGGTATACACCGTGCCCGTGCCG
>JAUYSD010000170.1 GCA_030696505.1 Sulfuritalea sp. | reverse complement strand
CTGGCGGAAGTAGGACTTGCCCTCGCCCAGCGGATCGGGATAGGCACCCTGGTTGGTGATCAGGCCGCAACCGGTGCCGGCGATGACGCGCACTCGCGCCAGTTCGCGCGGGGTGATGGTGCCGTCGCGGCCGTTGTAGTTCGAGACGCAGCAGGCGCCGTATTTGATCCGGTTCTTGACGTCGAACCTGCCGATCTTGCCCGGCTGGAACAGATGATTGAGCTTTGCTTCGCCTGGTCGTGTCACTGCAATTCCTCCTTGTGGCCCGGCCTTTGGCGGGCATTGAACTTCTCATTGGATACTGTATACATTACGATCAAACGATCGGTCAGTCAAGCAAAAATAGACTTCGGCAGGCTAGGCCAGCTCGGGGTGATTCGCCTCGTAGGCGCGGGCCAGCGCCGGATCGCGGCGCCGCACTTCGGCATGGTCGACGCGCCCGGTGCGCGTCATGTAGCTGTAGGCGAAATCCACCGCCGGCAGGGCCATCAACTGGTCCATCTCCTCGTACCAGCGGATGCTTGCATTGGCGGCATCGAGGATCTTCTGCATCGGCGGCAGGCGCCGCTCCTGATACAGCGCCAGGGCTTCCGCCAGACCGCCCGTCTCGCGCAGCGCCTTCCACAAGGCGATGGCGTCTTCCATGGCCAAGCGGGTACCGGAGCCGATCGAAAAATGCGCCGTGCGCAGCGCGTCGCCCATCAGCACAACATTGTCGAAGCTCCACTGCCGGTTCGAGATCGCCGGAAACTGGCGCCAGAAGGACTTGTTGGAAAGTATCGGCTGGCCACCCAGGTCCGGCGCAAAGACGCGCTCGCAATGACGGATCGTGTCGTCCTCGCCCATGTCGGCGAACCCGGCCCGCTGCCAGGTCGCATCGGTCACCTCGACCAAGAAGGTGCTCATGGTCGGGCTGTAGCGATAGTGGTGGGCGCAAAACACGCCGTGCTCTGTGTTGCGAAAGGTCAGCGACAGGCTGTCGAAGGCCTTGCTGGTGCCGTACCAGATGAAGCGATTGGAGCGCAGGTCGGTTTCGGTGCCGAACTTGTCTTCGTTCTCGTTGCGAACCCAGGAAAACGCGCCGTTGGCCGCAACGATGAGGTCCGCTCCGCCCAGTCGCTCTGCGTCGGCCAGCGAGGCGATCTCGCTGTCGAACTCGATCTTAACGCCCAGCGCTTCGACATGGGCATACAGCTGGCTCAGCAGTTCCAATCGCCCTATGGCGGCGAAGCCGTTGCCGGTGATGGGGATACGGGTGTCGTTATGCACGATGGTCAGGTTGGGCCATGTCTCCATCAGCGGCGTCAACATGCCGTACATGGCCTCGTCGTCGGCGCGCAGGAATTCCAGCGCGCGGTCGGAGAAAACCACGCCGAAGCCCCAAGTCGCGTCGCGCGATCCGCGCTCGTACAGCACGATGTCGTTGCGCGGGTCCTGGCGCTTCATCAGCGAGGCGAAATAGAGTCCGGCGGGGCCGCCGCCGATGATGCGGATCTTCATGCCTTCGCGTCCGCGGTTTCGTGCTCCATCCTGGCCGCGATCATTTCACGCAGTTGCCGCTTGAGGATCTTGCCCACCGGACTCAAAGGAAATTCCCTGACCACTTCCAGGCGCTCCGGCAGCTTGAAGCTGGCGATCTTCTGCTGGCGCAGGAAGGCGATCAGCTCGTCGAACTCGAGGCTCTCGCCCTCCTTTGGAATGACGAAGGCGCAGGCCTTCTCGCCGAACACCGGATCGGGCATCGCCACCAAGGTCACGGCCTTGACCTTGGGATGGCCGAAGATCAGGTTCTCGACCTCCTCGCAACTGATCTTTTCGCCACCGCGGTTGACCAGGTCCTTGCGCCGGCCCTCGGTGAACACGTGGCGGCCCTGCTTCCTCACGATGTCGCCCATGCGGTAGAAGCCGTCGGGGGTGAATGCTTCGGCCTGCTTTTCCGGCGCCTTGTAGTAGCCCTGAATGGTATAGGGACCGCGGGTGACCAGTTCGCCGGGTTCGCCGTCGGGCACCTCATTGCCGTCGTCGTCGAGCACCTTGATCTCGTCGTCCTCGCACACCGGCACGCCGGAACTGTTGAGCAGCATTTGATCGGAGGCATCCAGCGGCACCATGTTAATCAGGCCTTCGGCCGTGCCGTAGATCTCCTGTGGCAGGCAGCCGAAACGCTCGCGTATCCGCCCGCGCAACTCGGGTGCGAGGCGCGCGCCACCGTTCTGGATCACCTTTAGCGAGGAGACATCGTAGCTGTCCGGTACCGGCGAATTGAGCCAGTTGGCGATCAGCGGCACGACGGCCGCAATCACCGTCACCTTCTCGCGCTGCACCAGCGAGAAGACTTCGGCGGGGTCGCCCGATGCGGCCAGCACCACGGTACCACCGTAGTAGAAGGTGCCGAGCATGCCGGGCGAGGCCAGGTTGTAGTTGTGCCCCAGCGGCAGGATGGCCATGAACACGGTGGCCTCATTGAAGCCGCCGGCGCGCCCGCAGAGCCGGGCATTCAGTACGTAATCCTCGTGGGTGCGCGGGATCAGCTTCGAGAGGGAGGTCGTGCCGCCGGACAGCAGCATGGTGGTGACCTCAGCCGGATCGGGATGGTGTCCGGCCAATTTCGTATCAACGGCCTCATCGGACAGCGGCGCGGCAAGCATCGCTCGCAGATCGATCTGCCCGGGACCGGGCTCGCCGGCGACGAAAACATGGCGCAAGGCCGGCGTATCGGCCCCGACCTCGCGCGCCATGTCGCGATAGTCGAAGCTGCCGATGCGATCGGGAATCACGTAGGCCACGGCGCCCGACGCCTTGAGGAAGTGGCGGATCTCGCTGTGACGATGGGCGCGCAGTGCGGTCACCGGTATCGCGCCGATGCGCGTCAGCGCGAAATAGGCCAGCACGAATTCCGGGCCGTTGGGCAGTTGCAGCACGACCCGGTCGAGCGCCCGGATGCCGGCGTCGAGGAAACCGCAGGCCAGGCGCTGCGACCCCTCCACCAGATCGGAGTAGCTCAGGCGCAGCTCGCCGCTGACGAGTGCAATCTTCTGCGGATGGCGCGCGGCGCTGCGCTCCAGCAGTTGCGGAATCGTGATGCCTTCCCACCAGCCCCGCTGGCGGTAGCGCGCCGCCACGTCGGCGGGCCAGGGCACGCAGCCTTCGAGCATGTTTCTCCTCCTAATATGATTGCCGGGTAACCCGGTCTGTCGCGGCCCGGGACAGGCCACGAGCTGCACTCTAGAGCAAATCACAATCCACTTGTAGAGAATGGAATCAATACATATCATTCACACCATGAATAGAGTCGACTTCGATCTCAACCTGCTGGTGGTCTTCGACGCGGTGCTCGCCGAGCGCTCGATCAGTCGCGCGGCCGACCGCCTGGGCCTGTCGCAGCCGGCCGTCAGCAACGCCCTGGCGCGCATGCGCAAGGCCACCGGCGACCGCCTGTTCGTCCGTCTGGCCAATGCCATGGTGCCGACGCCCTATGCCCAGGGCATTGCCGAGCCGATTCGCCAGGCGCTGGCCAGCATCCGCGTTTCACTTGCCGCCAGCCAGGAATTCGATCCCGCGACGTCGCAGCGCGACTTCTCGATTTTTCTCACCGACCTCGGCGAAGCCTATTTCCTGCCGCGACTGCTGGAGCGCCTGAATCGCATCGCGCCCGGCGTGCGCCTGCGCACCCTGCCCATGCCGCCCGAGTCGGCCGAGGATGCACTGAGGAACGGCGAAGTGGATCTGGCGATCGGCAAGCTGCCCGACCTCGGTGCCGGCTTTTACGTGCAGCGACTGTTCCGCGACCGTTACGTCTGCGTGGTACGCCGCAACCATCCGTTGATCGGCGGGCGCATCACGGCAAAGCAGTTTGCCGCCGCCTCGCACGCCATCGTGACGCCGGGCGGCTGGGGTCACGGCATCATCGAACGGGCGCTCATCGAGCATGGGCTGGAGCAGCGCATCGTGCTCAGGATGCAGAACTTCCTGGTGTTGGCCAGCATCGTCGCCACCACCGACATGGTCGCCATCGTGCCGCACAGCGTCGGCAGCCAGTTGTCGCAGCACAATGACGTCAGGCTGCTGTCCCTGCCGATCGCAATCCCCGCCTTCGACATCAAGCAGTGCTGGCAGGAACGCTTCCACGACGACAGGGGCAACCGCTGGCTGCGCCAGCAGTTCGTGGATCTATTTAGAGCCTAGCTTTGCAAGGCTATAAACCTAAGCGGTCAAGAATTACTCAGGCAGTTCTTGCTCTACCGCCGGACGGCCGTCGCCATCCTGCGGACCTGCGGCTCGATCAATGTAGGTAATCCAGCAAACCCTATTTCCTACCGGTGGTTATGGACTCCGGCTGCCACATAGGTCGTAAAGCCGGTGTAGAGGGGGCCAACGACACGTTCAACACGAACAGGTTTCGCCGGACCGCTCATGAGGTGCCCCGATAAACACGGGGCACCTGGCGAAAGGATGCTTAGAAAGGGTACGGCTGTCCGGCAGGCTCGATCGTGAGCCATTTGAGCTCCGTGAATTCATCGATGACCGCACGACCATCAAAGCGACCGTATCCACTGGCCTTGGTACCGCCGTAGGGCGCCTGAGCTTCGTTCTGGACCGTCGAGCCATTCACGTGAACGCTGCCGGCCTGGATGCGCATCGCGACTTCCAGCGCTCGCGTCACGTCCCGGCCAAACACCCCCGATGACAGGCCGTAGGCCGTGTCATTGGCGATGCGTACTGCATCTTCTGTATCCTTGGCGCGAACCACGGTGGTGATGGGACCGAAGGTCTCCTCATCGTAGATTTGCATCGTGGGTGTCACGAAATCGACAATGGTAGCCGGCATCACCGAGCCGTCCGCGGCTCCCCCGGCGGCGACCTTGGCGCCCTTGGCAAGTGCGTCCTCCAATAGGCCATTGAGGCGCGGCCCCGACGAGGGGTTGATCATCGGCCCTACAATGCAGGCGCCGTTGCGGCGGGGATCTCCGGCGATCAGTTCCTTCGCCCGCGCAGCGAACTTGCGTACGAATTCGTCGGCGATCTTTTGGTCCACTATGATTCGCTCGGTAGACATGCAAATTTGCCCTTGGTAGAGGAATGATCCGAATACGGCGGCATTCACGGCGGCATCGATGTCGGCATCGTCCAGGACCACCAACGGCGATTTACCACCCAGTTCAAGCAGGCAGCGCTTGAGTTGGCGGGCAGCCTTTTCGGCGATGATCCGGCCGACCCGGGTGGAGCCGGTAAAGTTGATACGCCGTACTGCAGGGTGCTCGATCAGTGTGTCGATGATGGCCGGGGCGTCGTCCGGCGCGTTGGTTATCACGTTCAATACACCGGCGGGCAAACCGGCTTCGCGCAGTGCCTCGGCGATCAGCATGTGCGTTTTTGGACTGAGTTCCGAGGCCCGGAATACCACGGTGTTGCCACAGGCGATGGGGTAGGCAATGGCCCGGGCAGCCAGTACCACAGGACCGTTCCATGGAGCAATGCTGAGAATAACGCCCACCGGCTGACGGACCGTCATCGACAAGGTGTTCGGCTTGTCCGTGGGAATGGTTTCGCCCTGGATCTGGGTGGTGAGCCCCGCCGCTTCCCGGAACAATCCGGACGCGAGGAATACGTTGAACCCCGCCCAGAGGTGGGACGCGCCGATTTCCTCGGTCATCGCGGCAATGAATTGCGGAGTCTTCGCGTCCAGAATATCGGCCGCCATGAGCAGAATCCGCCTGCGCTCGCTAGGGCCAGTGCGCGACCACGTCTGGAAGGCCGCCGCGGCGGATTCGACTGCGCGCTTGGCATCTTCCACGGTGGCCGCTGCCGCTGTAGTGACGACTTCGCCCGATACAGGATTGCGCCGCTCAAAGGTACTTCCGCTCGAGGCGCCAACGTCGTTGTTGTCGATGAATAGTTCGGTCTTCATACCAGGAATCTCCAAAATAATTGCAGGCCGACGGAGGCTCTCTCGAGCGCCCGTCGGTCAGGGCTGAGTTGGGTGGTTACGGATGGGCCAGGTTGATCTGATCCGCGATGTAACTCGACAACGCGTAGACCGTCAGCGATATCGGATAACCGTGGGATGTCGGCAGAATGCTGGCATCGGCGATGTAGAGATTCTTTACATCGTGACTCTCCCCTTTGGTGTTAACCACCGATTTCGCAGGATTCGAACCCATGCGACAGGTTCCCTGGGGATGAAACGACGTATAGCGATACCTCGCGGGCTCGTTCTTCAGCGCATCAATGACCGAGTCGACCTGACGTTTGTTTTCGATGACGACACGCTGTGAGGCCGGGATATAGACTCGCCGGGCTCCCGATGCGAACAACACCCGGGCATTGGTCTTGAGTCCCTTCTTCATATGCTCGAAGTCACCGTCATCTACTGAATACTTGATTTCCTTGATGCCGTCCTTCCAGGTCACTTCGCCTTGATTCCTGTCGTGGATCAGCGTAATGA
>JAUYSD010000126.1 GCA_030696505.1 Sulfuritalea sp. | reverse complement strand
CCCTGCGACAGGTTGATCGCCCCGTGTTCCGCGGCAAGCCGCGACATGACGGTGAATATCGTGGTGCCGACGTTGGGCAGGCGGGAAGCGGGATAGAGTGCCATGGTGGTCAGTGGACGATGATGAGGTGGCGGGGCGGCGCCGGCAGTGCGGCGCGGCGTGCCGGACTCAATCCAGGCCGAGCAGTTCCACCTCGAACACCAGCGTCGCATTGGGCGGAATCACTCCGCCGGCGCCGCGCGCACCGTAGCCCAGCGCGGGCGGAATGGTCAGCTTGCGCGTGCCGCCGATCTTCATGCCCTGCACGCCCTCGTCCCAGCCGCCGATGACTTGTCCTCGTCCCAGCGCGAACTGGAAGGGATCGTTGCGATCCTTGCTCGAATCGAATTTCGAACCGTCGGTGAGCCAGCCCGTGTAATGCACCGTGACCATTTGCCCGGCACAGGCTTCCGCTCCCTCGCCGACGACGACTTCTTCATATACAAGGCCGCTGGCCGTGGTGATTTGACTCATTGCGCTGCTCCAGAATATTGATGGGTGAAGGCCCGCATTATGCCCCAGCGCCCCAGATCAACTGCGGACTGAAGATTTGATCGGCTGCGGCCGGCGGCAGGGGGCGCGCAAACAGATAGCCCTGGAATTTCTCGCAACCGAGTCCGCGCAGCACGTCGAGCTGCTCGCGGCTTTCGACGCCCTCCGCCAGCGTGTCGAGGCCCAGGCTCCTGGCCAGACCGATGATGGCCGTGACGATGGCCGCGTCCTCCGGATCGATGGTCAGATCGCGCACGAAACTCTGGTCGATTTTCAGCTTGTGCACCGGGAAACGCTTGAGGTAGCTCAGGCTCGAATAACCGGTGCCGAAATCGTCGATGACCAGTTGCACGCCCATCGCCGAAATCTCCTGCAGCCTGGCCTGGGTTTCTTCGATGTCGTGCATCAGGGTCGATTCGGTGATCTCCAGTTCCAGCAGCCGCGCCGGCTGCCCGGTATCGGCCAGGATGCGACGCAGCGTGTCGACCAGGCCCGCCTGCCGGAACTGGCGCGGCGAGAGGTTGACCGAAACGGGCAGCAGCGGCCGGCCCTCCTGCTGCCAGACGCGGTTCTGGCGCAAGGCCTCGCCCAGCACGTATTCGCCGATCGGCACGATGAGTCCGGTTTCCTCGGCAATCGGAATGAACTCGCCCGGCGCGATCATGCCGTGCTCGGGATCGTCCCAGCGCAGCAGCGCTTCCATGCCGCAGACCGCGCGGCGCGGCCAGTCGATCAGCGGCTGGTAGTGCAGCAGCAGCTGCCGGCCCTCGATCGCCTGGCGCAGGCGGTTCTCCAGGGTGAAGAAGTGCGCCGCCTGCTCGTTCATGCGCCTGGCAAAGAACTGGAAGTTGTTGCGCCCGGCCGCCTTGGCGTGATACATCGCCGTGTCGGCGTTCTTCATGAGGGCGAACACCTCGTCGCCGTCATCGGGGAAGATGCTGATGCCAATCGAGGGCGTGGCCCGCAGCTGGTGATTGTCGATGCTCACCACCGTGGCCAGGGCGCCGAGAATCTTCTCCGCGACCTGCACCGCATCGTCGGGCGAGGACATCTCGTGCAGCACGATGACGAACTCGTCGCCGCCCAGGCGCGACACGGTATCGACCGCCCGCACCACACCGGTCAGACGCTGCGCGACATGCTTGAGCAGTTCATCGCCGATGGCATGGCCGAGGGTGTCGTTGACCGTCTTGAAGCGGTCGAGATCGAGAAACATCACCGCCACGCGGTGGCGGTCGCGCTGGGCCAGTGCCAGCGTCTGCTGCAGGCGGTCGTGCAGCAGGGCGCGATTGGGCAGGCCGGTCAGGCTGTCGTGATGCGCGACATGCCAGATGCGCTGCTCGGCCTGCATCCTTTCGAACACTTCTTCCTGCAACTGGGTGTTGGCGTTCGCCAGTTCGGCGGTGCGCTCGACCACGCGCTGCTCCAGCACCTCATGGGCGCGCAGCAGCGCCTCCTCCGCCTGATGCCGCTCGGTGACGTCCTCGAAAATCCAGATCAGGTCGATGCTGTCGGCCTGGCTGGCGACCTGACGCCCGGTGGCGCGCACCCAGAAGGGATGGCCGTCGCGATGCCGCACGCGATTCTCGCCGACATAGGTGGCGCCGGCCGTGACCACCGGCATGACTTCGGCCCCGTGACGCTGGTAGTCCTCCTCGCCGAGGTAGAACACGCGCGTCGAGCGTCCCGCCAGCTCCTCCGGCCGGTAGCCGAAAATCTCGGCCATGCGGCGGTTGCAACGCTGCACCATGCGATCCCGCGCAAACAGGATGCCCACCGCCGCGTTGTCGAAAATCAAACGCTGCTCGTCGAAGGCCTGCCGCGCACGCGCTTCCGCCTCGCGCGTCGCCGTGTAGTCCTCCGCCAGCCAGACCGAACCGAGATGCGGATTGGTCGCGTCGAAGGCGCTGCCGCTGACGCGCAGCCAGCGCGGCTTGCCGTCGCGCCGCTGCAGCAACTGCTCGCGGCGATGCACCGCGCCGGCGGCGAATTCGGCATAGACCTGCTCGCCGATGCGCTGAAATTCTTCGTCGCTGCCGAACAGCTGCCGCACCGAATGCCCGACCAGACTGGCCTGCGGCAGCTCGAACAATTCCTCGAAACGCCGGTTGCAGCGCACCACCACGCGGTTGCGTACCACGGCAATGCCCATCGAAGCGGTATCGAGGATGGCCGACAGTTCGCGCGTGCTGCCTTCGAGCGCCTCCAGCATCAGGCGGTCTTCGGCGATGTCCTCGATGATCCACAGGGTGCCGTCGCGCGGGCGTTCCGGGTCCACCGCCTTGGCCGAAACCCGGCACCAGAAGCAGTTGCCGTCCTTGCGCTTGAGCTGGGTCTCGGCGCGAAACGGACGGCCGGCTGCAAGCACCGGTCCGGCCTCGCGCCCGAGGGCCGAATAGGCTTCCTGATCGGGATAGAGAATCAGCGCCGACTGGTCGACGAATTCGTCCAGGGTGTAGCCGAACATCTCGGCGCACAGCCGGTTGGCCTGCACCAGCCGCCGATTGTGGGTGAACACGATGCCGACCGTGGCGTTTTCGAAAATCGCGTTGAGTTCGAGTGCGGCTTTCTTGGGTGGCGCCGCCGGCCTGCCGGCAATCATCGCGCCGATCCGGCGCCGGTTTCCAGCACGCGCAGCAAGGCGCTGGTGTCCTGCCTGCCGCGGCCCTGTGCCATCAATGCGTTGAGTTGCTGCCACACCGTGGCGGAAACCGGCAAGGCGGCGCCGATGCGCGTCGCCTCGTCCATCAGCAGCGCGTAGTCCTTGTGGTGCAGCCGCGCCTCGACAATTGGCGTCCCCTTCGGGGATACCGTCCCCGGCGCTGCCGCCGGGGACATAAAATTGCGCGTCGCCATCCGCTCGCCGAAGACCTCAAGCACACGCGAGCCGGCCGAACCGCCCAGCATCGCCCTGCGCACCCGGACGAAGTCGATGCCGGAGGCCGCCGCCAGCCGCGCCGCTTCCGCCGCCGCCTCGATCGCCGCCACCATCACCATCTGGTTGCAGGCCTTGGCCACCTGTCCGGCGCCGGTCTCGCCGACATGCACGACGGTCTTGCCCAGGCTTGCGAAGATAGTCTGGAGGCGGGGCGCCAGCGCCAACTTTCCACCCCACATGATCGCCAGCGTGGCGGCCCGGGCGCCTGCGCTGCCGCCCGACACCGGCGCATCGACGAAGTCCACGCCAAGTGCCGCGTAGCTCGCGGCAATACGCCGCGCCGCACTCGGCGCGATGGTCGAGAAATCGAGGTGGATGCCGCCCGGCGCAAAACCCTCGGCCAGTTCGCCGGCCAGCGCCTCGACGTCGGCGCTGCCGGTGACGTTGGTGCAGACGATCTCGCTGGCGCCGGCCACGGCAGCGGGAGAATCGCACCAGTGCGCACCCTGCGCGACCAGCGCGGCCGCCGACTCCGGTCGCCGCGACCAGACCGACAAGCCATGCCCGGCATGCAGCAAATGCTCCGCCATCGGGTGGCCCATGGCACCGAAGCCGATGAAACCCAGATCCACGTCGACTACTCCGGCGTGCTCATTTTCTCCAGCAGTTGCAGGGCCGTGATCGAATCGTTCTCGCCCATGCCGCTGCCGACGATGGCGTTGAAGACCTGCGCCGTGGCCGCCGCCGAGGGCAGCATGAGGCCCATGCGGTGCGCCTCTTCCATGATGATGCGCAAATCCTTCTGGTGCATCCAGGCCTTGAAGCCGGGCTTGAAGTTGCGGTCGAGCATGCGCTGGCCGTGGTTTTCCAGGATTTTCGAATAGGCGAAGCCGCCGAGCAAGGCCTCCCTCACCTTGGCCGGATCGACGCCGCTCTTCGCCGCGAAGTTGAAGGCCTCGGCCACCGCCAGCACGCCGACGCCGGTCAGGATCTGGTTGCAGGCCTTGGCCACCTGGCCGGCGCCGGAATCGCCGATCAGCGTCACCGACTTGCCCATTTTTTCCAGCAAGGGCTTCACCTTGTCGAAAGCCGCCGCCTTGCCGCCGGCCATGATGGTCAGCGCGGCATTGATCGCCCCGGTCTCGCCGCCCGACACCGGAGCGTCGACGAAATCGATGCCCTGCTCCGCCAGGCGCAGGCCGATGGTGCGTGCCGCATTCGGGTTGATGGTCGACATGTCGACCACGATCAGGCCCGCCTTGCCGCCCGCCGCGAGGCCGTCGGCGCCGAGGCAGACCTTTTCCACGTCCGGCGCGTCGGCGACCATCACGATCACCACCTCGGCGTGCTTCGCGACCTCGGCCGGGCTGGCATGGGTTTTCGCGTTGACGGCGGCGAACGGTGCCAGCGACGCCGGCCGCCGTGCCCACAGATGCAGCGTGTGGCCGGCCTTTTCCAGGTGCAGGGCCATCGGACGGCCCATCAGGCCAAGGCCAATAAATCCTACTTGCATGATGTTTCTCCTCGCTTGGGGTGGGTTTGTAGTTTGTCGTCAGGCGCCGATGGCCTTGAGAATCAGGGGCACCAGCGGTTCCGGCAGCTTGATGCCGCCACCGGTGGCAAAGTCGTGGGCGCGCTGGGACATTTTCCTCCAGGTCTTGCGGATGATGTCGAGCCACTTTTCCTCGCTGTACTCGGCATGCTGGCCGGCGAAGCCGAGCATGTAGTACTCGATGAACACCAGGTCGGTGACGTCTTCCATCATCTGCGTGTCGGGATTGACCTTGAGCCCGCGCTTGCCGACGGCGGCCTTGACCTGATCGATCATCGCCTCATCGTAGCCGGCCTCGCCCATCAGCGCGCCGGCCGTCTCGGCGTGGAACTTGTACAGCCCGGTGCGCCAGGCCAGATAGCCTTCCTTGGTCATCGGGTAGTTGCTGCGCGGCACCGTCCAGCGCTTGATGTGCTGGGCGCGCACGGCGAGCTGGGCGACCTCGCTGGCGTCCGGCGCGTAGCGGCCGATCATCTCGGTCATGCGCTGCGCATAGAGCAGCTCCTTGGGCTGGCCCTGGTCGAGATTGGGGTCGGCGGCGTTGGCGGCGTCGAACAGGGCCATGGCGCGCTCGAAGCGCTGCGGGTCTTGAATGGTCATGATGTCCTCGGAATAAATTAAGAGCGGTAATCGGCGTTGATTTTCACGTAATCATAGGAGAAATCGCAGGTCCATACCGTGGCCTGAGCCTGGCCGCGGCCGAGGTCGATGCGCACGGTGATCTCGGCGTCCTGCATGATGCGGGCGCCGTCCTCCTCGCGGTAGCTGGCGGCGCGGCCGCCGTGCTCCGACACCAGCACTTCCCCACCCGCATTTTTGTCATTGTTGCCGAGCCAGACGCGCACGCCGGCGCTGTCGAGATCGGCGATGCCGGCGTAGCCGATCGCGGCGAGGATGCGGCCGAGGTTGGGGTCGGAGGCGAAGAAGGCGGTCTTCACCAGCGGCGAATGGCCGATGGCATAGGCCACCTGGCGGCATTCCGCCGCCGTGGCGCCAGCGCCAACTTTCACGGTGATGAACTTGGTGGCGCCCTCGCCGTCGCGCACGATGGCCTGGGCCAGCTCCTGCGCCACGCCGATCACGGCATCGCGCAACGCCGGCCAATGCGGCGAGGCCTCGCTGTCTATCATGCAGCCGGAAGCGCCGGTGGCGATGACGACGAAGGAATCGTTGGTCGAGGTGTCGCCGTCCACGGTGATGCAGTTGAACGAGACATCGGCGGCATCCTTCGCCAGTTTCTGCAGCAGGGCCGGACTGAGCCCGGCATCGGTGGCGACGAAGCCGAGCATGGTCGCCATGTTGGGGCGGATCATGCCGGCGCCCTTGCTGATGCCGGTCACGGTGATTTGATAGTTGGCGCTGGCGACCCGGCGACTGGCGGCCTTGGCCACCGTGTCGGTGGTCATGATGGCATGCGCCGCGGCATGCCAGTGGTCCGCCGCGAGGTCGGCCTGCGCCGCCGGCAGGCCGGCGATCAGGCGTTCCACCGGCAGGTGTTCGAGAATCACGCCGGTCGAGAAGGGCAGCACCTCGCGCGGTGTGCAGCCCAGCAACTGCGCCGCCGCGGCGCAGGTGTCGCGCGCGGCCTGCAGCCCCTGCTCGCCGGTGGCGGCGTTGGCGATGCCGGTGTTGATCACCAAGGCGCGTATGCCGCTGTCGCCGGCCAGATGCTCGCGACACACGGTGACCGGCGCCGCGCAGAAGCGGTTCTGCGTGAACACGCCGGCGGCGCGACTGCCCGGCGCGAATTCGATCACGGTCAGGTCGCGTCGATTCAGCTTGCGGATGCCCGCCTCGGCCGTACCGAGACGGACGCCGGCGACGGGGAACAGGGCTTCGGGGGCGGGAGTGGCGTAATTGACGGGCATGGTAGTCCTTAATGCGGTAATGAGGCTTCAGGGAGTGATCTGAATTTTATCCGCCAAAGCCAGGTCCAGATCGAAAAGTCGGCGCTGGCGACGACCCGAAGGCAGTGCGGAGCAAGGCGATGCTCCCGGGTTCCGCGCCAGCGGAACGGTTGCAGCGCCGGTCACGCAGAAGCGGAATCGGCGAACACCAGGCGCCACAACTCGCGCACGGCTTCCACGCGCTGCTGCACCAGGTCCGGCGCAACCCTTGCCCGCGCGGCGTTGAGGCGCAGTTCGTGCTGCATGCGGCGGTAATCGCGGTAGGCGTTGCGCACCGTTTCAGCCAGCTCGGCGGGGATCAGGCCCAGGCCGGCGGCGATTTTGAGCAGCGCGATATTGCCCAGGTTGCCGGTCAGTTCGGGGTGGCGATGGGAGTAGCCGAGCACCAGGTACTGCACCATGAATTCGACATCGACCAGACCGCCGGGATCGTGCTTGAGATCGAACACGTACTCGCGCTGATCGCCCTTGGTGCCGTGCGCGTCGACCATCTTCTGCCGCATTGCCAGCACTTCCTCGCGCAGTTTGGCGAGGTCGCGCTGCTGGCGCAGGACTTCGCAGCGGATGCGCTCGAAGGCCTCGCCCACGGCGCGGTCGCCGGCAGAAAAGCGGGCGCGGGTCAGGGCCTGGTGTTCCCAGACCCAGGCCGATTCGAGCTGGTACTTGCGGAAAGCCGCCATGGAACTGACCATCAGGCCGGAATCGCCATTGGGCCGCAGCCGCAGGTCGGTCTCGAACAGTTGCCCGGCCGAGGTCTGCGCCGACAGCCAGGTGTTCAGGCGGGTGCCGAGCCGAGCGTAATTCTCGCCGGCCTCGGGGGCGGGATCGTCGAACAGAAAGACCAGGTCGAGATCGGAGGCGTAGCCGAGCTCCTTGCCGCCCAGCTTGCCGTAACTGATGACGGCGAACTTCGGCGTCTCGCAGTGGCGCTTGGGCATTTTCAGCCAGGCGCGCTGGATCGCCGCGGCGAGCAGGATGTCGGCCAGTTCCGAGAGGTGGTCGGCGAGTTTTTCCACCGTCAGCAGGCCGGCGACGTCCTGCGTCAGCAGGCGGAACACCTGGGCGTGGTGCGCCTCGCGCAGGCTGTCCATCTGCTGCTCGGTATCGGGCTCCAGCTCCTCCAGGCGCGCCGTCAGCTGGCTGCGGAACGCCTCCCAGTCGGAGACGGCATCGAGCAGGCGCGGGTCGAGCAGTTCGTCGAGCAGGATCGGATGGCGCTGCAGGTAGTTGGCCGCCCAACTGGAGCTGCTGAGCAATTGCGCGACCTTCTGCAAGGCCTGCGGGTACTGCTGCAGCAGCGCCAGATAGGCGGCGCGGCGCGAGATCGATTCGAGCAGATCGACGCCGCGCGACAGGGTCTCGTCGGGATTCGGCAACTCGGCCGCGGCCTCGATCAGGCGCGGCACCAGGACATCGAAACGGCCGCGGATGTCCTGCGACATCTGCTGGTAGAGCGGCCCCGCGCGCAGCGCCGCGATGCGTTGCGCGGCGGCCGGCGGGTTGCGGTAACCGAGGCGCTCGAACTTCTCCTCCTGATCGTCGCCGCCCGCATCCTGCCAAAGTCCCGCCAGGGCGTGCTCGCCGTGATTCGGGTCGGCAAACACCTGCTCGAAGTGGCGCGACACCGTGGCGCGATGGTCGTCGAGCTCCTCCAACAGGGCTTCATAGCTGCCGAAGCCCATGGCCCGGGCCACGCGGCGGCGGTCCTCGGTGCCCGGCGGCAGGCTGTGCGTCTGGGCATCGTCGAGATATTGCAGGCGATGCTCGAGGCGGCGCAGGAAGTTGTAGGCGGACGCCAGTTCGGCGGCGGCGTCGGCATTGAGGGTGCCGCGCTCGGCGAGCAGCTTCAGCACCTGCTGGGTCGGCTTGATCTGCAGCGGCGTATCGCGCCCGCCGCGGATCAGCTGGAACACCTGGGCGATGAATTCGATTTCGCGGATGCCGCCGGGACCCAGCTTGACGTTGTCCGCCATGTCCTTCTTCGCCACCTCGCGGCGGATCTGGGCGTGCAGGCCGCGCATGGCGTTGATCGCGCCGAAATCGAAATACTTGCGGAACACGAACGGCTGGCGGACTTTCTCCAGCTCATCGTGGCGGCTACCCGTCAGGGGCCGCGCCTTGATCCAGGCGTAGCGCTCCCATTCGCGGCCCTGGGTGATGAAGTAATTTTCCAGCATGTCGAAGGAGCACACCAGCGGCCCCGATTCGCCATTGGGCCGCAGGCGCATGTCGACGCGGAACACCTGGCCGTCGCCGGTGACTTCGGCGATGGCATTGATCAGGCCGCGACCGAGACGGGTGAAGAACTCGACGTTGGAAATGGAACGCGAACTTGCATCGACCGCGTCGGTCTCACCGTCTTCGGGAAACACGAAAATCAGGTCGATGTCTGACGAGACGTTCAGTTCGCGCCCGCCGAGCTTGCCCATGCCGACCACGATCAGTTCCTGCAGCCGTCCGTCGGCGCCGCGCGGCGCACCGTAACGCTCGATCAGGCCGCGGCCGAGCACCTCGACGGCCTTGCTCACGGCCAGTTCGGCGATCTGGGTCATGCATTCGGTGACTTCGGCCAGGGGCGCCAGACCCGCCAGATCGCGCGCGGCAATGCGGGCGTAGGCGCGCTGCTTGAGCTGGCGCAGCACCGGCTTCAGGTTGTCCTCGCCCAGCGGCTGCGCGTCGAGCCAGGCCGCAAGCTCGGCGGCGGTGACGGGCTGCTCCAGGGAAGCCTCGACTTCGGCCGCCAACGCCGGCCTGGAGGACAACAGACGCTCAAGGTAACGGGATGTTTCGACGATATCGGCGAGGGAGGGCATCGGTTAGAATTTATGGATAAAGCGCTGTTGTAGCCCATCATTTTAGCTTGGGCCAAGGCAGCCTCCCCTTCATGTCCGCACCGCGAGCCTCGACGCCCATCATTTCCCGAATCAGCTCTCACCTCGGTTCCCGTCTGCGCCGGTCGGCGCAAGCCAATCCGTGGCTGGGAGCCCTGCTGCGCGCCTCGCTGTGGGCAATCACGATCGCCTACTTTGCCTTCGGCCTGATGCTGCTGGCCTTGCGCTACGCGATCCTGCCGCAGATCGAAAACTATCGCGGCGATGTCGAGCAACTGATCAGTTCGGCCGTCAACCGTCCGGTCGGCATAGGCCGCATCGAGGCGCACTGGGCCGGCCTGCACCCCGCGCTGAAGCTCGG
The DNA here is from genome assembly GCA_030696505.1 of Sulfuritalea sp. Classification (GTDB taxonomy): domain Bacteria; phylum Pseudomonadota; class Gammaproteobacteria; order Burkholderiales; family Rhodocyclaceae; genus Sulfuritalea. The sequence goes on along the minus strand of JAUYSD010000126.1, from coordinate 6,110 downwards.
CGGCTTCGAAATCCGCGATGCCGAGGGACGCGCCGCGCTGGCTTTCGACCAGGTCGAGGCCGAGCTGTCCTGGAGCTCGCTGTGGAATTTCCAGTTGCGCCTGGCCCGGCTCGAACTCAAGACGCCGAGCCTGGTGCTGCGTCGCGATCGCGAGGGCCGCCTGTTCGCCGCCGGACTCGAAATCACGCCCCAGGCGGACCAGCAGGCCGGCTTTGCCGACTGGTTGCTGGTGCAGCAGCGCATCGTCGTGCGCGATGCCAGCATCGCCTGGCAGGACGAACTACGCGGCGCGGCGCCGCTGGAACTCAAGCATCTCGACTTCCAGCTCGACAACAGCGGCAGCCGCCATCGCTTCGGCTTTACCGCCGAGCCGCCGCCCCATCTGGCGGCACGCATCGACATCCGCGGTGATTTCAAGGGGCAGGACCTCGACCAGTTGCAGGCCTGGAAGGGCGAGGTGTATGCCGAGCTGGACTACGCCGACCTCGCCGGCTGGCGCGCCTGGGTCGATTACCCGGTGGCCGTGCCGCAAGGCAGCGGCGCCCTGCGGCTGTGGCTGGGCATTGCCGACCGGCGCCTGGTGTCGACCACCGCCGACGTGCGCCTGGCCGACGTGCGCCTGCAACTGCGACCCGACCTGCCCGAACTCGATCTGCTGCAGCTCGAAGGGCGCCTGGCCGGGCATCGCCTCGATACGGGCTTCGAGGCCGAACTCAAGCATCTGACGCTGGCCACCCGGGACGGCCTGGCGCTGGCGCCGACCGACCTGAAACTCGCGTGGCAGGGTGCCGCCGCCAATCGTGCGGGCCAGGGCTCGGCGACCGCCAACGGCCTCGATCTCGACGTCCTGGCGCGCCTCGCCGCCCACCTGCCGCTGGACGATGCGAGCCGCGCCCGGCTGGCCCGCCACGCACCGCGCGGCCGGGTGTTCGACCTCAAACTGGACTGGAAAGGCGCAGCCGCGAGCGCCGGCACGCTCGAAAAATGGAGCGTCAAGGGGCGCTTCGAAGGCCTCGGGCTCACCGCCCTGGGACCGGTGCCGGGCATCGCCGGGATCAACGGTCGCGTCGACGGCAACCAGAGCGGCGGCACCCTCAAGCTCGACGGCCAGCGCGCCGCCTTCGAACTGCCCACCGTTTTCGCCGAGCCGCGGCTGGAACTCGAGGCCTTCGCCGCCGACCTCGACTGGAAGGCCGCCGCCGATGGCCTGCAGGTGAAGCTGCAGAAGGCCTCGTTCCACAACCGGGATGCCGCCGGCGAAGCCAGCGGCACCTGGCGTGCGCTGGACGCTGGCCCCGGCCAGCTCGATCTCGACGCCCGCCTCACGCGCGGCAGCGGCGCCTCGGTCTGGCGCTACATGCCGCTGGCGGTGGGCAAGAATGTGCGCGAATGGCTGCGCGTCGCGATCATCGGCGGCAAGGCCAGCGAAACCACGCTCAAGCTGCGCGGCGACCTGCGCCGGTTTCCTTACCGCGACGGCCTGGGCGGCGTGTTCGAAGTGCGCGGCAAGTTCCGCGACGCGACGCTGCGCTACGCCGACAGCTGGCCGGAGATCAACGACATCGAAGGCGAGCTGCTGTTCGCCGGCCAGCGCATGCTGATCACCGGCAAGCAAGGTCGCATCTTCGGCGTCGACCTGCGCGAAGTGCGCGCCGAGATTGCCGATATCGAACAGGCCGAGGAGCTGCTCACGGTGAGCGGCAAGGCCGCCGGGCCGACCGCGGATTTCCTGCGCTTCATCGAGGCCAGCCCGGTCGGCGAACGCATCGACCATTTCACCGAGGAGATGCGGGCGGAAGGCCGCGGCGAACTCGATCTCAAGCTCGCCCTGCCCTTGCGCCGCCTGGCGACTTCCAGGGTCGATGGCAGCTATCGCTTCGACGACAACCGCCTCACAGTGGATAAGGACCTGCCGCCGCTGGCCGAAGTACGCGGCAAGCTGCGTTTCTCCGCCGACCATCTCGAAGCGCGCGGCATCCGCGGCACGCTGCTCGGTTCGCCTCTGACGGTCGACGTGAAGACGGCCGGCGACGGCAATGTTCAGGTCGACGCTGCCGGCGAAATCGCCGTCGCCACGCTGCGCCGCGAGTACCCGCAACCGGTGTTCGACCATCTGGCCGGCAGCGCAAAATGGATGGCCAGCGTGCAGGTGAGGAAGAAGGCGGCGGAGGTCAGGCTGACATCCAACTTGATCGGGCTTTCATCGAGCCTGCCCGCGCCCTTCAACAAGCCGGCCACCGACGCGCTGGCCTTCAGCTTCGAGCGCAAGCCGCCACCCGAGGCCGCCGCACGCGGCGCGGCAAGAGTTGGCGCTGACGCCACGGCGGCAAAGAGCAGCACGGCCCTGGACATGCTCGACATCAGTCTCGGTCGCGTGCTGCGCCTGCAACTGGTGCGCCGTAACGATGTCACGCCGGCGGTGGTCACGCGTGGCGTGCTGACGGTCGGCGATGTCAGCGCCGCCATGCCGGAACGCAACCTGATGCTGGCGGCCAATCTGCCGCACATCGATGCCGATTTCTGGCGCGGCCTGCTGGTCAGACCGGCCGATGACAACGGCAAGAACGAGAAACCGCTGCCGCTGCCCACGGTGCAATTCGACCTGCGTACCGCCGACCTGAAACTGCACGACAAGCACTTCCACGACGTCCGCATCAGCGGTAGCCGGCCGGAGGCGAGCACCAGCACGCGTTTCGACATGAAGAGCCGCGAGCTGGCCGGCAACTTCGAATGGAACAGCGCCGGCAAAGGCAAGCTGTCCGGCCGCATCGCCCAGTTTTCGATTCCGGCCGTGGTCGCCACGCCGGAAGTCCTCCAGGCCAAGGCCAGCGAAGTCATCGAGCAGATTCCCGCGCTCGATATCACGGTCGACCAGCTTGCGTACAAGGACCGCGCGCTGGGTACCGTGCGCATCGCGGCGGAGAACGTCGACGGCTCCTGGAACACGCAGATCGAGATGAAGAACGACGACGGCACGCTGGACGCCAGCGGTCGCTGGCGTTCCAGCCCGACCCAGGCCGCCACCCAGGTCAAATTCAAGCTCGGCGCCAAGAGCATCGAGAAGATGCTGGCGCGCATCGGCTACCCCGACTCGGTGCGCCGCGGCAGCGCCAACCTCGCCGGCGACCTGGCATGGAGCGGTTCGCCCTTCACCATCGACTATGCCTCGCTCTCCGGCAAGCTCAGCCTCGACGCCGCCAACGGTCAATTCGTCAAGCTGGAACCGGGTGTCGGCCGCCTGCTCGGCATCCTCAGCCTGCAATCCCTGCCGCGGCGCATCACGCTGGATTTCCGCGATGTCTTCAGCGAAGGTTTTGCCTTCGACAACATCGCCGGCAATTTCGCGGTGAACCGCGGCGTGATGGAAACCAGGGACCTGGAGATCAAGGGGCCTTCGGCCAAGGTGCTGATGAACGGCACGGTCAGCCTCGGCGCCGAGACGCAGAACCTCAAGGTCCGCGTGCAACCCGCCGTGGGAGAATCGCTGGCGGTCGGCGCCATGATCGCCAACCCGGTCGCCGGCGCGGTGGTCTGGGCCGCGCAGAAGATATTCCGGGACCCGCTGGACCAGGCCTTTGCCTTCGAATACGCAGTGACCGGCAGCTGGGCCGACCCCAAGGTCGAAAAGCTGGGAGCGCAGAAAGCCACGGAGGAAAACAAATGAATGACTTATCCCCCACCCCCTTTGCCAGGCAAAGAGGTGACTACGGCTCGCTGCGCTCGCAGCGTCCTGGAATGGCTGCCTTGGGGCGGCCCGGCGGCAGGCCATGAAGATCGCCGCCGTACAAATGATTTCCGGACCCGAGGTGGCGCCCAATCTCGCCACCGCCGGCCGCCTGATCGCCGAGGCTGCAGCGGCGGGCGCGCAGTTGGTGGCCCTGCCCGAATACTTTCCGCTGATCGGCGCCACCGATACCGACCGCCTCGCGGCGCGCGAGTCGGATGGGACCGGTCCGATGCAGGATTTCCTGGCCGCAACCGCGCGCCGCCACGGCCTGTGGCTGGTCGGCGGCTCGATTCCCCTGATGGCGCGAGATCCCGCCAAACTGCGCAACAGCTGCCTGGTGTACAACCCGCAGGGCGAACGCGTGGCGCGCTACGATAAGATCCACTTGTTCAATTTCCACAAGGGCGACGAGGCCTACGACGAAGCCGCCACCATCGAACGCGGCGACCAGCTGGTGAGCTTCGACACCCCGCTCGGACGCGTCGGCGTCGCGATCTGCTACGACCTGCGTTTCCCCGAGCTGTTCCGTGCACTGGCTCAGTTGCCAAACCCGCTGGATCTGCTGGTGCTGCCCGCCGCCTTCACCGAAACCACCGGCCGCGCGCACTGGGAAATACTGCTGCGCGCGCGCGCCGTGGAAAACCAGTGCTACGTTCTGGCAGCAGCCCAGGGCGGACGGCACCCGACGGGGCGCCTGACCCATGGCAACAGCATGATCATCGATCCCTGGGGTGAGATCCTGGCGCGCATGGACAAGGGCGAAGGTGTGGTCCTCGCCGAACTGAATCGACAATACCTGGTCGACACCAGAACCAGTCTGCCGGCCCTGAAACACCGCATACTGTAGGAAACGCAGGAAACAAATGTAGGAAACTTAAGGAAAGCCATGAACGCTCCCGCCAGCCCCATCCCCCTCTTCGAAATCGCCGAACAGACCCTGCTCAAGCCGCACGGACTGGCGCCCCATCAGCTGGAACGGGTGTTCGGCCAGCTGTTCGGCAATCATGTCGATTACGCCGACCTGTATTTCCAGTACGCGCGCTCGGAGGCTTGGAGCCTCGAAGAGGGCATCGTCAAATCGGGCAGCTTCAACATCGAACAAGGCGTCGGCGTGCGCGCGCTGTCGGGCGAGAAGACCGCCTTCGCCTATTCCGACGACATCAGCATGGCCGCGCTGCAGGCCGCCGCCGGCACCACCCGGGCCATCGCCGCGGCCGGCGCCCAGCGCCTGGCGCCGCTGCTCAAGCGCCGCAAGCAGCCGGCCGCGCTGTATGCCGGCAACGATCCGATCGCTTCGCTCGACGACGCCGCCAAGGTCAGGCTGCTGGAGCGCCTCGAGGCCATGGCGCGCGCCGCCGACTCGCGCGTCAGGGAAGTCATGGCCAGCGTCGCCGGCACCTGGGAGGTGGTGCTGGTGGCCCGCTCCGATGGCCAGATGGCGGCCGACGTGCGGCCGCTGGTGCGCATTTCGATTTCCGTGATCATGGAAGAAAAGGGCCGGCGCGAGCAGGGTTCCGCCGGCGGCGGCGGCCGCTTCGATTATGCTTACTTCAGCGACGCCGTGCTGTTGGACTATGCCGAGCGGGCGGTGCACCAGGCCAGCGTCAACCTGGCGGCCAAGCCCGCCCCGGCCGGCGAAATGACCGTGGTGCTGGGCCCGGGCTGGCCCGGCATCCTGCTGCACGAAGCGGTCGGCCACGGCCTCGAAGGCGACTTCAACCGCAAGGGCAGCTCGACCTTCGCCGGACGCATCGGCCAGCGTGTGGCGGCCAAGGGCGTCACCGTGGTCGATGACGGCACCATCGCCGACCGCCGCGGTTCGCTGACCATCGACGACGAAGGCAACCCGACACAGCGCACGGTGCTGATCGAGGACGGCATCCTGGTCGGCTACCTGCAGGACACGCTGAACGCGCGGCTGATGAATGTCGCACCGACCGGCAACGGCCGCCGCGAATCCTTCGCCCACCTGCCGCTGCCGCGCATGACCAATACCACGATGCTCAACGGCAGCCACGATCCGCAGGAAATCATCAAGTCGGTGAAGAAGGGCCTCTATGCGGCCAACTTCGGCGGCGGCCAGGTCGATATCACCAGCGGCAAGTTCGTCTTTTCGACCGCCGAGGCCTATTTGATCGAAAACGGCAGGATCACCGCCCCGGTCAAAGGCGCCACGCTGATCGGCAGCGGCCCCGAGGCGATGATGCGCGTCGCCATGATCGGCAACGACATGGCGCTCGATTCGGGCGTCGGCACCTGCGGCAAGGAAGGCCAGAGCGTGCCGGTCGGCGTCGGTCAGCCGACCCTGCGGATCGACGGGCTGACGGTGGGCGGGACGGGATGAATGCAGCAAGGGTGATCTAAGGTGCCTTCGGGCGCAGCA
>JAUYSD010000074.1 GCA_030696505.1 Sulfuritalea sp. | reverse complement strand
TGGTCGGGATCGAGATGCTGGATCACCACGAAGGCCATGTCGCTGCCGAACGGCACATTGCCGAGAAACTGTTCCAGGGCTTCCAGTCCGCCGGCCGAGGCGCCGATGCCGACGATGGAGAAAGGCGGCGCCCGACGCCCGGCGCCGGTCGCCCCAGCCGACTCGGCCGGCGCGACCGACGCGGCTGAGCTTTTTGCCTTGCGCCGCGTCGTTGCGGGTGCCTTGTTCGCTTGCGCCGGTCTGGCCATGGGTTTCCTTGCAGATCAGGGATGAAGGCTGGATAGTGCCTGAGCCGGGTCGATTCGGGGGCGGGCCGCAAACATCATCAACGCCGTACCGCCAGCGCCAACTCTTGCGCCACGCGCCCCTGCCGCGCAATCAACGGGCGGCCGTGGCCTCCTGGCGATACGGCACATCGGACAGCAGCCTAGCCAGTTCCTTCCTGACCAGGGCGTAGCATTCGCAGCTGCGGGTCTCCAGCCCGGCCCGATCGAGCACGGCGATATGGCCGCGGCGGTAACTGATATACCCGGCGCGCTGCAGGTTTCCGGCGGCTTCGGTGACGCCTTCGCGGCGCACGCCGAGCATGCCGGCGATCAATTCCTGGGTGATCACCAGTTCGCGCTGGGCGACGCGATCCTGGGTCAACAACAGCCAGCGGCACAGTTGCTGCTCCACCGAATGGTGCCGGTTGCAGGCCGCGGTCTGCGACATCTGCGTCATCAGCGCCTGGGTATAGCGCAGCAACAGGCGCTGCAGCAGGCCGGAGCGATTGAACTCCTGCAGCAGCCAGCGACGGTCGAGCCGATAGGCGTATCCCGCGGTCTGCACCACGGCAGAGCTGGTGGTGGTTTCGCCGCCCATGAACAGCGAAACGCCGACCACGCCTTCATTGCCCACCCCGGCCGATTCGGCCGATGCGCCCGACTCCATCACATGCAACAGGGACACGATCGCCGTGGTCGGGAAATAGGCATGCTGCAGTTGCCGGTCAGGCTCGTAGAGCATCTCGCCCAGCGGCAATGCGACCAGCTCCAGGTGCGGCGCCAGCAGCTCGAATTCCGCCGTCGGCAGCGCCGCCAGCAGGTGGTTCTGATTCGGGCTAGGCGCTGCCGGCATGGCTGTCCTCCCTGGCGGTGAGTTCGATGCCGATGCCGCGGTAGCCGACGAAGCGCAGCGACTTGTTGAACATCGGCTCGCCGCTGACCTGGAATTTCTGTTGCGTGCCGTTGGGATTGCTGCGGCTGAAGATCAGGTCGAGGAAGGGCTCGCGTGCCGCAATGGCGGCCTGCAATGCCGCCCGTTCCGTCTGGTTCCAGCCCTCGCTGCGCACGTCGCGCACTTCGCGCGCGTCGCCCTGCAGCGGACCGACCTGGATGCCGAGCATCTCCAGCACCGGGCCGGAGACCTTGGTGAAATTCCCCTTCTCGTCCTGCTCCCAGTACCAGTCGGAGGCGAGTTCGGTCAGGCTGCGATAACGGGCTTCGCTTTCGCGCAATTCGGCGGTGCGCTCGGCCACCGTCTGCTCCAGCTCCTTGCTGTAATTCTCCAGCTTGCGGTACAGCAGCCGCACTTCCAGCATGTTGCGGATGCGCGTGCGGACTTCGAGCAGATCGAAGGGCTTGCTGACGAAATCGCGCACGCCGGCCTGCAGTGCGCGCAGCTTGTGGCCGGGCTGGGCCGTGATGACCAGCACCGGCAGATAACCGTCGCCGGCGTTGGTCTTGAGCGCCTCGATGACCTGGAAACCATCCATGCCGGGCATCTGCAGGTCGAGCAGGATCAGGTCGTAGTGGTTCTGGCGATGCAGCGCGCAGACCTCTTCCGGATTCATGGTCGAGCTGACGTGGGTATAGCCGGATTCGCCCAGCAAGCGTTCGAGCAGGGCGATGTTCGATTCCTGATCGTCGACGATCAGAATGCCGGCATCGAGAATTTCGGTCTCGGAAAGCTTCATAAGAGCTCCTGTTGTGCCATGCGGTTGGTTGCAGTTTGCGCAATGTTCAGCGCCACGTCCAGCGTATCCATGAACAGATTGACCTTGATCGGTTTCGTCAGATAGTCGAAGAATCCCGCCTGCAGCGCCTTCTCGATGTCATGCGGCACCGCGTTGGCGCTCAGCGCGATGATCGGAATATGCGCCGTCGACGGGTCGGCGCGCAGGACCTTCATGGCGTCGAGCCCGCTGATGCCGGGCAGGTTGATGTCCATCAGGATCACCTGCGGCTGATAGGCCAGTGCAAACTCGATGCCGGTCTTGCCGTCGGCGGCGGAAAGCAGGCGCAGCTCGGGACGGCGCGCAATGAGTTGCTCGACCAGTTCCAGGTTGGCCGGGTTGTCCTCCACATACAGCACCGTGCGCTGCGGCGCCCCGGCCAGTTCCGGCGGCCGCACCCATGCCGCCTGCGCGGCCTCCTCGATGGACAGCAGCGGCGCCGCGGTCAGGCCCAGTTCGAACCAGAATTCGCTGCCCACCCCGGCACTGCTGTTCACGCCGATGCTGCCGCCCATCAACTCGACCAGGCGCTTGGTCACCACCAGGCCGATGCCGGTGCCCTCCTCGGCGCTGGCTTCCTTGCCCAGGCGATTGAAGGGCTGGAACAACTGGGCGACCTGCTCCGGCGTCAGGCCGGCGCCGGTATCGCGCACGGTGATGCGAATTGCATTGGGCGGACTCAGGACGTACTCGACGGCGACGGCGCCGTCGGCCCGGTTGTACTTGATGGCGTTGAACAGCAGGTTGATCAGGACCTGTTTCACCCGGGTCCGGTCGGCGCTGACGAAATAGGGCAATTCGAAACGCGGAAAGCTCATGCCTATGCCGCGCTTCTGCGCCTGCGGCTCGACCATGGCGCGGCACTCGGTCATCACCTCGACCAGCGATACCGGCTCGTGCGACAGCGTCGCCTTGCCCGACTCGATCAGGGCCAGATCGAGGATCTCGTTGATCAGCTCCAGCAAATACCAGCCGGCCTTGAGTATCTGGTCGAGATTGCGCTGCTGGGCCGGCGTCGGCGGCGGCGCGCCGGATTCCATGAGCTGGGTGAAGCCGAGGATGGCATTCAGCGGCGTGCGCAATTCGTGGCTCATGCTGGAAAGGAAATCCGATTTCGCCTGGTTGGCCTTGTCGGCGACCAGCCGGGCGCTTTCCAGCTCGACGTTGCGATCCTGCAGCGCCTGATCGAGCTGGCTGCGCTCGGCTTCGACCTGCTTGCGCGCCGTGTTGTCGGTACCGATCAGCAGGTAGCCGATGATGGCGTCCTGTTCGTCGCGCAGTGCGGTGACCGAGACCACCGCCGGGAAGCGGCTGCCGTCCTTGCGGATGTAGGTCAGTTCGTAGATGTCCTCGATGCCGCGCGAGGCCTTGAACACCAGGGCTTCGAAGCCCGGCGCAATCGGCGTATCGAGTTCGAGGGTCAGCGCCTTGGCGCGCGCGATGACTTCCTGCGGATCGGAAATGTCGGCCGGGGTGATCTTGTTCATCACGTCGGCGGCGGCATAACCCAGCATGCGCTCGGCACCGACGTTGAAAATCTGGATCACGCCCCTGGCGTCGGTGGCGATGCTGGAAAAGTTGGCGCTGTTGAAAATCGCGCTTTGCAGGGCGCCGGCCTTCTGCAAGGCCTCTTCGGCCTGCTTGCGCGCGGTGTTATCGGTGCCGATCAGCAGGTAGCCGATGATGGCATTCTGCGCATCGCGCAGCGCGGTGACCGAGACCACGGCCGGGAAGCGGCTGCCGTCCTTGCGGATGTAGGTCAGTTCGTAGATGTCCTCGATGCCGCGCGAGGCCTTGAACACCAGGGCTTCGAAACCTGGCGCGATCGGCGTCTTGAGTTCCTTGCTCAAGGCCTTGGCGCGGGCGATGACCTCCTGCGGATCGGAAATGTCGGCCGGGGTGATCTTGTTCATGACGTCGGCAGCGGCGTAGCCCAGCATGCGCTCGGCGCCGACGTTGAAAATCTGGATCACGCCCTTTTCGTCGGTGGCGATGCTGGAGAAGTTGGCGCTGTTCAGAATCGCATTCTGCAAGGCCCCGGTTTTAAGCAGGGATTCCTGATGCCGCAATTCGGTCAAACCGCCGGTCCTGGCGGCATCATGGACAAGAACGGGGGCCCTTCGTGCCTTGGACATTGGCGATTTCCGTGAAATGGGATCTCCGGGAGAAGCGACGTCGCTCCGCAGGAGAAGCTGAATAATGGAGGCCCGCAGCAGGCAGGTCGGTGCGCTGGCGCGCATAGGCCGGATGACTGAGCCCGGCCTTCACCGACGGCAAGGCTCGTCTGGCCGCCGCCGGCGTCGCCTTGGTGCGATGGCGCACAGAGCGCGCGGGCCGCACCGGGTAGCCTTGAATATCGTTCCGCGGAACACGTCCTGGAGTAGCGCCATGAACCCATACCGCCACCATGTATCGGGCTTTTTCGCACACCACGAAGAGGCCGAAACTGCACTTGCCCGGCTGATCGAGCTTGGTTTGCCGCGCACCCGGCTGCATCTGCTGGATACCGAGTCGGTACCGCCCGCCCCGGCGCCGGGATCGGCCGACAACGAAGTGTTGACCAATGTGCTGGTGGACGGCGCGATCGGCGCCGCGGTCGGCACCGGCATCGGCGCCCTGGCCCAGGTGGCGATCGTCGCCGGCAGCCTGAGCCTGTTCATTGCCAGCCCGCTGGTGGCCCCGCTGGTCATGCTCGGCTGGGGTGCCAGCCTCGGCGGCCTGATCGGTGCCGCGGCAGGAGCCCAGACTGGCGTCAAGCACAAGGACGGCTGGCTTTCGGACTTGGTCCGCGATGCCATCGCCAGCGGCCAGGTGGTGCTGGTCGCGGAAACCCTGACGGAGCAGGAGACAGCCAGCGCACGGAAAGTCATCGAGGCTGCGGTCGGCGCAGCCAAAGACCTCAGCATGGCGTGAGCGTGAACCTGTCGATGTCCTGCAGCATGTTCCCCGAGCTTGCTTTCAATGCGCCTTGCAGGCCGGCCCTGCAAGCTGTTGCCGACGCCGATTGGAATCGCCGTGATTGAGATTCGCCAGGGCCAGGCGCCGGAGCCGCTGCCGCGCGCCGAATTCGGCCTGCGCTTTCGCGCCTCCTTCGTCGATCCGGCCTTCCGCGCCGAGGATCAGTCGATTGCGCGGCTCGAAGAAATCGCCTGGCAGGCCTACAGCGAAGGCCGCAAGGCCCCCTTCACGCAGAAGGCCGGACCGGGCCATGCCGATCCCGACTACGAGTTGTCGAGCGAGTGGCTTGCGACCAAACAGCGCATCGACGACGCGCAGTTGCGCTGGGCCGATCCGCTGACGCCCTCGCGGGTGCTGCTGATCTGCGGCTCGGCGCGCAACGATGGCACCTGCCCGGGCGAGATCTCGAAGAGCTTCCGGCTGCTGGGCCTCGCGCGCGAAGCACTGGAGCAGGCCGCGATCGAAACGGACGTGCTCGACCTGAGCCTGCTGACCTCCGACTACGGACGCAAGATCCACCCCTGCAAGGGCTGCGTGTCGACCGCGATGCCCCTGTGCCACTGGCCCTGCAGTTGCTACCCGAATCACGCACTGAACCAGACCAACGACTGGATGGCGGAGATCTACGAGCGCTGGGCGGCAGCGCACGCGGTGATCATCGTCTCGCCCGTGTATTGGTACCAGAGCCCGAGCCCGCTGAAACTTATGATCGACCGCCTGGTCTGTGCCGATGGCGGCAACCCGGACCCGACCTCGACCGGCGGCAAGAAGGCCGCCAAGGCCAAGGAACTCGAACTGGCCGGCTGGGACTATCCGCAGCATCTGGCCGGGCGCGCCTACGGTCTGATCGTGCACGGCGACGTGGCCGGCGTCGACGACGCGCGCCGCGCCCTGTCCGACTGGCTCGACTGGATGGGTTTCATCGACGCCGGCGCGCAAGCCAGGCTGGACCGCTACATCGGCTACTACGAGCCATATGCCAGCAGTCACGAGGCGCTGGACCGGGACCTGGCGGTGCAGGAAGAAGCGCGCAATGTGGCGCGCGCCGTGGCCAAGGCCGTGGTCGAATTGCGGGCCGGCCGGCTGCAGGCGGCACAGCCTGTCCTGTCGCGGCCGCGGCGCAAGTAGGCGCTGGCCTGTTCGCGTGGGAGGAAGGGATTCATGAACCTGAAATTTCTGCTGTCGATGACACTGGCGGCCCTGTCACTTGGCGCCTGCGGTGACATGGCCACGCTGCCGATCGCCGCCGGCACCGGGCCGCAGCCCGCATTGCCCGCAGCACAAGAATCGCTGATTCCGACCGTGAATATCGCGCCCGCGATCGGCTGGCCTGCCGGCGTCACGCCACAGGCCGCAGCCGGAATGCGCGTCGCCGCCTTCGCCCGCGGCCTCGACCATCCGCGCTGGCTTTACGTGCTGCCCAACGGCGACGTGCTGGTGGCGGAGACCAATGCTCCGCCCAAAGCCGAAACCGACTATGGCTTCAAGGCTTGGATCACCGGCCTGGTGATGCAACGCGCCGGCGCGGCGGTGCCCAGCGCCAACCGCATCACGCTGTTGCGCGACACCGATGGCGACGGCATTGCCGATCTGCGCACGGTGCTGCTGGCCGGGCTCAGCTCGCCGTTCGGCATGGCACTCGTCGGCAACAGCCTTTACGTGGCCAACGCCGACGCGGTGTTGCGCTTCCCTTATGCGGCGGGCGACACGCGCATCACCGCGCCCGGCACGCGGCGGGTCGAACTGCCGGGCGGGCCGAACAACCATCACTGGACCAAGAACCTGGTTGCGAGCCGCGACGGCACCCGACTCTATGTGAGCGTCGGCTCCAACAGCAACGTGGCCGAACGCGGCATGGAAGTCGAAGCCGGACGCGCCGCCGTGTGGGAGGTGGACCTCAAGAACGGCGCGCACCGGATTTTCGCTTCCGGGCTGCGCAATCCAGTCGGCATGGCCTGGGAAGCTGACAGCGGCGCATTATGGACCGCGGTGAACGAGCGTGACGAACTCGGCAGCGACCTGGTGCCCGACTACATGACCTCGCTGCAGGACGGCGGCTTCTACGGCTGGCCCTACAGCTACTACGGCCAGCATGTCGACGCGCGCGTGAGCCCGCAGCGGCCGGACCTGGTGGCCCGCGCCATCGTCCCCGACTATGCCCTCGGGCCGCACACCGCCTCGCTCGGCCTGGCCGCCGCGGCCGGCAACACGCTGCCCGCGGCTTTCGCCAAAGGCATGTTCGTCGGCCAGCACGGCTCGTGGAACCGCCGGCCGCACAGCGGCTACAAGGTGATCTTCGTACCCTTCGTCAATGGCAAGCCAGCCGGAGTCCCGCTCGACGTGCTGAGCGGATTCCTCAGCGAGAGCGGCAAGGCTTACGGCCGCCCGGTCGGCGTCGCCATCGACCGCCGGGGCGCCTTGCTGGTCGCCGACGATGTCGGCAATGCCGTCTGGCGCGTAACCGCCGCCGCGCCGCAGGAGCGCCGGTGAGTACGCCAAACAGGTTTCCGCAACAAATCCACCATTCATAGGGAGCATCGGATGTCCAGTGTCGGTTATCACGAACCCGTCGAAGAACTTTCCGCCGAAACGCGCGACATGCATAGAGCCATCGTGTCGCTGATGGAAGAGCTGGAAGCCGCGGACTGGTACAACCAGCGCGCGGATGCCTGCAAGGACTCCGTGCTCAGGGCCATCCTGGTGCACAACCGGGACGAGGAGAAGGAGCACGCTTCGATGCTGCTGGAGTGGATCCGGCGTAAAGACCCCAAATTCTCAAGTCATTTGAAGCAATTCCTGTTCACCGAAACGCCGATCGCGCACGAGTAACACCGCCTGATCCAACGCGAGGGCACACGATGATCTTCCGCCAGTTGTTCGAGCCGCTGTCCAGCACCTATACCTATCTGCTCGGCTGCGTGGAAACCGGCCAGGCCGTGTTGATCGATCCGGTCATCGTCGCCGTCCCGCGCGACCTGGCCGAACTCGAGCGCCTGGGCCTGACCTTGGCCTGCACGCTCGAGACCCACATCCACGCCGACCATATCACGGCCGCGCTGGAACTGAAGAAGCGCACTGGAAGCCGGATCGCGGCGCCGGCCTGCGACCGGCTGCCTTGCGCCGACCTCGGCATCGAAGAGGGCACGCCGCTGCAGGTGGGCGGCATTACGCTGCAGCCCTTGCACACCCCGGGCCACACCGCCGGCCACTTTTCCTACCTGGCGGGCGACCGGGTATTCACCGGCGATGCGTTGCTGATCGACGGCTGCGGCCGCACCGATTTCCAGGACGGCGATGCCGACGCCTTGTACCAAAGCGTGCGCGAAAAACTGTTCGTGCTGGCGGACGAGGTTCTGGTGTATCCGGCGCACGACTACAAGGGCCGCCACGTGTCCTCGATCGCACAGGAAAAGATGCGCAATCCGCGGCTCGGCGGCGAACGTACCCTGGAGGAGTTCAGAAAGCTGATGGCCGGGCTGAACCTGCCCTATCCCGATTTCATCGATTTCGCGGTGCCTGGCAACCGGCTGTGCGGCGTCTGTCCCGGCGACCTGCCCGATGAGCTGGAAAAGCACTGCCGGCAGATGACGGCGAGTCCGCAGGGCTGAACGGCTCCAGGCCTATTCACGCGGGAACGAGTAGCGCAGATACAGGTGGCTGCCGCCGCGCCGCACGTCGCTCAGGCTTCCCCACAAGGCGTGGTTCGGCGCAAAGGCCTGGCCCATGACCAGGCTGAGCCGCCCGTCGCCGGCGTCGCGGCCGGCAATCTGCGGTGCGAGCGTCAGGAACTGTTCGTCGAGCAGGCGTTCGGCATGGAAGTCGCCGAGCAGGCGCGGCCCGCCCTCGACCAGGATCCGCCGGACGGGGCGCACCCGGCACACTGCGTCGAGTATCGCCCGCGCCGAAATCGCGCGCCCGCTGCGCCCGATCGCACGCACCGCGACTGAATCGGGCACACCCTGCCGCAGCAAGTGCTTCGCACCCGCAGTCGTGGTCAGGATCAGGGTCTGCACCTTGCCGGAAGCGAACACGGGCAGGCCCAGATCAATGGTGCCGCTGCCGCTGACGATGACGTGCAACGGCGCCTCGCCTTGACCCAGCTCCTGGCTCAGCTGCCGGTACTCCTTGGCAAGTTCGGGAAAAATGGCGGCGGCGGTCCACAGGTGCCGACTGTCGGCGCCCAGCGTCCCGGCACCGATCACCACGACATCGGCGATGGCGCGCAACAGGCCCATCACCATGCGGTCCTGGGCGCTGAAGCCGCTGATGTCGCCGCCGCTGGCATGTCCTTTTTCATTGAGCGAAACGACCCCATCCAGCGTCGTCACGAAATTGCTGAAGACATGCGGGCGTGCACGCGGCGACGGCATCCGCAGGCTGCCGTAAAGACGTTCCAGCCTGGGCGGCAGCGGAACCCGCTGGCCGCGCCGGGTTGCCAGCAGCGTCGTCAGCGGCGCGGGCACCGCGGAGGCCGGCCGGGGCATGGGCTCAGTCGTCCCGGAATTCGAATGGATGCGCCGCGACAAGGCCGCGTGTCAATTCGACACCTAATTTGACACCGAGTTTGACAC
This sequence comes from Sulfuritalea sp., assembly GCA_030696505.1. Taxonomy (GTDB): domain Bacteria; phylum Pseudomonadota; class Gammaproteobacteria; order Burkholderiales; family Rhodocyclaceae; genus Sulfuritalea. Next base: position 46,821 of record JAUYSD010000074.1, on the reverse strand, counting down.
GGAATTTGACACCTTCGTCCCATCGATCAGCTCGCGACCCCTGAGGAAACCCATGTCTTCGGCAACAGCCTGCGTGGAATAGAACAATTCGGGATCCGATGTAGCGCTGGCGGCTTCCTGGTCCATCGGCCCGGTGCCGATCCCGGTAATTCTCACCTTGAATGTCCATTGCACCCCATGGCCGGCAAGCGCATCGTTCTCGGGCATGCGCGACTGCGCGCAGACATGCATTTGCTTGCCTTGGTATTCCTCTGTTTTCCATCCTGGCTGTTCGTTCGCTGCTACGTGCTTCAAGGTCGCGCTATCCATCATGGTCTCCTGGAGTGTCTGTGGTGCTGGTAAGACTTGAACAGCGGGTTCACCGGTGGCGACGAAGCCTGCTGCTGAAACAGGTGTCGGCAACGATGCCTTCGGCCTGACGAGCGAGGATCAGCGCAGTCCGAAAAAGGACAGGACTGCCAGGACGACGACGACCAGGCCAACGATGTAAATGATGCTGTTCATGAGATTGTCTCCATAGGTCGTGTGAGCGCATCGGATGCCGAGGGCACCGCCGTTCACGGATTCGACACTACGCGTCCCGCAGCGCGGGCACTGTACGTTGCCGCACCCAGGTCCGGACGGAAAGCCGGCACCGGATCGGTGCTTGAAGGCGGCACGCCATCCAATGAATCTTGCCTGACCGATTACCCGGTGATCCGGCGAGTCGTTATGTTCGACAGCAGACATATCAAGCGCGCCATTGCGGGTAGCCTGCGGATTGGACTGCTTCCCTTCCGGGTTGCCGGCCAGTCGCCGAAGGAAAAGCCAATGAGCCTCAAACTCGTCACACTCGTCGCCCACGACGGGAAAGCACTGATCAAGGTCAATCCGCTCCGGGTGAATTACCTGGTGTCCCTGGAGCAGGAGTACACCAAGATCCATTTCGGGCTCGATCAGACCATAGATGTCACAGGCAGCCTGGAGGCTGTGGAGCAGGCGCTCAGCGCTGTCTAGGCCCCGACATGGACACCCGCACGATCATCTTCTACGTGTCACTCCTGCTCATTGTCGGCACTGTTGCCGAGCTCTACGTGCGCATCAAGGGGATAGGCGGAAATGTCGAGAAACTGCGCGGCGTCGTCGTGCCCAAAAGGCCGATGCTCGGCCCTCCCGTCCTGCTCCTGATCGCCGCCGTCATCGTCGCCGTCGTGACCCTTCCGCGCTGATCGACGCGACCGGCGGTCGCCATGGCCTGGTCATCGATGTACGCCTGCAACGCCGTATCGCCAGCGCCAACTTTCGACAAGAGACTCGCAGTTCAACCAGACAACCCGGACCGAAAGCCCATGAAACCGATCTCCGCCGCCCTACTGCTGTTCGCCCTGGCCTGGTTGCCGCCGGCCCTGGCGATGGACCCCTGCGATTGCAGGGGCTACACCGGCCAGGGCGGCGCCTGCGATTCCGGATTGGGTGGAGCGGCCTACTCCGGACCCGGCGGACCTGCGTCGGCCGGCCATGAAGGCCCCTGCTATGCCGGACAGGGCGGCCCGCGCTACGCCGGGCCGGGCGGACCTCTTTACGCCGGACAGGGCGGCCCGCGCTATGCCGGGCCCGGCGGAGCGGCCTATGCCGGACCGGGCGGACCGGCAGATTCCACGCCCGGCGGGCCGGCCCACGATGGACCTACGGGGCCTGCCTACGCAGGGCCCGGCGGCGCCTGCCATGCCGGACCGGGCGGGCCGTGCTATGCCGGTCCCGGCGGCACCGGCCGCGGCTGTGCCTCAGTCTGCCGTCGATGAGTCGTCAGCGCCGGCACCACCCGTCGCCGCTTCCCGGCCCTGCTTCTGCCTGAGCCTTTCGTTCTTGTCGTCGTTGGCGAAGACGAAGCGGCCATGCAGCACGCAGCCCTTCATGCCCGGATCGCAACGCAGGTGATTGACCTTCGAGCACAGGTCGTCGGTTTCGTGTGGGCAACCCCATGAGCCGGCCATGATTCGTCCTGCAAAATTGATGTCCGAAAAAGCATAGCACGCGAAACTGCCTTCCCGTCCCCTGCGCCGGAGCGCCGGATGCCGCCTGCCGCGGCGGTCCGGCGGCTTTGCGCTAGATCAAACCTCGGCCATTGACAGTCCTCTGCGAACCACAATACGTGTATGGTTTTGGTTCCAGTCGGCCACGGAAATGCGGCAATGAATAAACCTCGGTGGGATATTTTCCGCTCCTCCGCCGTAATTCGCTACGCGCTGTTCGCCGCGCTCGCCTGGATGGCGATTTCGGCCGGGTCGATCGCCTGGTACCTGCAGGACAGCGAACGCCAGGTGCTCGAAATAGCCCACCACGAGGCCTCCGCCTATATCGGCAAGGATCTGGCCTTCCGCGCCTGGGCCACGTCCCATGGCGGGGTCTATGTGCCGCCGACCGAGAAGACGCCGCCCAATCCCTTCCTTGCCGCCACACCCGATCGCGACGTGGTGACGACCACCGGCATGAAACTGACGCTGATGAATCCGGCCTACATGCTGCGCGAAGTGCAGACGCATTTCGCCGGGCCGTTCGGCGAAAAGGGGCGCATCGTCAGCCTGCGCCCGCTCAATCCCATCAACACCCCGGATCAATGGGAACGCGCGGCGCTGCTACGCTTCGAAGCGGGCGCGCAGGAGGTGTCGGCGGTCGACAACATCGGTGGCGTGCCGCACCTGCGCGTGATGAAGCCCTTCTACACCGAGGAGGGCTGCCTGAAATGTCACGCCCGCCAGGGCTACAAGCCCGGCGAAGTGCGCGGCGGGATCGTCGTCTCGCTGTCCCTGGAACCCTTCTACGAGGCCGCCAACCGGACCAAACGGCATCTGCTGGTCAGCCATTCCGCCGGCTGGCTGATCGGCCTGCTGGCGATCGGCCTGGTGGCGTTACGCAGCCATCGGCGCGAACTCGAACGCATGGCGGCGGAAGACGTCCTGCGCCGCAGCGAATCCAGCCTGGCGGAAGCCCAGCGCATCGCCCATCTGGGCAATTGGGAACTCGACCTGGTCGGCAACGTGCTGACCTGGTCGCCGGAGATCTTTCGGATATTCGAAATCGACCCGACGCAATTCGGCGCCTCCTACGAAGCCTTTCTCGCAGCGATCCATCCCGACGACCGGGCCATGGTCAATCAGGCCTTCACCGACTCCGTGGCGAACCGGCAACCCTATGACATTGTGCATCGCCTGCTGATGCAGGACGGCCGCGTCAAGTACGTCAATGAAAAATGCGAAACCCACTATGCGACGGACGGCAGGCCGATACGCGCGCTGGGCACGGTGCATGACGTCACCGAGCGCCAGCGCGCCGAGGAGCAGGTGCGCGCCCTCAACCAGGAACTGGAGCAGCGGGTCGCGGCACGCACCACGCAACTGGAAGCCGCCAACAAGGAACTGGAGGCCTTCGCCTTTTCGGTTTCGCACGACCTGCGGGCGCCCTTGCGCGCCATCGACGGCTTCTCGCGCATCCTGGTCGAGGATTACGAGCACAAACTCGATGCCGAGGGCCGGCGCCTGCTCGGCGTGGTGCGCGAGAACAGCCAGCGCATGGGTCAGCTGATCGACGACATCCTGAGCTTCTCGCGCATGAGCCGCCGCGACATGGGCTGCAGCGACTTCGACCTGGCGCTGCTGGCGCAATCGGTCTTCGACGAGCAGCAGGCCGCGCTTCCCGAGCGCCGACTGCTGCTGAAGCTCGGCGCACTGCCCACGGCGCGCGGCGATCGGGCGATGATCCGGCAGGTGCTGACGAACCTGATCGCCAACGCGATCAAATTCACCGCGCCGCGCCCGCAGGCCCTGATCGAAATCGCCGGCGACAGCGCGAGCGGCAGCGAGGAAAATCACTACTGGGTGCGCGACAACGGCGTCGGCTTCGACATGCAATACGTCGACAAGCTGTTCGGCGCCTTCCAGCGCCTGCACAGCGCGGAACAGTTCGAGGGGACCGGCATCGGCCTGGCCATCGTCAAGCGCGTCATCACCCGCCACGGCGGACGGGTCTGGGCCGAAGGCCGGGTCAATGAAGGTGCGGCGATCCATTTCACGCTGCCACGCGGCAAGGCCCCGGGCCAGCCGGCGCGATCATGGTGACGCCGACAATATCGGCCAAGGGCCGACCCCGCCTTGCCGAGCGGGCAACATCGTCCGCCGCTTTCGTCAAATGGATGCAGGTGGGCTTTGCACTGATCAATCTGTTCGTTTTCGGCATGGTGGGCTTTTCGCTCCACCAGAGCCATGGCGAATCGCAGGCGCGTGCCGCAGTCACGGGGCAGAACCTGTCGCACCTGCTGGCCCAGGAATTCGCCGGGGACATCGACAAAATAGACCTGACGCTGTTCGCCGCGGCCGACGAAGCCGAGCGCCAGCTCGCCGCCGGCGGCATCGACGGGCCGGCCCTGAATGCCTTCATCGCACGCGCCCATGCCCGTCTGCCCAATCTCGACGCGCTGCGCATCGCCGATGCACAGGGCATAGTCGCTTACGGCAGCGACGTGGCGCCCGGCTCGCAGGTCAGCGTTGCCGATCGCCCGCATTTTGTCCGCCTGCGTGACGAGCCCGGCGCGGGGCGGTTGATCTCCCGGGTACAGAAAAGCCGCGTCAACCACAAGTCGGTGATCGTCTTTGCCCGGCGCATCAACCGGGCCGACGGCTCCTTCGCCGGCATGGTGTTTGCGGCGGTTGCGCTGGACTATCTGACGCGGGCATTTGCCAATATCGACGTCGGCCGACAGGGATCGATTTCCCTGCGCGATGCCGAACTGAGAATCCTTGCCCGCCATCCGGTTCCGCCGGAACCCGACAAGGTGATCGGTGAAAAACTCGCCGTGCCCACGCTGGAGGCCCTGATCCGGACCGGCCTGGATGCCGGAGGCTATGTATCGACAGACACGGTCGACGGCGTCGAGCGCAAATTCGGTGTGCACAGGATTCCCAATTCACCGCTCTACATGGTCGTCGGCCGGGCCACCGGCGAATACATGGCGCAGTGGCGGAATCAGGCGGCCAACACCGCGGCGATGGTCGCCCTGTTTTTCCTGACGACGCTGATTTCGTCCTGGCTGATCCACCGCAACTGGAAACACCAGTTGGTCGCCACGCTGGAACTGGCGCGCGAGGAGGAAAAATTCCATACCGTCGCCGACTACACCTACGACTGGGAATACTGGGAGGGCCCGGACGGCGAAATCCTGTTCATGTCGCCTGCGTGCGATCGGGTAACGGGATATTCCCCGGCCGAGTTCCTGGCGCAGCCGGATCTGCTCTACCGGATCATCCATCCCGACGATGCGCACCTGATGGCCGACCATCAGAGCGACATCACCGCCAGGGATGAAGCCGGGGTGGACTTCCGCATCGTGCGCCGCGATGGCGAGGTCCGCTGGATCGGCCACGGCTGCCGCGCCGTGTTCGGGCGCGACGGCAAGTTCATGGGCCGCCGCGCCAGCAACCGCGACATCACCGAGCGCGTCGAGGCTGAGGCCACGGTGCGTCAGTTGAACGCCTCGCTTGAACAGCGCGTGGCGAGGCGCACCGCCGAACTGGAGGCGGCCAACAAGGAACTCGAAGACTTTTCCTACTCGATTTCCCACGATCTGCGCACACCCTTGCGCGCGATTGCCGGATTCGCCCGCATCCTGGTCGATGAACATGCGGCCGCTCTCGACAGCGAAGGCCGCCGCCTGCTCGACGTGGTCCAGGTCAATACCGTGCGCATGGGCTGTTTGATCGACGAATTGCTCGAGTTCCTGCGCCTCGGTCGGCGGCCGATGAATTTCGGCCCGGTGGACGTTGCGCAACTGGTCCTGGAGATATTCCGGGAACTGCGGGACTCGGTGCCGGACCGCAAGCTGCAGCTGGTACTGAAGAATCCGCCGTCGCTGTGGGGCGACCGCACCATGATCCGCCGCCTGCTGACGAACCTGCTCTCGAATGCGGTCAAGTTCACCCAGCCAAGGCCGCAGGCGGTGATCGAAGTCGGCGGCGAGATCCAAGGCGATCAGGTCCTCTATTATGTCAAGGACAATGGCGTGGGCTTCGACATGCAATACGTGGATAAGCTGTTCCAAGTCTTCGAGCGCGTGCATCCGGTGGGACAGTTCGAAGGCAGCGGCACCGGCCTGGCGATGGTCAGGCGCATCGTCGGCCGCCATGGCGGCCGCGTCTGGGCCGAAGGCCAGGTCGACGTCGGTGCCACCATCAGTTTTACCTTGCCGGCAAGAGAGGTCGCAAATGACGCAACGCAATGATGAAGTGGAAATCCTGCTGGTCGAAGACACCGCGGCCGACGCCGAACTGACCATCCGCGCCCTGAAGAAGAACTGCCTGGTGAATAACCTGGTCTGGGTCAAGGACGGTGCCGAAGCGCTCGATTTTTTGTTTGCCACCGGCGTCTACGCCGACCGCGACAAGACCCACCAGCCCAAGGTGGTCCTGCTCGATCTGCGCCTGCCGCGCATCAGCGGCGTCGAGGTGCTGCGGCGCCTGAAGAGCGACGAGCGCGCGCGGACGATTCCGGTGGTGGTACTGACTTCCTCGAAGGAAGACGTCGACGTCGAGGAGTGCTACCGGCTCGGCGTCAACAGCTACATCACCAAGCCCGTGTCCTTCGACGAGTTCGTCAAGGTGGTGGGCGAACTGGGCCTTTACTGGCTGCTGCTGAACAAAATTCCCAACGAGTGAGCCGCAATGACAGAAGGACTGAAAATTCTGCTGCTGGAAGACGAACCGATCGACGCCGAGCTCGCGACGCGGGCGCTGCACAAGGCCGGTATCGAGTTCTCGCCCCTGCGCGTGGAAACCCGGGACGCCTTCGTCGCGGCGTTGAAGGATTTCCGCCCCGACATCGTTCTCGCCGACTATCGGCTGCCGGCCTTCGACGGTTTGCAGGCGCTGGCCATCGCTGTGGAACAATCGCCGGACGTGCCTTTCATCTTCGTCTCCGGCGCCATGGGCGAGGAATTCGCGATCGAGACCCTGCATCAGGGGGCGGCGGACTACGTCATCAAGGACCGTCTCGGCAAGCTCGCGCCGGCGGTCAGCCGTGCCTTGCAGGAAGCGGCCGAGCGCCGCCTGCGCCGCCGCGCCGAGACCGAGCTGGCGGCCAGCGAGGAGCGCTTTCGCAAAATCGCCGAATCGGCGCAGGACGGCCTGATCACGGTCGACCAGGGCGAGTCGATAACCTACTGGAACCCTGCGGCGGAACGCATGTTCGGTTACAGCGCGGCGGAAGCCGTAGGCCAATCGCTGCATCGACTGCTGGCGCCGGCACGCTACCGGCAGGCCATACAGCAGGGCTGGGACCGCTTCTGTGCCACCGGCCAGGGGCCGGTGGTCGGTCACACCCTGGAAATGTCCGGCCTGCGCAAGAACGGTGAGGAGTTTCCGGTCGAACTGTCGATTTCCTCGGTGGCGATCGACGGACACTGGCATGCCACGGGCATCGTGCGCGACATTTCCGAACGCCACCGGGCCGAGGCCTTGCGTCGCGAACTGGCCGCCATCGTCGAATCGTCGGAAGACGCCATCATCGGCAAGGCGACCGACGGGCGCATCACGACCTGGAACCGCGGCGCCGAAAAAATGTATGGCTACGCCGCCGCCGAAATCGTCGGCAAGCCGATAAGTCTGTTGGCGCCGGACGATCGCCAGCAGGAGGTGGCCGATCTGCTCGACGCGGTCAGGAGCGGCAAGAGCGTCGCCCATTACGAAACCGTGCGCAGGCGCAGCGATGGCCGCCTGATCGAGGTATCGCTGTCGCTGTCGCCGATCCGCGATTCCTCGGGAACCATCAGCGGGGTGTCGGCCATCGCGCGCGACATAACCGCACGCAAGGCCGCCGAGCGCGCGATCCAGCGCAGCAACCGCTTCCTGCGCACCCTCAGCCGCTGCAACGAAACCCTGGTCCATGCCACCGAGGAAATGGCCCTGCTGGAAGACATGTGCCGCGTGGTGGTGGATGCGGGCGGCTTTGCCATGGCCTGGGTGGCCTATGCCGAACACGACGAGGCCAAGTCCATGAGGCCGATGGCACAGTTCGGCGCGCGTGCCGCCGACTATGTAAACGCCCTGCACCTGACCTGGGCCGACTCCGAACACGGGCAGGGGCCCACCGGCAGGGCCGTGCGCAGCGGCCAGGTTCAGGTCGCCGCCGACATCGCCACCGACGCCGACTTCGCCCCCTGGCGTTCCTCGACGCTGGAGTTCGGCTACCGTTCGAGCGTCGCCCTGCCGCTCAAGGCGGATCGGCAGGTGATCGGCACGCTCAACATCTATTCGGCCGAGGCCGGCGTATTTGGCGCAGAGGAACTCGGCCTGCTCGCCGAACTGGCCGCCGACCTTGCCTTCGGCATTGTCACGGTGCGCGGCCGCGCCGCCCAGCGCGACAGCGCGCAGAAGCTCGAGCGCGCCCTGGAGGACACGATCCAGGCCATCGCCACGACGATCGAGGCGCGCGACCCCTACACGGCGGGGCACCAGCAACGGGTCAGCCTGCTGGCGACCGCGATCGCCCGCGAAATGGGGGTGGCCGAGGCCGTCGCGGCCGGTGTCCTGCGCGGCGCGGAGATTCACGACATCGGCAAGGTCTATGTTCCGGCGGAAATACTGAACCGCCCCGGAAAACTGAGCGACATCGAATTCTCGCTGATCAGGACCCATCCTCAGGTCGGCTACGACATCATCAAGGACATCGATTTTCCCTGGCCCATCGCCAAGATCATTCTCCAGCACCACGAGCGGATGGATGGCAGCGGCTATCCGAACGGACTGAAGGGCGAGGAAATCCTGCTGGAAGCGCGCATCATCGCCGTGGCCGACGTCGTCGAAGCCATGATGAACCACCGCCCCTACCGCGCCGCGCTGGGCCTCGACGCGGCCATAACGGAGATCGAAAGCTGCGCCGGCGGGCAGTTCGACCCGCAGGTGGTCGCGGCCTGCGTCCGGGTGATGCGCAGGGGCAAGCTGTTTACCTGAGGGCAGCGGGGACGCCGGCGCTATTCCTCCCTGCCGGCCGCGGCCGGCAGCTTCGCGCGCCAGACCGGATCGACCTGGCGCAAGGCTGACGCCGCCGCCTGCACCGACAAGGGCCTGGAAAAATAGTGGCCCTGGACATGGGGACAGTCCATGGACTTGAGCAACTGCACCTCTGCGGCCGTTTCGGGCCCTTCCGCGATGACGTCCATTTTCAGGGACTGCGCCAGGTTCAGGATGGCGCGCACGATGGCCACCGCCTCGGCCGACTTGCCCATGTTGCGGATGAAGGACTGGTCGATCTTCAGGGTATCGACCGGAAAGCGATGCAGGTAGCTGAGCGAGGAATAGCCGGTGCCGAAATCGTCCATGCTGATGCGCACCCCGATGCCCTTCAACTGCCGCAGTTTCTCGGACGCCGCCGTGACATCGGCCATGAGTATGCTTTCGGTGATTTCGAGTTTCAGGTTGGCCGCCGGCAGCCCGGTCCGGCGCAGCGTGTCGGCGACTTGCGCCACCAGGTCGTTATTGCCGAACAGCTGCCGGCTTGAGAGATTCACGCTGATGGTGACATGACCCAGGCCCGGCCCCAGGCTGCGCCAGCTTGCCAGCTGCTCGCAGGCCGTGGACAAAACCCATCGCCCGATGGCCACGATCAGGCCGGTTTCCTCGGCCAAAGGAATGAATTCGGCCGGCGCAACCGGCCCCAGCTCGGGGTGATGCCAGCGTATCAGCGCCTCGAAGCCGACCAGTTGCCCCGACCCGAGCGCGATCACGGGTTGATAGTCGAGATGGAAACCCTGCTGCTCGACCGCCCGCCGCAAATCGGCCTCCATTTTCAATTCGGCCACCGCCCGGGCGTGCATGGCGGCATCGAACAGCGAATAGCAGGCCTTGCCCTGCGCCTTGGCGCGGTACATGGCGGTATCGGCATCGCGCAGCAGTTCTTCGGGCTGGGTGTAATGCGGCGAGCTGATGGCGACGCCGATGCTGCCGGACATGGACAGGACGTGCCCATCGATGGTCAGCGACTTTTCCAGGTCGGCCTGCACCCGTTCGGCGACGCGGATCGCATCGGACTCGCCGGAAATGTCGTCCAGCAGCAGGATGAACTCGTCGCCGCCGAGCCGCGCCAGCGTGTCCTCGGGCCGGCAGCACAACGCCAGGCGTCGTCCGCACTCGATGAGAAAGCGGTCGCCCACCATGTGCCCGAGGCTGTCATTGACGTTCTTGAAGCGATCGAGATCGATGAACAGCACGGCGAACATGTGCTCCGGATGCCGCTGCGCCCGGTCGAGGGCGCGCCGCAGCGACTCCATCAGCAGGGCGCGATTCGGCAGCCCGGTCAGCGAATCGTGCAGTGCGTCGTGCAGCAGTTGCTGCGCGGCAAGCTTGCGTTCGTTGATGTCGGTCTGCGACCCGGCCAGCCGCCAGGTCATGCCGTGTGCATCGCGCACGGCGATGCCGCGGCACAGCATCCAGTGATGACTGCCGTCCTTGTGCAGCATGCGGTACTCGGCCACCAGGTGGTCGGTCTGGCCGGCCACGCAACGCCCCAGCCGCTCGCGGAACTCGGGCAAGTCTTCACCATGGATGCGTTGCAGCCACTCGTCCTCGGTGGCACCAACCTCCTGCTCGGAGAAGCCGAGCATGGCTTTCCAGCGCGGCGAAAAATACACCTGGCGCTGGAGCAGATGCCAGTCCCACAGGCCGTCGTTGGAGCCCGCGGCCGCCAGGGCATAGCGCTCCTCGCTGGCGCGCAAGGCCCGTTCGGCCTGCTTGCGTTCCAGGGCGTAGCGCATCGCGCGCTGCAGCAGGTTGCTGTCGACATGCCCCTTGACCAGGTAGTCCTGGGCGCCGGTCTTCACCGCGCTGAGGGCCATGACCTCGTCATCGGTTCCGGTCAGCACGATGATCGGTACCTGCGGCGCCCGCGCAAATACGCTGCTGAAGGTGTCGAGCCCCAGGCTGTCGGGCAGGGACAAATCCAGCAGCACCATGCCGATATCGCCCTGATCGAGGAAATCCAGCCCGGAGGACAGACGATCCGCCTGGCGCCAGAGACGGAACTGATCCTGGCTGCTTTCCGCCAGCATTTCCTGGATCAGGCGCGCATCGCCTGGATTGTCCTCGACCAGGAGGACATTCGCCGCATGGTTCACTGGACTACCCCCCAGCCCCCTCGCCAGGCGAGGGGGTGACACAAGGTGTCTCATGGCGCCACCTGCGGCGGCAGGGTCACGATCGACAGGTAGAAGGAATCGATACCGCGGACCACCTCGGCGAACTTGTGGAAGTCGACGGGCTTGGTGATGAAGCAGCTGGCCTGCAGCAGATAGGATTTCTGCACGTCCTGCTCGGCCGCCGAAGTGGTCAGCACCACCACCGGGATGTGCTTGAGGCGCGCATCGGCCTTGACCGCGGCGAGCACTTCACGTCCGTCCATGCGCGGCAGATTGAGGTCGAGCAGGATCAGGTCGGGCAGCGGCCGGTCGCGGTAGGCGCCCTCCTGGCGCAGGTAGGCCAGCGCCTCGACGCCGTCCCTGACGACATCCATCGGGTTGTCCACCTTGCCGTCCTTGAAGGCTTCCACGGTCAGGCGCACATCGCCCGGATTATCTTCGACCAGCAGGATCCTGATCGGATGGGTGCGAGGATTCATGATGGATCTCTTCTCTGTCGGGCAGGGTGAAGCAGAAGCTGGAGCCGCGTCCGGGTTCCGAACTGACCCAGATGCGTCCGCCGTGACGCTCGACGATCCGCTTGCAAATGGCCAGTCCGATGCCGGTTCCCGGATAGTCGGCCGTCGTGTGCAGGCGCTGGAAAATCACGAATATCCTTTCGGCGTATTGCGGATCGATGCCGATGCCCTGGTCGGTGACGCTCAGCTGCCACTCGCCGTCGCCGCGCCGCGCCGCGATGCGGATCGCCGGCGGCGCCTCGCCGCGGAACTTTATGGCATTGCTGACGAGGTTTTGCAGCAGGAGTTCCATCTGGGTCGCGTCGGCCCAAACGGTGGGCAGCTCATCGACGCTTATCACCGCGCGGCTTTCATCGATGCCGGCCTTCAGATTCGCCAGGACACGCTGCATCACCGCCGCCAGGGGTGTCGGCTCCAGTTCCCTGCCGCGTGTGCCGACGCGGGAAAACGCCAGCAGATCGTTGATCAGCCGTTGCATGCGCAGGGCGCCGTCCACGATGTAGTTCAGGAAGTCATCGGCATCCGCGTCGATGCGGCCGCGATAGCGCTTGACCAGCAACTGCGTGTAGCTGGCGACCATGCGCAGCGGTTCCTGCAGGTCGTGCGAGGCGACGTAGGCAAACTGCTCCAGGTCGGCATTGGAGCGGGCCAGTTCCCTGGCTTGCTGCGCCAGGCGGCGGTTGGAGTCGCGCAATTCGGCGGTGCGCTCCCTGACGCGGATTTCCAGCTCGTCGTGAGCGCGCTGCAAGGCGGCCGCCGCGGCCTTGCGCGCGGTGACGTCGCGCAGGATGACGGTGAACACCAGGCCCGTGTCGAGCACCAGCTTGGCAATCGAGGCGTCGGCCGGAAACTCGCTGCCGTCCTTGCGGCGACCGTAGATCTCGCGGCGTTCGGCCATCACGCGGGCTGCATCCGGGGCCGCGGCAAAGTCCTGGACCAGGCCGCGATGGTTGTTGCGGAACCGGTCCGGCAACAGCATTTCAAGCGGCCGGCCGAGCACCTCGTCGACCTGGTAGCCGAATATGCGCTCGGCGCCGCGGTTGAACAGGGTGATCGTCTGCGCGGCGTTCACCGTGATGATGGCATCATCGGCGATCTCAAGGATTTCGGCAAAGTGCGGATCGGCTGTCGCGGCGCGGCGCGGACTTGGCTCGTCGCTCGGCGCAACGGCTGGCCTGCCGCTCGCCGTCGCTGCCACGCCGCCAGCGCCTTTCTCGCCGCCAAGGTCCGTTTTCAAGGCTTGCTCCATCACCCCGCCATGAAAACCACAATGCACCTGATGAGCGCCAATATCAACCACAAGCACATCAGGGTGGAATCGCCGCCACCACCCGGACCGGCAGCCCGCAGGCAACGCTGGTCTGCTGCGCTAGCTGCGCGTCAGGATCGCCTTCAGCCGGTTCGGCGTGCGCACCAGATCGGCCAGCGTGTATTCGTCGAGCGTCGCATACAGAGTCTCGAAGGCGCGCGACAGCACCGCCGCCAGCCGGCAGGCCGGCGCGATGCGGCAGCTTGCGGGCTCGTCCGCCAGGCATTCGACGATCGGCGCGCTACCCTCGCTGGCGCGCACGATCTGCCCCAGATGGATTTCCTCGGGCGGGTGCGCCAGGCGGATGCCGCCGCCCTTGCCGCGCACCGATTCGATGACCCCGGCGCGCGCCAGTTGATGCACCACCTTCATCAGATGGTTCTCGGAAATCTCGTAGGCCGCGGCAATCTCCGGAATGGTGGCCAGCCGCTCGCGACTGAGCGCGAGGAACATCAGCACACGCAGGGTGTAATCTGAAAAAGTAGTCAGTCTCATGACGTCGGGTCCGCGCTTATAAGCTGCATCCATTATATTGCTTTTAGAAAAGGGCGGTGTTAGGATTAAGCTGTATTTAATTTACTGCTTTTGAAAAGACCATGGCCACCGACATAGATACCGCCAAGTCCATACCCGATGAAGCCGCGATCAGGGCGCTGCTGCGCCAGGTGATCGATCCCGAGATCGGCATGAACATCGTCGACCTCGGCCTGCTGTATCGCGTCAATGTCGGGCCGCAGGGCGTCCTGATCGAAATGACCATGACCTCGCCGGCCTGCCCGATGGGCGAAATGATTCTCGACGAGGTCAAGGACGTGCTCGCCCATGCGCTGCCGCAAGCTTGCGCGACGGATGTCCGCCTGGTCTGGGAACCGCCCTGGACGCCCGAGATGATGGACGCGACGGCCAAGCAGCATTTCGGCTGGGAGCCCTAGATTCCGCAGCCCCCGGTCCTCGCTTACACCCTCAACCCGCAGCATTCAACAGGAGCAAGTCCATGAGCAGCACACCGAACTTCAAATCCACCGTCGATGTCCGCAGCATCGCCCCGCGCGAGCGCCACCCGCTGATTTTCGGCACCTTCGATGCGCTCGCCGCCGGCGAGGCGCTGCTGCTGGTCAACGACCATGATCCGAAGCCGCTGTTCTACCAGTTCCAGGCCGAATCGAAGGGCGAGTTCACCTGGGACTATCTGGAGTCCGGCCCCGAAGTCTGGCAGGTGAAGATCGGCAAGCCGGCGGCCGGCGCGGCGCCGGTGGCGGTCGGCGGCTGCGGCTGCGCGCACTGACCGACTCCGGCGATGGATGACCTGCGCCCCGCCGCCCGCCTGCCGCTCTTGGTGCTGGGCATGCTGTCCCTGGTCGGCGGCGTGCTGGCCGGCCTGGCGCGGCTGGACTGGAACATGCCGCCGGTGGCGGCAGGTGCCGCCGGCTGGCACGGGGCGCTGATGATTTCCGCCTTTCTCGGCACCGTGATCAGTCTCGAACGGGCCGTGGCGCTGGGCCGCGCCTGGGCCTACCTGGCGCCGGGCGCCGCCGGCATCGGCGGCGTCGCCCTGCTGGCCGGCGCGCCGCTGTTGCTGACGCAGCTGTTGGCAGTCGCCGCGGCCGCGACCCTGGTCGCCGCCAGCGCCCAGGTGCTGCGCCGCCTGGTGGCGCCCTTCACCGTGATCCTGGCGATCGGCGCGCTGTGCTGGCTGATCGGCAACCTGGCCTGGCTGGGCGGCGGCGCACTGACCGCGGCGGTACCCTGGTGGCTGGCCTTCCTGGTGCTGACGATCGCCGGCGAGCGACTCGAACTGACCCGCTTCCTGCCCACCCCGGCGCGGGCGCAACGGCTGTTCTTCGCCATCGTCGGCGCCATCCTGGCCGGCGCCGCGACCAGCTTCTGGTACCTGGATGCCGGCCTCGCCCTGTTTGCCGGCGGCCTGCTGGCGCTGGCCGCCTGGCTGCTGCGCTATGACCTGGCGCGGCGCAATGCCCGGCAACAGGGTCTGACCCGCTTCATCGCGCTGTGTCTGCTTTCCGGCTATGCCTGGCTGGCCCTGGCCGGCCTGCTCGGGATCAGCGGCGGCTTCCTGCCCGGCCACCCCTGGCGCGACGCGGCGCTGCATGCGGTCGGCCTCGGTTTCGTGTTCTCGATGATCTTTGGCCACGCGCCGATCATCTTTCCCGCCGTGATGCGGGTCAAGATACCCTATCATCCGGCCTTCTACCTGCCGCTGCTGGTGCTGCACGTTTCGCTGGCGCTGCGGGTTTTCGGCGGCCTCAGCGGCGAATTCGCGCTGCGCAGCGAAGGCGGCCTGATCAACGCCATCGCCCTGCTGCTGTTCATCGCCACCCTGCTGACCAGCGTCCTGCGCGGCCGGCGCACAGCGCCGCTGGCGCAGGCCCACGGCCATACGCCGCCCTGAAACCGCGCCCCACCTCGACCCGGAGCTGCCATGTTCTTCAGCAAACTCAAGACCCGCCTCGCCGCAGCAGAAGCCGACCAGGCCCGGCTGCAGGCCGAGAACGCCGCACTGCTGCAGCGTATCGGCCAGATCGAGTCCGCGCACGCGGCCTTGAGCGGCGAAACCGGCGGCCTGCGACGCGACCGCGCCCATCTCGATGGCGTCTTCGCCAGCCTCGGCAGTTTCGGTGAATCCCTCGGCGGCGTCAGCCAGTCCTTCCTCGGCCTGGCCACTACGCTGAACCGCGAAAAGGCTTCGGCCCTCGAAGCCGCGACCCAGTCCGACGCCAACCGCCTGAGCTTCGAAAAGACCGCCGACAACCTGAATGCCATGTTCAGGAAAATGACCGATGCCTCGCGCAATGTCGACAGCCTGAATCAGCGCGCCGCCGAGATCGGCGGCATCGTCGGCCTGATCAAGGAAATCGCCGACCAGACCAACCTGCTGGCGCTCAACGCCGCGATCGAGGCGGCACGGGCCGGCGAAGCCGGGCGCGGCTTCGCCGTGGTCGCCGACGAAGTGCGCAAGCTGGCGGAGCGCACGGCCAAGGCCACCACCGAGATTTCCGGCCTGGTCGGCGCCATCCAGCAGGAGACCGGCACCGCCAAGGCGGCGATGGAAGTGGGTGCCGGGGAAGCCAGCCGTTATTCGGCCGAAAGCGAGCAGGCGATGCACAGCATGCAGCGCCTGCATGAATTGTCGCGGCACATGGAAGGCGCCATCGCCTCGTCCGCCCTGCTGTCGAACGTCGAGCTGGCCAATCTCGAAGAGCTGATGCTGAAGCTGGAGGTGTACAAGGTGTTTCTCGGCATCTCGCGCCTGCGCCCCGAGGGCATCCCGGACGAGACGCAATGCCGTCTCGGCCAGTGGTACGCCGGCGAGGGCCGCGAGCGCTTTGCCGGCCTGCGCGGCTACGCCGACCTGGAAACCCCGCACCGCGCCGTGCATCAGCACGCCCGCCGCGCCGTGGAGCTCTACTATGCCAGCGGCCTGGAGGCGGGCCTGGCCGAACTCAAGGCGATGGAGCAGTCCAACCTGGTGGTGATGTCCGGCATGAACCGGATGCTTGGCGCCTTGGCCGGATCATGAGCGCCCCGCACGGCCGTCCGAAGAGGCGCCAGTCATCCCACGAAGCCGCAGCGCGGCGCACCGTAGTCACCCCCTCGCTCGGCGAGGGGGCTGAGGGGAGGGTCGTCCAGTGAATTCGAACCCCAGCGCAGAAAAATGGACCGTCGAGCAGGTGCTCTCGATCCATGCCTGGACCCCCACCCTGCTGACCTTCCGCACCACGCGTCCGGCCGGCTTCCGCTTCACCGCGGGGCACTACACGCGCCTGGGTCTCGGCGCCGACGAAGCGGTGGTGTGGCGCCCCTATTCGATGGCCTCGGCGCCGCAGGACGAATTCCTCGAATTCATCGCCGTACTGGTGCCCGGCGGCGCGTTCTCGGAGCAGTTGAAGAAGCTCCGCGTCGGCGACAGCCTGCGCGTGGACAAGGCCAGCTACGGCTTCCTCACCGTCAATCAACTGGCGCCGGGCAAGGATCTCTGGCTGCTCGCCAGCGGCACCGGGCTCGGTCCCTTCGTCTCCATCCTGCGCGACGCGGCGGTGTGGCAGGACTACGCGCGCCTGATCCTGGTGCACAGCGTGCGCCAGTCGGCCGAACTCGCCTGGCGCGACGAAATCGCCGCGCTACCCGAAAGGCACGGCGGGGCGCCGGCCAGACTCAGCTACATCCCCATCGTCACCCGCGAACCCGGCGCCACGGCGCTGGCCGCGCGCATCCCGCTGCTGCTCGCCGACGGCCGCCTCGAAACCGCGGCGGACAGCCCCCTGAGCGTCGCCGATTCGCGCCTGATGGTCTGCGGCAATCCCGATCTGGCGCGCGAACTGCGCGAGTTCCTCGGCGCGCGCGGCTACGCCACCAACCGCCGCGGCGTACCGGGGCAGATGGCGTTCGAGAAGTACTGGTAAGAGCGATGCCGCCGCGATGAAGCGCCATCCCCAACTGCGGGACCTCTCGCGCGAACATCACGGCGCGCTGAAGCTCGCGCGCGCCGCGCGCCAGGCCGCCGAGGCGGGCGCCGCAGACAAACTCGCGACGATCGCCGCACGCGTGGCTCGCCTGTTCGCCGCCGAACTCGATCCGCATTTCCGCGTCGAGGAGCAAGGCCTCCTGGCGACCCTCGCGCAGGCCGGCGAACATGCGCTGGTGCAGCGCACCCTGGACGAGCACGCGCAACTGCGCCGCCTCGTCGCGGATCTGTCCGCGCCCGATCCCGCCACGCTCTTGCGCTTCGCCGATCTGCTCGCCGCGCACGTGCGCTTCGAGGAGCGCGAACTGTTCGAGACGGCCCAAGGCCACCTCGCGACCGGCCCGGCCTGACAGACGCCGATCCGTGCCAACGCAGCCTGTCCGGCCATGACGAAGAAATTCCCCCTGCAGCCCAGGCATCCCGAGCGGATTTGCTGGGGCTGCGACAAATATTGTCCGGTCGATGCGCTCGAATGCGGCAACGGCGCGGAGCGCACCGCGCATCCGGCGGAACTGCTCGGCGACGACTGGCTCGACCACGGCGACTGGGGTATCGACGCGGAACCGGCCCCGGCCGTCGTCGATGCCGATCGGGGCGCGACGGCGGATTAGTTTCGGCGGATTGCGGGCCACCAAGAGTTGGTGCTGGCGGGACGGCGGATCGGCTCGACCTGCGGCTTGGCAGCCGCCGCGCCACCTCAGCGCCCGGCTTCCAGCACGATATCGAAGCGCAGCGTATTCGCCACCCCGGGCTCGGGCACCCCGAGCAGCGCGCGGCGCGCCGCGGGATCGCGGAGCGCCAGGAACAGGCCGTCGCGCTGGTTGGCGGCGGCCGCGCCGGGCAAATACATCTGGGTCACCAGCAGTTCGCGCTTGCCGCGGCCGGCGCGGAAATGCACATGCGGGGTGCGCCCCGGATACTCGACCGGCTCGATCGTGAGGAAGCGGTAGCTGCCGTCGACGCCGGTCGTGGCGCGGCCATAGCCGCGGAACTGCGGGTCGAGCGGCTGCGGACTGTTGTCGTGCGGGTGGTGGTAGCGGCCGTGCGCGTTGGTCTGCCAGATTTCGAGCAGCACGCCTGGCTGCGGGCGGCCGGCGGTATCGAGCACGCGGCCGACGATGGTCAGCGGCTTGCCCTGCGCCCTGCCCTTGCCGTCGACAGTTGTCAGGTCGCTGCCGGCGCCCACGTCCGGCTGCAGCGGATAGTAGGGGCCGAGCATCTGGGCCGGCGTCGCCATCGGGCCGGACGCGGCGTACAGCGTGCCCGGCAGCAGCGCGAGCAGCGGCGACAGCAGCAGCAGGCGGCGCCGGCGGCGCGTGACGACGGACGACGGCGCAAGAGTTGGCGCTGGCGGCACGGCGCGGCGGATGGTCATGGCTTCATTCTCCCGTTCACATGCTCACATGGTCAGGCTCACATGGTCAGAGTCAAGCCACCATCGACCACGAATATGTGGCCGGTGGCATAGCGGCTGCGCAGCAGGCCCAGCGTGGCCTCGACGCAGTCGTCCGGAACTGCCGAGCGCTGCAGCGGCGCCCGCGCCTTTACCGCCTCGTGCTGCGTCTGCCAGTCCTTGGTCCAGGGCGTTTCGACCAGGCCGGGGGCGACGGCATTGATCCGCACCGGCGCGCAGGACTTGGCCAAGAGGCGCGTCATCTGGTTCAGCGCGGCCTTCGCCATCGAATAGGCGATCGAGCTGCCGACCGGGCGCACGCCGGCGATCGAAGTGATGTTGATGACATTGCCGTCCGCGCTTTGCTTGAGGTAAGGCATCGCCGCCTTGGTCAGCAGCCAGGTGCCGGTGACGTTGATGTCGAAGGTGCGGGCGAAGATCTCGTCGGTCAGTGCGGCGAGATCGTTATGCGGCACGGCCGTGGTCCAGCCGGCGTTGTTAACCAGGATGTCGAGCTTGCCGAAACGTTCGATGGTGGTGGCCAGCAGACGCTCGCCGGCGGCCTTGTCGCTGATGTCGGCCTGCACGTAGCAGGCGTCCTTGCCCAGTTCCGCGGCGATGCGGCTGCCGGCTTCGACCGAGTGCGCAGAGTTGATCACGACCGAAGCGCCGAGGGCGGACAGCCGCCGCGCGATGGCCTCGCCGATGCCGCTGGACGACCCCGTGACGAGGGCCACCCTGTTGGAAAACTCGCCTGAAAACTCGCTCATGCTGCCTCCTGTGGTGATTGCCGGCTCAGCCGGTCAGCTTGCGGTAGATCTCGGCGATTTTCTGCGGCAGCTTCCTGGCATCGTCGATCACCGCATAATGCGCCGGGCCGTAGAGTTGCGGCAGGTAGTCCGCGCCGTGGCGGTCGATGGTCACGCAGTAGCTGCGGATGCCCTTCTCGCGCGCTTCGAGCAGGGCGCGGCGGGTGTCCTCGATACCGTAGCGGCCGCGATATTCGTCGCCGTAGTCGTCGGGACGGCCGTCGGACAGCGTCACCAGCAGCTTATGGCGCGTGTTCTGGCGGGCCAGCAGGCCGGAGAGGTGGCGCACCGCGACGCCCATGCGCGTGTAGTCCCTGGCTTCGATGCCGGCGATGCGGCTGCGCGTGGCGGCGTCGTAGCGGTCGCTGAAACGCTTGACCGGATAGATGTCGCAATGCGTGCGCGTCCACCCCGAAAAACCGTAGATCGCGTAGCTGTCGCCCAGCGCCTCGATGGCCTCGCACAGCAGCACCAGCGACTCGCGTTCGGCATCATTGACCCAGACCTTGGTCGAACCGCTCATGTCGACCATGAACATCACGGCCAGCGAGCGTTCGATGCGGCGGCGGTGGATGAACAGGCGCGGCGAGGGTTCCGTGCCGCTCTTGCGGTCGGCGCGCGCCTCGACCTGGGCGTCGAGGTCGATTTCCTCGCCGTCGAACTGGCGCCGCTGCGGCTTGTCCTCACCGCGCAGGGCCTCGAAGCGGCGGCGGATGCTGCGGATCAGGTGGGCATGGCGGCGGCGCACTTCATCGACCCACGCGTGGTCGCCGACCGGGGCCCGCATTTCATAGAGATGGCACCAGCCATGGCGCCAGGCCGCGCGCCGGTAGTCCCATTCGTCATAGAAGGCGTCGGGCTGGGTGGTGACACCGACCGCCGCCGAACTGTCGACGCCATCGACCGGCTGCCAGGCGCCCGGCCCAGCCGCCTGCAGCACCTCGGGCGGAATCTCGCCGAGATCCTGCTGCAGCGAACGCGCGGCCTCGCGCGCCGGCGGCGGCAGGGCGAGGAACTCGGCCTGCGGGTCGACATGCTGGGTCTGGCCTTCGGCCGCCAGCGGCGGGTAGTCCGGATGGTCCTGTCCGCCGGCACTCGGATCGACGGCGCGCAGCAGGTTCAACGCCTGGCGCAGCGTCGCCGTATCGCGCGCGATGCGGACAGCGCGCACGCGGCGCGCGGCGAGCGGATCGAGCGCGCCGACATGCGGGAAATTCGGCGTCTCGCCAGCGCCAACTCTGCGCAACTCGGCCAGGCAGGCCAGGCTGTCGGCCGCGGTCGCAGCGGCCTGCGCCAGGGCCGCGGCGGTAGACGCAAGCTGTGCCGGCCACGGCCCGCGCAAGCCAGCGATGTCGGCGGCAAGACCGGGCAGTTCGCGCGCCAGGCAGGCTTCGAGGCGCATCGCCTCGAACAGCGCGAACCAGCGCAGTGCAGCCTCGGGCGCGGGCCACTGCGCCAGTTCGGGCTCGGGGTCGACGTTGAAGGTGCCGAAGCGCGTCTGCGCCCACAGCAGCGCCGCGATGGCCTTGTACAGGCGGCGGTTGCCGGCGGCATCCGGCGCCGCGTCAATGCGTTCCGGCAGCCACAGGGTCTCGCTGTCGGTCCAGGCCTTCGGGCCGCTGACCAGCTTCAGCGGCCGGCCTTCGAGCGCATGCAGGAAGCGCGACAGGCGGCCCTCGATGGCGCCGAAGGCCACGCCCTCCTGCGATTCGAAGACGCCGGCTTGGTGCGCCGCGGCGAAATCATTCAGGGCGCGGCGCGTGGCGGCGAGGCCGCTGCGATCGTAGGCATCGAGCCCGGCGCGCGCCCAATCGTCGAGTCGCCCGCCGAGGCTGGCGGCCTGCTCCGCGGCGCGCGAGGCAATCAGCCAGCCCAGATCGTCCGAGGTCTGCGCGGCGACGCCGGCCCAGTGCAGCACGCGTTCCTGCAATTGGCGCGGCAGGGCTTCCAGCAGCGCCGCGGGTTCCGCCGCGGAGCGCTGGCGCAGGGACAGCAGCAGCAGTTCGTCGAGCCGCGCTTCGAGTTCGTGAGCGAAGAGCTTGCGTTCGCTCATCGCCGCCTAGAAAACTGCGCGGATCAGGTCGTCGAGCGCGTCGCGCGTATCGGTTTCGTCGGCCAGCGGACGGGCGATGGCCGCGGTGCAGGCGATCGCCGGACTCATGCCGCTGGCAATCAACTGCGCGGCATGCACCAGGAGGCGCGTGCCGGCGCCTTCGTCGAGCCCGGCGCCCTTCAGCTTGCGCGTGAGGCCGCCCAGCTTGACCAGGCGTTTGGCCGTTTCATCATCGACGCCGCCTTCGTGGGCGACGATGCGCGCCTCGGTCTCTGCCTCGGGATAATCGAAATCGAGGGCGACGAAACGCTGCCGCGTGCTCGGCTTCATTTCCTTGAGCACGCTCTGGTAGCCGGGGTTGTAGGAAATCACCAGCATGAAGTCGGGCGGCGCCTCGATGTACTCGCCGCGCTTTTCGACCGGCAGCGCGCGGCGCGAATCCGTCAGCGGATGGATCACCACCGTGGTGTCCTTGCGCGCCTCGACGATTTCGTCGAGATAGCAGATGGCGCCGGCGCGCACCGCGGCGGTCAGCGGGCCGTCCATCCACACGGTCTCGTCGCCGACAATCAGGTAGCGGCCGACCAGATCGGCGGTGGTCAGGTCGTCATGGCAGGCCACGGTCACCAGCGGGCGCTTGAGGCGCCAGGCCATGTGCTCGACGAAGCGCGTCTTGCCGCAACCCGTCGGGCCCTTGAGCATCACCGGCAGGCGGCTATTTGCCGCCGCGGCGAAAACCTCGAGTTCGTCGCCGGTGGCATGGTAGTAGGGCTCGCTGGCGAGATGCACCAGCGGTGTGGCCAGCGCGCGCGGCGCCGGGTTTCTGGCAGGGTTCATCGCGGCACCTATTTGCCCTTGGCTTCCTTGGCCTGCTTGGCCTCGTCGGCCACGCGTTTCTTCAGTTCGCGCAAGCGCGAATCCACCTGCGACTGTTCGTAGAAATTGCCGTCGCCGGCCTTCTGCGCCAGTTCGAGTTGTTCCACGGCCTGCGGCAACTGGCCCAGCAGCGCATAGCTCTCGGCCTGGGCACGATGTTGCTGCAGGCGCTTGCCGAGCAGCGACCAGGTCCGCGCCTGCAGGGCATGCATTTTGGCGTCCGAGGGATAGTTCAGCAGTTCGTCCTCGGTGACCTTGATGGCTTCCTGCGGCTGGCGCGCCTCCAGCAGGGATTCGACCAGGCCGTAGGCGATCGCGCGCTCCTGCGGAAAGCGCGGCTGCGCGTCGCGCAGCAGCTTCACCGCGCCGGCCGCATCGCCCTGCTTCAGGCGCAATTGTGCGGCCAGCGTTTCTATCATCGGCGACACCGCCTTCAGGCGGCGCAGCTCGCCCACCTGCTTTTCCGCCGCCGCGAGATTGCGCTCGCGCAACTGTGCCTGGGCCAGGCCGTAGCGCACGGAGGCTTCGCTGCCGGCGAAGCTGCGATCCTTGAGCCGGGTTTCGAACTCCGTCACCGCGTCGCGCGGCGTGCCGTCCTGAGCGCGCAGCTTGGCGCGCACCAGCTGGAATTCGAGCGAATCCGCCACCTGCCGGTAGGGCCGCGACTGGATACGGTTGCCCATGTCGGCCAGGCGTTCGGTGGTCAGCGGGTGAGTCCGCAGATAGCCCGGCGCATTGTTTTCATACAGGCGCCCGAACTTTTGCAGGCGCTCGAAAAAACTGCTCATGCCGCGAATGTCGAAGCCGGAACGCTCCAGCACGCCGAGGCCGAAACGGTCGGCCTCGCGCTCGAAATCGCGCGAGTAGTTCAACTGGTTCTGGACCGCCGCGCCCTGCCCGGCCATCATCGCGCCCATCGCCAGGTCCGGGCTGCTGCGCGCCGCGAGGATCGCCACCGCGAGCGCCAGCAGGCTGGTCACCTGCCCCTGCCCCGACTTGTTGACCAGACGCGCCAGGTGGCGCTGGGTGACGTGGGAAATTTCGTGCGCCAGCACCGAGGCCAGTTCCGATTCGGAGGCGGCCGCGAGGATCAGCCCGGTATGCACGCCGATGAAGCCGCCGGGCATGGCGAAGGCGTTGAGCGTGGTGTCGCGCAGGGCGAAGAATTCGAATTCCTGGCGCGCTTCCATGCTCTGCGCCGCCAGCCGGTTGCCCAGCCGGTTGAGGTAGCTGGTGACCTCGGGGTCATCGAGCCATGCCGGATCGCGGCGGATATCGAGCATCACCGATTCGCCGATGCGCCTTTCCATGGCCGGCGAGAACTCGGCCTGCGCCGCTTCGCCGAGGTCGGGCAGGCCGTCGGCCACCGACAAGGCCGGTGCCGAAAGAATGCCGAAACCGAGAATCAGGGTGCTGGCAAGCGGATAAAATTTCATACCGCTATGATAGCGGCTCCGCAAAAACCAGTTGTGACAGCGTATTTCATGAAGCCATCGCCCACCCCGCCGACCCCGTCCACCCCATCCTCGCAGCCCGGGCGCGATGCCCCCGCCAGCCCGCTGACCCACTTCGATGGCGCCGGCCAGGCGCACATGGTCGACGTCGGCGCCAAGAGCGAAACCACGCGCGTTGCGCGCGCCCGAGGCCACATCCGAATGGCAGCGGCCACTTTCGCGCTGATCGAAAGCGGCTCGGCCAAGAAGGGCGACGTGCTAGGCATTGCGCGCATCGCGGCAATCCAGGGTTCGAAGCGCACCTCCGAACTGATCCCGCTGTGCCATCCGCTGGCGCTGACGCGCGTCGCCGCCGAGTTCGTGCTCGACGCCGCGCGCCAGCGCGTGACGCTGGAGGTAACGGCGGAAACCGTGGGCCGCACCGGCGTCGAGATGGAGGCGCTGACCGCGGTGTCGGTCGGCCTGCTGACGATTTACGACATGTGCAAGGCCGCCGACCGCGGCATGGTCATCGAAGACGTACGCCTGCTGGAGAAGGCCGGCGGCAAATCCGGACACTGGCTGGCAGACGACAAATGAATTCGAGCAATCAACAACGCGCCGTGGCCTGGTGGCTTTTCGCGTGCTGCGCCATGGTGTTCCTGACCATGGTGGTGGGCGGCGTGACGCGCCTGACCCACTCGGGCCTGTCCATCGTCGAGTGGAAACCGCTGATCGGCGCCCTGCCGCCGCTGACCCACGCCGACTGGCTCGAACTCTTCGCCAAGTATCAGCAGACGCCGGAGTTCATCCAGCGCAACCACGACATGACGCTGGACGGCTTCCAGTTCATCTTCTGGTGGGAATGGGCGCATCGCCTGCTCGGCCGCTCGATCGGCCTGGTGTTCTTCGTCCCCTACGCCTGGTTCCTGCTGCGCGGCCGTTTGCGCGGCGCGCTGGCGGCCAGGGTGTTCGGCTTCTTCATCCTCGGCGGCCTGCAGGGCGCGATGGGCTGGTACATGGTCAAGAGCGGGCTGGTGGACGACCCGCGCGTCTCGCAATACCGGCTGGCGGCGCACCTCGGACTGGCCTTCGTGCTGTTCGGCCTGATGGCCTGGACCGGACTGGGCATGCTGCAGCCGAGGAATGCCGATAGCACCGTAGCGCCAGCGCCAACTCTTACGCGACGCCTGGGCAACTGGCTGGTGGCGCTGGTGTTCATCATGGTGCTGTCGGGCGCGCTGGTCGCCGGCATCCGCGCCGGCCTGGCCTACAACACCTTCCCGCTGATGAACGGGCATTTCGTGCCGCCCGAGATATTCATGGTCGAGCCGCTGTGGCTGAACTTCTTCACCAACATGGCCACGGTGCAGTTCGACCATCGCATGATCGCCTGGCTGCTGATGGGCCTGATTCCCTGGTACTCCTGGCGCATCTGGAAAGAGACGCCCGAGGCGCGCACCCCGGCCGTGGTGCTGACGCTGTGGCTGGCGGTGCAGGTCGGCCTGGGCATCGCCACGCTGCTGCTGCAGGTTCCCGTCGCCCTCGCCGCGGCGCACCAGGCCGGGGCGATGGTGCTGTTCGGGCTGCTGCTGTGGACGAATCACGCCATCCGCCGCGCGTGAACGGTTCGGCTATCCGGATTTGGTGATTGAAATCCACGCTGCATACTGGTTCGCAGCAGCTTTACTTTAATGCCTGGCCCGGTCAGGGAATTGCCGATGACTCGGGTCGACCCCAAGTTGTCCGATGACTTGCGCAAGTCGCATTGCAGCCTACTGATCACCAAGCGGCCGCTGTGGTTGAAGTGCAATGAGCAAGCCTGTCTGCCCCGGCTTCGCCGCTTCACGTGTTGATGTCCATGCTCTCCAGCTAGGCAGGAAAATGGCGTACAAAAGCGGCGCCTCCGCTTGGAGCGCTCACGACAATTCAGGAGACCGCTATTCGGGTTGTCATCGCGACGACAACAGGGCATTGGCGGCGATGCAATACTCAAATCCGGTTCAGCCTCCTTGGATACTCGTCGGTGGGTGTGCGGCAGTTAACGTGCATCAACGCCGGTATTCGGACGAATGAGATCCCATAGGGCGGCGGCCGTATACCTTTCGAGGAGGCCATGAGCTTGAATTCCATGAAACGCGCACACATCGTCTACGCCCATCCCGAGCCGAATTCATTTGTCGCCGCGATGCGGGACATGACCCAGGAATCGCTGGAGCTTGCAGGCTGGGAAACAAGCCTGACAGACCTGCAGGCATCCAACTTTAAGGCGGTAGCCAGCGGAAACGACTTTGGCGACCGAGCGCGATCGGAGTACCTTGTTTACAGTCTGGAGCAGCGACATGCCTGGCAGCACAAGTCCATCGATCCAGAGATCGCCGCCGAAGTAGAAGCGGTGTCCCGCTCGGATTTGCTTGTGCTTGTGTTCCCGGTGTTCTGGTTTTCTGTACCGGCCCTCATGAAGGGCTGGATCGACAGGGTGTTCCTCTCCGGTGTGTTCTACGGCGGCCGGCGTGTTTACGACCATGGCGGCATGCGTGGCAAGCACGCCTTGGTGGTTGCTTCCCTTGGCGGGCGCGAGCACATGTTCGGTCCCAATGCGATTCATGGCGACCTCAATGGCATGCTGCGGCACTTGCTGCAAGGCACCCTCGGCTACGTTGGCTTTTCCGTCTACGAGCCATTTTTTGCTCATCACGTACCCTATGTGGATGACACGGTTAGGACTGGCATGCTCATGAAACTTTGTAGCGAAATAGGGGCGCTTGAAAACCGCCCGGTGCTCGCGATGCCCAGTCTGGAAGATTTTGACGAGCAGTTTCAACCGAAGTCTGCGATTCGCGACGATCCGAGCGCATGCTGAAGTTCTGCAATGGCTATCGAGCTGCCCTGCTCGAGCGGCAGGAGCACCAGGTGGCCGCAAGCTCTGGATTTGGAGCAGCCCATGGTTGAAGACCAGCGACACGTTCTTCCCGAGCTTCTGCTCGGCAAGCCCGAATTTCTTGAGTGCGGCACGCTGTCGAGCTGGCTCCCAGTTTGGCGCGCGACCAGTAGCAGCTACGGTCGCTATGGCCCCTACGTCGCCGCAATCGCTGCGGCCTTTCGGGCAGACCGCTTGGCCTGGGCGTTCTTTAGCGGCTACCAGGGAGCCTTGCAGGCGGCGTTTCCTGAACTCCTTGCAGGGGCGGAGCCCAGGATCGCGTCACTCGGTGCCAACGAGTCGGGTCGCAAACTCACCGAGATCGATACCGCACTCTTCGTCAGGAACGGAGTGTTGCGATTGAAAGGACGAAAGTCCTGGGTGCTTTCCGGCATCGACGATCTGGAACTCTACGTGCTCGCCCGCACCGCGGACGGTCCGGCGCGAGGCCCCGGAAGTTTGGTGGTGGCTCGCGTGCGACGTAGTGCCGCCGGCGTGGAGATGAGCGCCCCCCGGCCGCAGGCCGTCGTGCCGGAACTTGCCCATTGCGCGGTGAGCTTTAACGATGTTCCGATCGATGATGGACATCCAATTCCGGGAGACGGATACGCGGACCACGCCAAGCCGTTCCGTCTTCGCGAAGATGTCTTCGTCACGGGCTCCCCCCTCGCCTTCTTGCTCGCGCAGGGACATGCCGCAGGCTGGCCGACTCGATGGCGGCAGCGCTGCATGGCGATCGTTGTTGCCTTGGGAGAATGCGCCGCGCGATCCCCGAGTGACTCGGCCACCGAACTGCTCACCGCCGGCGCCCTGTCGTTGGGCGGCGAGGTCATCGAGCAGGCAGAGACTCTCATGGCGCAACACGAATCAATTGCCTTCGCGCGCTGGCGCAGGGATAAACCGATTCTGGGGCTTGGCAAGGATGCACGGCGACTGCGTGTCCAGTTGGCGTGGGCGCGGAGTGGCTGGACGGAATCAACCGCATAGGCGGTTGCCCGCCCGTACTGTAGTCGGAGTCGCATCCGAGCGAGCGCTGGTCGGCGAGGAGGTCAGACCGTCAGGTACTACAATGACGTCGATGATCACCCGGACCGACCCATGAGGACGCCACCCAGGGAACCGGCCTTACTGTCGAGCGTGCCCGAGTTTCTGGAAAAGTGGCCCTGGTATCGCGCTTTGACTCCCGAGCTGCGCGCGCTTACCCTCGACACGGCAATCGAAAGAACCGCCGATCCCGGGGAATATATCGCCCTTGCCGGGCAACCCAGTGCCCACTGGTACGGCCTGATCCGCGGCATCCTGCAAATGTATGTCGTTGGCGCAGACGGCTCGGAAACCACCCTGTATTGCCAACGCGAAGGCGAGTGGGGTGGCGAAGGTTCCCTTTTAAAACGCGAGATGCGCCGCTACGACCTGCGCGCCCTCACCCAGGCTCATCTGTGCATGGTTCCCGCCGCGACCTTCGAGACGCTGCGCCAGTCGTCCATCGAGTTCAACCACTTTCTGTGCGACATCATGAATGCGCGGATGGGAGAGTTCGTCGGCATGCTGGCGGCTTCTCGCCTGCGCGGGCCCGAAATGCAGGTGGCCAGAGCCCTCCTGATGCTGGCGGACGACAGCAGCAGTGATGCGCAGGAGTTCTCGATACCTCAGCACGAGTTGGCGCTGATCAGTGGGCTGTCGAGGCAGCGGGTGAATATGGCACTCAGCGCGTTCAGGCGCCTCGGACTGGTGCGCGGTGAGGCGCACAAAGGGCCGCTGGTGGTTGATGTGCCGCGCCTTCGCCGCTACGTCGTAGCCGAGGATTGAGCCGCATTTCCTTCAGTTGCTCTGCTCGCCGCGATCGAGGCCGCGAGGAAATCCAGCCGGTCGCCGCCCCAGAACAACTCCCCTTGATAGACGAATGTCGGGGCACCAAAGACGCCCAGGTGTTCCGCTCGTAAAGATGCCTCTGCCAGCGCTTGCGGGGCGTCGGCTGCCGTGTATTGGCGCCAATCTGCCGTCTGCAGCCCGGCCTTGACCAGTGCGACCTCAATCTCAGCCGGCGACTCCAGATCAAACTCCCGTCGCCAGAACGCCTCCAGCAGCGGATCGCAGAACTCCCAAAGGCGCCCCCTGGATTTGGCAAAGAGCATCGCCTGGCTGGCCAGGGTCGCGTCCCAGAGCTTCGTCGTTGAACGGATCGTCAGACCCTGCAGCTTCGCAATCCGGCGGCAGTCCATATAGAGGTACTTCAGCTTCGCGACATCCCGGCTGGATCGCTTCTCGACCTCGCCGCCATAGGCCGAGCGGAAGTCGGTTATGTACGGCCACCAGTCGAAGGTGACTCCTGTGTCCCGCGCCAGCGCGCGGGCCGGCCGCAGCGCCAGGTACGAATAGGGGCTGCGAAAATCGATGAAGGCGTCAACGTGCGGGTTGTTCGGGTCGATCATGGTCGACTACGACTTCTGGAACAGGTTGCTCTTGGCTTCGGCGGAGGTGGTGACGTCCACCCAGCGGTCCCTCAGGAGGTCCAGGCCGCGCGCCACGCCAGGGCGCGCACGCACCCGCCCATACCATGCCTGCACCTGCGGGAAATCGTCCAGCGACACGCCGGTCAGCTTGTGGATGCGGATCCACGGGAAGCAGGCCATGTCGGCGATCGAGTAGTCGTCGCAGACGTATTCCCGGCCGTCCAACCGGTCGTCCAGCACCTTCAGCAGACGCCGGGTCTCCTTCTGGTATCGCTCGATCCCGTAAGGCACGGGGGCGGGCGTATAGCGGAAAAAGTGTTGCGCCTGACCCATCATCGGCCCCAAACCGCCCACCTGCCAGAACAACCACTGCAGGACCTCGCCGCGCGGCCTGAGTTCGGACGGAAGGAAACGCTTTTCCTTCTCCGCGAGATAGAGCATGACCGCGCCACTCTCGAAGACCGTGACCGGCGCGCCGCCATCCAGCGGCGCATGGTCCACGATGGCCGGGATCCTGCCGTTCGGGTTCACCGCCCGGTAGCCAGGCAAATGCTGATCGCCCCGGGTAATGTCTATGGGAACGAGCCGGTAGGGGATCCCCAACTCCTCTACCAGTATCTGCACCTTGTGCCCGTTGGGCGCCGCCCATGAGTAAAGATCGATCACTGGGCGTCCCTTACTTCCGCTTGTTCATGATTTCCTGCCGACGGCGATCCTGGGCGCGACGGTTGCGTTCGTCGCTCATGCCGGCTGGCAACTGCGCGTCCAAGGCCCCTGTGCGCTCGTCGATTTGCCGCAGAACGCTGTCTTGCAGCGCCTTCTTGGACATCGCGTAGGCAGTATTGCAGTCCGGCGTGATGCAGCGGGCGTAGCGGATCGCCGTGGCCATTAACTGGTCTGGTTCCACCACTTCGTGGAAAAACCCGAGCTTGGCCGCTTCTTCCACACCGTAAAGCTCGCCACGCAAAGTCGTCAGCGCCGCGACCTGGTCGCCCAAGGTGTATTTGATTATTTCGACGTAGGCCGCCGGCATCGGGATGCCGATGGGCACTTCGTTGAGACCGAACTTCGAGGGTTTGCGCGCCGCCACGCGGAAGTCGCAATCCAGCGCCGTAATCAAACCGCCGGCAATGGCGTGGCCATTGATCGCCGCCACGGTGGGCCGGGGATACTTGAAGATGCGCAGGTTCGTCTCGCGGTAGGTCCGGTACCATTCGCGAATCATGTCGGGGCTTCCGCTACCAAATATCTCGAAGCTGTACTGGAAGTCGATACCAGCGGAGAACGCGTCACCCTGGCCGGTCAACACCACGGGCAGCTCGCTGAACTCCCGCTCGAGACGGTCGAACGCCTGATGCAAGTCGATGAAGAACTGGTCGTTTTGAACGTTGACCTTGTTGGTGTTCATGCGCACGACGGCACATCCGTCCACCACTTCAATATCCCATGACATGTTGTCTCCTTGTGGTCTGGCAGCGTGAATTAGCTGAGCCGGCAGAGTAGCAAGCAAGGAATCCGGGCGCTGTCATCGTAATGACAGCCAGTGCAACATCCTTTCTGTAAATTCGTGACCTGCTGGTTTTGCGAGGTGGTTTCGGCCGCGGTGATGAGAGCGCTTGGCTATTTACTCATAGCGAATTTCGATGATATCGATCTCGCGCAATCCGCCCGGACTCTCGAAGCGCACCGTGTCGCCCTCGCGCGCCTTCAGCAGCGCGCGCGCCAGGGGCGAGATCCAGCTGATGCGGCCCTCCTGCGCGTTGGCTTCGTCGATGCCGACGATCTGGTAGGTCTCTTCCATGCCGTCGACATCGCAGACCGTGACCGTGGCGGCGAAAAACACCTGATCGCAGTTGCGCTGATCGGCCGGATCGACGATCACCGCCGACTCCAGGCGTTTGCTCAGGAAGCGGATGCGCCGGTCGATCTCGCGCAGGCGTTTCTTGCCGTAGATGTAGTCGCCGTTCTCCGAGCGGTCGCCGTTGCCCGCCGCCCAGGACACCACCTGCACGATGGCGGGCCGTTCGACCTTGACCAGGTGCTCGAACTCGGCGCGGATCTGCGCGTGGCCGCGCACCGTCATGTAGTTCCTGGTGCCGGCAGGGATCTGCGATTCGGGCGCTTCTTCCTCGTCCTCGTTGTCCGATTCTTTGACAAAAGCCTTGTTCACGTGATGGAAATAGTCATCAAAATTAAATGTTAACATCCAAAGCATGACAAATCCCGCCGCCCCGACACCGCTACGCCCTCTATCCACCGTGCTCGTCTTTGCCGCGCTGATCGTCTGCGTGGCGATGGGCATCCGCCACACCTTCGGCCTGTTCCTGACGCCGATGAGCATGGAGCACCAGTGGAGCCGCGAGGTCTTCTCCTTCGCCCTGGCGCTGCAGAACCTGATGTGGGGCGCGACCCAACCCTTCGCCGGCTGGCTGGCCGACCGCTACGGCGCGCGGCGCGTACTCTGGGGCGCCAGCATCCTCTATGCGCTGGGCCTGGTCGGCATGGCCTATTCGGCGACCGGCACCGGCCTTGCCGCCAGCGCCGGCCTGCTGATCGGCGCGGCGCAAAGCGGCTGCACCTACAGCGTGGTGTTCGCCGCGATGGGCAAGCTGGTGCCCGACGCCAAGCGCGGCTGGGCCATGGGCGTGGTCGCCGCGGCCGGCTCCTTCGGCCAGTTCCTGATGATCCCGGTGGCCTCGGGCCTGATCGGCGGTCTCGGCTGGTTCGGCACCCTGCTGGTGTTCGCCGCCTCGGCCCTGCTGATCATCCCGCTCGGCGGCGCATTGACCAAGGGCTTGGTGGCAGGCGCCTCTGGCCACGGCCAGACGGCGCGCGAAGCGCTGGGCGAGGCCATGCGCGAGAAAAGCTTCGTGCTGCTGATCGCCGGCTATTTCGTCTGCGGCTTCCAGGTGGTGTTCATCGGCGTGCATTTCCCGACTTACCTGATCGACAAGGGCATGGGCGCCGAAGTCGGCATGACGGCGCTGGCGCTGATCGGCCTGTTCAACGTATTCGGCAGCTACAGCGCCGGCCATCTCGGTAACCGCCTGCCCAAGCGCCATGTGCTGGCCGGCATCTACGCCGCGCGCAGCGTGGTGATCGCCCTGTTCCTCTGGGCACCGTTGACGGCCGTCAGCGTCTACCTGTTTGCCGCAGTGATGGGTCTGCTCTGGCTGTCGACGGTGCCGCTGACCAATGCCATCGTGGCCCAGGTGTTCGGCGTGCGCTACCTCGGCATGCTCTCCGGACTGGTGTTCTTCAGCCATCAGGTGGGCAGCTTCCTCGGCGTCTGGCTCGGTGGCAAGCTGTTCGATGCCACCGGCGCCTACGACACGGTATGGGGCATCTGCATCCTGCTCGGCGTCCTCTCGGCCCTGATCCATCTGCCGATCGACGAGCGCAGCCTGGAAACCCGGCGCCTGGCCGCCGCCACCTGAAGCGGGCGACCGCGCCTGATATCGATTTGAGAGGCGATTTCGCCTCAATTCCGACGCTAAGCACCCGCTCCGGGGAAATTCGGCCGGGCCGGAAGGAATAGGGCAAATATCCCGCCGCAGCTTTGCGCAATACCGCGGCAGCAGGATCGCTAGCATGCGCTGGATGCCTAGCCAAGTTGAACTCTACGAACAAATGAGCCTGCTGTCGTCCAGCATGGTCGCAGCGGTGCGCGCGCGCGACTGGGACCGGCTGACCGAACTCGAACGCGACGCCAGTTGCCTGCGCGACACCCTGACGACCGCGCCCGAAGGCAGCGAGTCACTGGCCGCCGATCTGGCGCGCAAGCACAGCCTGATCCAGCGCATCCTCGACGACGATGCCGAAGTGCGTCGCCATACCGAACCCTGGATGGAAAGAGTGTGCCAATTCCTCAGCGGTGAGCGTCGCCACGATCCCCCGCAGGCCCGCAACACCGAAACCGGCGAGGCCGCCGCCGGCGGTTGTGGCGCCTGAGCCCGGCGCGAACTCCGCTCAGCGGCTGCGCTTCGCCTTTTCGTAGAGCGGCATCACCTGCGGCAACTGCTGCTCGATGTCCTTGATGCGACTGTCGCCCGCCGGGTGGGTTGACAGGAATTCCAGCGGCGCGCGGCTGTTGGCGGCCGCCATCTTCTGCCACAGACTGACCGCGGCGCGCGGATCGAAACCGGCGCGGGCCGCCAGATCGAGCCCGACCACGTCGGCTTCGGATTCGTCATCGCGCGAAAACTTCAGGGACAGCAGATTGCCACCGAGTTGGAATGCGCCGCTATAGCGTCCGCCACCGACCAGTTCGCCGAGCAGGCTGGCGCCGAGCTGGGTCAGTTGGCTCTTGGCAATGCGTTCGCGCGCATGTTCGCGCAGGGCGTGGGCGATCTCGTGGCCCATGACCATCGCCACCTCGTCGTCGGTCAGCTTGAGCTGATCGAGGATCCCGCTGTAGAAGGCGATCTTGCCGCCAGGCATGCAGAAGGCATTGATCTGCTTGGAGCCGATCAGGTTGATTTCCCATTGCCACTGCCGCGCCCGCGGGTTGTAGCGATCGACCAGGGGAATCATGCGCGCGGCGATCGCCCGCAGCCGCTTCACCTGCGGATGGTCGTCCGGCCCCAGCGCGCGCTTGGCGGCTGCCTGGCGCTTGAGCTCGCCGTATTGCTGCGCCGCCTGCTTTTCCACCGTGGCGGCCGGCACCAGATTGGCCATCGCCGATGGCTTGCCGACCTCGACGCCGTCCGCCAGCGCCGGCAGGCCCGCCGCGAGCGCCAGCAAAGCGATCAGCGTGCGCAGCATCGATTTACTCGCCTTCGCCGCCCAGCACTTCGAGCAGATGGCCGAGCAGTTGCGCCAGTTCGCCGCTCATCAGCGCGAAATCGGCGGCGAACAGGTCGTCGGCGTTCTCCGACTGACGCTCGGCATCTTCCTTGAGCATGTCGAGGAAGGCCAGCTTCTTGATCTGCAACTGCTCGGTCAGCACGAAGGAAACCCGGTCGTTCCAGGTCAGCGCCAGGCGCGTCGCCGACTTGCCGCCGGCAATGTGGCTGCGTACCTCCTCGCTGTCCAGGTTATGGCGTACGTAGCGCACTGCCGCGCGCTCCTCGGCCGCCGCGCACAGTTCGCAGTCGCGGTCGATGCTGAAGCTGCCCGGGGCGTGGCCCGCCGCGAGCCACTGCGTCATCGCGGTGGCCGGCGCCAGTTGCGTCTTGACCAGGGTCACCGGCAATTCGCCGAGCGACAGTTTCAGGTGCTCCATGACTTCGTCGGCGCGGGTGCTGGATGACGCGTCGACCAGCAGCCAGCGGTTGACCGGATCAATCCAGACATAAGTGAGTCCGCGTTTGACGAAGGCGCGTGGCAGCAGTTCGATCTCCAGTTGCTCGACGACTTCGCGCGCCTGCTTGCGCCCCGGCTTGTAGCCCTGCGCCGCCTCGATTTCGGCCAGCTTGGCCTGGGCATACTGGCGCACCACCGAGGCCGGCAGCAATTTCTGTTCGACGCCGAGGGCGATCAGCTGCTGGCGCTCCACGCTGAACACCAGCGCGCCCTCTTCGCCGCGCGGCGGCACCCAACCGCGCGCCACCCGGTCGGTGGCGCCGCAGCCCTGGAAGAGCCCCTTCTGCAGGGCTGCCGCCAGCGCGTCGGTGCTATAGGCCCAGTCGGGAGTGAGGCGGAAAATCTGGAGATTGCGAAACCACATGGCGGGAGGACGTGTGTTGAAAGACGCACATTCTAATCATCGTCGACGCGACAAACCGGCGCCGGGGCAAAGTCGACGCTGGTGACATAGTTGCCGCTGGCGACACGCCGTTCTGGCAAGGCGGGGCGGCACAAAATAAAACGCGCTCCGCCGGCAAGCCGGGGAGCGCGCGAACCTGCGGGCGGAACAGCGAGTCGCTAGACGGCGGCGAGCGCGGCGCTGGCCGCGGCTTCCGCGGCACGCCGGGTCTTGCCGGCGCGCGCCGGCATGTGGCACAGGCCGCAGACATAGCCGCGCGTCGGATCGTAGGCATGGGCGACGAAGTCGCCGCCGCACTCGCGACAAGTGGCCATCTGCAGCATGCTGGCATCGAAGAAGCGCACCATGGTCCAGGCCCGTGTCAGCGACAGCACGGTATCGAGGCCGCCGCGCTTGACCTGGTCCAGATACATCCGATAGGACTTGATGATCAGCTCCAGCCCGGTCAGCTGCGTATGCGACTTCAGGAAGCGGTAGTAGGCCATGAACAGCGAAGCATGGATATTCGGCTGCCAGGTCATGAACCAGTCGGTCGAAAAGGGCAGCATGCCCTTGGGCGGCGACTCGTGGCGGACTTCCTTGTACAGCTTGAGCAGACGCTCGCGCGACAGGTTGGTTTCCGCCTCCAGCAGTTGCAGGCGGGCGCCGAGTTCAATCAACTCGATCGCCAGGCCGATGTCCTTCGCTTCTATGATGACCGATTTGTTGCGCATGGTGATTCTCCGCAGCGTGACGCTTGAGTTTTAACGACGGCCTTGTCAGGCAAGGGTTGCGACGGGCCGCCCGGCGGCGAGGATCGCCGCATGCAGGTGACCCACGCCGCGATCGCGCTCGTGGTTGGCGAGCAGGTCGAGCAACAGGGTGTCGTCGAAGCGGAAGCTGCACAGCAGCATGTCGGAACTGGCCATCTTGAGAACCTGGCCCGGCGTCAGGCGCCCCAGCACATCGGCAATCTCTTGACTGATGCCCAGACGGAAAATGGCCGCCTCGCGATCGGAGCGAACCATGTTCTGCGCCAGCATCAGGTAGGAGAGATTGACTTCCTTTATGTCGTTGTAGGTGTCGGTCGATTTCATCTTGCACTCCTTGTGAGCGCCGGCCAGGCCCGAATTGGAGCCCGAATCACGGCAGATGCATGATCACACAGGCCATGACAAGAAAGAAATCAGTGGAAAAACCATTCTATTGTAAGAATTAGATACAGCAGCTTTGTAAGAGAAAACATTACAAAATAGCCATATCCGTTTGTTTATTTAGTTATTTTCAGCGCACCCCCGCGCTGCCACTGGATTTCCCCTGCTCCGAACTCCGCCAAAAACACGGCACTCGGTCCCGCCGACTAAACCGGGCGCAGCGAGAGAACCGGATTCGACTGCACGGTCGCCACGGTATTGCGGCTGCGCTTGGCGAGATAGGCGCCCTGGTCCGCCAGCCGGATCAGGGCATCCGGGTCCGCCACCGACGCATCGCGCACGGCGACGCCGATGCTGACGCTGCCGCGCGAGGTTTGCGCACCGCCGACTATCGGCAAGTTCGCGGCCGCGGCGCGCATGCGCTCGGCGCAAGCCATCGCCGCCTGCAGCGTGGTATCGGGACAGATCACCAGGAATTCGTCGCCGCCGCTGCGCGCCAGCACGTCCTGCGCCCGCATCTCGTCCTTGAAGGCGCTGGCCACGAGTTTGAGAACCATGTCGCCGGCGACATGGCCGTGGCTGTCATTGACCTGTTTGAGGTTGTCGATGTCGACCACCATGCACGCCAGCGGCCGCTGGCTGCGCGTCGCCATCGCCCATTCCTGCTGGATCCGGTCCATGGCGCAGCGCCGATTGGGGCAGCCGGTCAGCAGGTCGGTCATGCCCACGTCCTGCAACTGCTGGTTGCTCACCGACAGCTCAGCGGAAATACGCCGGATTTCCTCCTGCTCGCGCGCAAGTTCCTCCTGCAGCCTGGCCACGCGCTGACCGGCGCGCAAGCGCGCGGCCAGCACTCGCGGCGGCACCGGCAGGCACAGGAAATCGTCGGCGCCGGCCTCGAAGGCCCGCACCAGTTCCGTGTCGTCGTCGCGGGCGGCGAGAACCATGACGTAGATGCTGCGCCCGGCCTTGAACTGGCGCAGGGTGCGGGTCAGTTCGTGGCCGTCGAGTTCCGCCGCGTGCGCGTCGACCAGCATGATCTGCGGCTGCAATTCGACGGCCATGGCCAGACCCTGACGGCCATCGGCCGCCTCGAACACCTGATGCCCGGCCGTGGTCAAGGCGCCGCAAAGCGGATTGCGGACTCGTGCCTGGTCGCCCACCACCAGGATGCACATGCGATCGGCGGCGGTCCCGGCGACGGCGGGCGCAGCCGGCGCAACCGGCGTCGGCGCGGGCTGCTGAAGCCCGGACGATTCCTCGAAGTGCGGTGCCGGGCCGGTTTCGACGCCGAGCAAGCCGCCCCACTCGCGCCATTCGTGGGCGATCCGGTCGCACTGCGCGATCAGCGCCTCGCCCTTGAGCGAAAGTCGCGCGCCGAGTTGAAACAGCCCGGGCATCAGCGCACGCCACTGGCCCGGCGGCGCAACGCAGATATCCGCGATGAGATCGGCCAGCGCGAGCATGTTCCTGGCATTGTAGGATCCGGAGCCTTCCGGATAAGCCTGCGACTCGGGCAGGTCGAAGCCATCGACTGCCGCGATGTACACCACGGGCAGGCCGCAATCCTGCATCATCGACGCCGCGATCGTCGCATGCGTGATGGCGAACGCCTCAAGTTCGAGATCCGCCAAACGCGCGTCGAGCGCCACGCGCCGGCGCTGCAGCAGGTCCGAATACTGCTGCGGAAACACACTGGCCAGCACCAGCTCGCCGCTGCGCGCCAGCAAGCCGGCACTGAACGCATCCGCCGGCGGGCAGCCGTCGCACGGCGCCGCCAGCAACTGCAGCGTCAGTGCCCGCACCAGCGCCTGCGACCAGTAGCGCGGGTAGTCGAAGTTGCGACACAGGCCGCTTCGATAGTTGGCCAGCAGCGAGAACCCGGTAGCCAGCGCCCGCACCGCCGGCACGCCCAGCACGTTCACCGCATCGCGCAGCGAAATCACCGGGCCGTGGTCCGCCCCCCCAACGCCATTGGCAACCTTGATTACCTGCACCGAGAACACCGGATCGGCCTTGATGGCATGGGCCAGCACCGCCAGCGAGGTGGATTCCCTTTGGGTCAGGCGAACCAGTGCCAGAGCCGCGCCCTTGGGCAGCGGGTAGGCCTCCATGGCCTTGATTTCCTCAAGCCGGGTGCGTCCGGTAAAGTCCAACTCGGAATGGGTTTTTTCGCTTGCCATTGGCTGGCTTATATCACCATTTCGTCGCCGCGAGCAACGCCGAAAGGAGCATTTCGCAGGCTAGAATAAGTTCATGGACCCGGCCATGAACTTTTGCAGCGCCTGCGGCGCACCCGTCACGCTGCGCGTACCCGTCGGCGATTCCCTGCCGCGCCATGTCTGCGATGCCTGCGGGGCGATTCATTACCGCAACCCGCGTCTGGTGGTGGGAGCGCTGCCCGAATGGGAAGACCGCATCCTGCTCTGCCGCCGCGCCATCGAGCCGCGCCACGGCAAATGGACCTTGCCGGCCGGCTTCATGGAGAACGGCGAAACCGTCGCCGCCGCGGCCATGCGCGAGACCCTGGAAGAAGCCTGCGCCCGCATCGAACTGGGTGAGATGTACACCCTGATCAGCGTGCCGCACATACACCAGGTGCATGTCATCTACCGTTCGCAGCTGCTGGATCTCGACTTCGCCGCCGGCGTGGAAACCCTCGAACTGCGGCTGTTCCGCGAGGACGAAATTCCCTGGGACGACATCGCCTTTCGCACCATTGCCATCACCCTCAGACACTACTTCGCCGATCGCCGCGCCGGAGAGTTCGGTTTCCATACCGAGGACCTGACCGCCCCGCCGCCGCGCTGAAGACGCGGCTACTGCTCCTCGAGGTTGAAGACCACCGGCAGCACCACCGCGAAGGCCTGGCCGCGCAAGCTGTCCGGCACGTGCGCGCGCAAGGCGCCGGCATCGATCATGGCCAGCGCCGCCTGATCCAGCGCCTCATGGCCGCTGGAACGGGCCACGGTGGCGGCGCGCGGCCGACCGTCGCGGCCGACCTCGACGCGGATGTCGGCGCTGCCCGCCCAACCGGAAGCCATCGCCTGCGTCGGGTAGCGCTTGTAGCGGCGCGCCTGGGTCGCCACCGCGAGCCGATAGCCACGCAAACCATCAAGCACCTCGGCGGAGGCACCGGCCTCGGTCAGCGGGGAAGCGCCGGCCGCTGCCGCAGCAGGTGCCGCAGTTGCAACAGCCTGGACGGAAGACGGCGCCGCGCCGGACATCGGCTTCGAATCCGGAACAGGCGATAGCGCGGAGGAACGCGGAACCGAAGCAGGCGCTGGCCGCTCTAAGGGGTTGGGTGCAGGTTTGTATGCAGGCGGTGCAAGAGTTGGTGCTGGCGCCACGGCGCGCTGCGGCGGTTTGGCTGAAAGCCCGGACGACACCGACGCGGGCAGTGGGTGCGGCAACTGGCGCAGCGAAGCCTGCAGTTGAGAAGGCGTATCCTGCGTCATGAGGCTTGGACTGGCCGGCCAGAGTAACAGCAGGTGCAGCAGCAACGAAGCAGCGATGGAATAGAGCAGCCGTCGTCTTGTTGATCCCTTCAACTCCGGACTATGAAAAGTCATTGCGCTCTGCTAAATTCTTGCCAATACAGGATTCTATAGAGATGAGTAGCCATCCGCTGATCCTTACCCTCGACCAACACGGTGTGCCGCACCGCTGGGTGAGCTGGCAGCATGCCTGCATTTATGTGGCGCGCGATCTGGTCGCGTGGGATGCCGGCGATACTCATTTCATTTTCTACGGCGGCACCAACCGCGTCACCGGCGAACGCTCCGAGCTGGCCACCAGCAGCATCATCGCGATACGCGGCAAGGCCCTCTCGGGCAAGTCCCTGCATCCGACGCCGCCGCTGTCGAACCGCGAACTGTTCCACCGCGACCGCCACATCTGCGCCTACTGCGCCCGCGAGTTCTCCTCGCAGCGGCTGACCCGCGACCATATCCTGCCGGTTTCGCAAGGCGGCCGCGACAGCTGGATGAACGTCGTCACCGCCTGCCGCAACTGCAACCAGACCAAGAGCGGACGCACTCCCGAACAGGCGCGCATGGAACTGGTCTACGCACCCTACGTGCCGAACAAGGCCGAGTACCTGATCCTCAGCAACCGCAACATCCTCGCCGATCAGATGGACTTCCTCGCCCGCCACGTGCCGTCCCAAAGCCGCGTGCGCGCGGCCTGAACCCGGCACCATGCTCATGACCGCCACTGCGGCGAAGCCGCTGACTTCCTGGCGCCCCTATTGGGCCAAACGCTTCGGCACCGCCCCCTTCCTGCCCATGTCGCGCGCCGAAATGGATCGGCTGGGCTGGGACGAATGCGACATCATCCTGGTCACCGGCGACGCCTATATCGACCACCCCAGCTTCGGCATGGCCCTGGTCGGCCGGCTGCTCGAAGCCCAGGGTTTTCGCGTCGGCATCATCAGTCAGCCCGACTGGCACTCGGCGGACGACTTCAAGCGGCTGGGCAAGCCGAAGCTGTTCTTCGGCATCACCGCCGGCAACATGGATTCGATGGTCAACCGCTACACCTCCGACCGCAAGATCCGCTCCGACGACGCCTACACGCCGAACGCGGCACCCGACCGCCGCCCCGACCGCGCCGTGATCGTGTATTCGCAGCGCGCCCGCGAGGCCTACCCCGAGGTGCCACTGGTGATCGGCAGCATCGAGGCGTCCTTGCGCCGCATCGCGCATTACGACTACTGGTCGGACAAGGTGCGGCGCTCGATCCTGCCGCACTCCAAGGCCGACCTGCTGATTTTCGGCAATGCCGAGCGGGCGCTGGTGGAACTCGCCCACCGTCTGGCGAAGGGCGAAAAAATCGGCGAGATCCGCGACCTGCGCGGCACCGCCTTCATGGTGCCGCATGGCTGGCTGCCGGGACCCGACTGGGCCGAGGCCGACTCGACCACGGTGGATACGCCGGGAGCGATCCATGCGCATCCCGATCCCTACGCGATGCAAGCCACGGCGCCGACCCGGAAAGTTGGCGCTGACGGCCCGGCGATCGTGCGCCTCGTCAGCCGCGCCGAGCGCCTCGCGCAGCACAAGGCGGCACGCGCTCACACCGCGATCCGCCTGCCGGCCTACGAGCAGGTGCGTGACGACCCGGTGCTTTACGCCCACGCCTCGCGCAGCTTCCATCTCGAATCGAATCCCGGCAATGCGCGCGCCCTGATCCAGGCCCACGGCGAAGGCGCCGCGCGGCGCGACGTCT
The DNA here is from genome assembly GCA_030696505.1 of Sulfuritalea sp. Taxonomy (GTDB): domain Bacteria; phylum Pseudomonadota; class Gammaproteobacteria; order Burkholderiales; family Rhodocyclaceae; genus Sulfuritalea. Next base: position 5,350 of record JAUYSD010000074.1, on the reverse strand, counting down.
GGCTCAATCCGCCGCCGATTCCGCTGTCCACCGAAGAAATGGACCACGTCTTCGGCCTGCCCTACGCCCGTGCGCCGCATCCCGCCTACGGCGACGCGCGGATTCCGGCCTGGGAAATGATCCGCTTCTCGATCAACATCATGCGCGGCTGCTTCGGCGGCTGCACCTTCTGCTCGATCACCGAGCACGAAGGGCGCATCATCCAGAGCCGCTCCGAGGAATCGATCCTGCACGAGATCGAGGAAATCCGCGACAAGACGCCTGGCTTCACCGGCGTCATCTCCGACCTCGGCGGGCCGACCGCCAACATGTACCGCATGGCGTGCAAGGACCCGAAAATAGAATCCTCCTGCCGCCGCCTGTCCTGCGTCTACCCGGACATCTGCCCGAACATGAACACCGACCATGCGCCGCTGATCTCGGTGTACCGCAAGGCGCGCGCGCTGCCCGGCATCAAGAAGATCCAGATCAGTTCCGGCCTGCGCTACGACCTCGCGGTGCGCTCGCCCGAGTACGTCAAGGAATTGGTCACGCATCATGTCGGCGGCTATCTGAAGATCGCGCCCGAGCACACCCAGGAAGGCCCGCTGTCGAAAATGATGAAGCCGGGCATCGGCGCCTACGACCGCTTCAAGCAGATGTTCGACAAGTTCTCGAAGGAAGCCGGCAAGGAGCAGTACCTGATCCCCTACTTCATCGCCGCCCATCCCGGCACCACCGACGAAGACATGCTGGAACTTGCGCTGTGGCTGAAAAAGAACGGCTTCCGCCTCGACCAGGTGCAGACCTTCCTGCCGACGCCGCTGGCCATCGCCACGGCGATGTGGCACACCGAGAAGAACCCGCTGCGCAAAGTCACGGCGGGCTCGGAGTCGGTCGCCGTGGTGCGCGGCGGGCGTCAGCGCAAACTGCACAAGGCCTTCCTGCGCTACCACGATGCCGAAAACTGGCCCCTGCTGCGCGAGGCCCTGAAAGCCATGGGTCGCACGGACCTGATCGGGCCCGGCAAGCGCCACCTGATCCCGGCCTGGCAACCGGCCGGCACCGCATGCTCCACGGCGCCACGCCGGACCCCGCCGATCGCCGGTGCTAAATCCCAGCCGCAAAAGTTGGCGTTGGCGACACGGCGCACAACGCCTGCCGCGCCAACCAAACCCAGCCCGCCCGCGCGCCGCCATCCGGACGTGCCGAGGCACCCGCTGTCACGCCGCAAGGGCGGCTGATTGCGAAATAAACTGAGGATTTTGAGCAGGTAGAATCGGGTGGCGGAGAGGGTGGGATTCGAACCCACGGATGCCTTGCGACATCGCCTGATTTCGAGTCAGGTACATTCGACCACTCTGCCACCTCTCCGCGAGGCGCGGATTATACCCGCGAAGCGGCCGTCGGTCACTGCACGCACGGAGGGAAAGCATTGTCGAAGCCGCTTCGCCTGATCTGCTGTCTTGCCCTGGCCTTTGCGACCGCCTGCGGCCGCATCGAGCCGCCTGTGGCAGACGGCCGGCTGGTGGTTGCGGTGCGGGAAATACCGGCCTTTTTCCAGCAGCGCGAAGGCACCGTGGCGAGCGGCTTCGAACACGACCTCGTCACCGCCTTTGCCGCGAGCATCGGTCTCAAGGCGCATTTCATCAAGGCTGCCGATCCCTATGAACTCAACGATCTGGCCCTGGCCGGCCGGGTCCACCTGGCGGCATCGATGCCGCTGGGCAACGGTTCCTTGCAGTACTCGATCCCGATCCGCAGCGTCAGCCAGTGGATAGTCGGTTACGCCGATGTCCTCGGGCCCGAAAAAATGTCCGATCTCGCCGGACAAACCATCGAAGTGGTGGCGGGTTCGGCGCTGGCCGACACGCTGCGCGGACTGGACGAGAAATTGCGCCCGCTGGTCGTCGAAGTCCCCGGCGTCAACGAAATGGAACTGCTGGCGCGCGTTGCGGAACGCAAAGCAGCGTTGGTCGCCGTACACGACATCAATCTCGACTTGGGGGTCAATTTCCACCCGGAGCTGAACCCCCTGCTGCAGTTGCCGGGCAAGCTGGAGTTCGGCTGGGCCTTTGGCGCGGACGGCGCCGACGAGTTGCGCGCCAAGGCCGACGCCTTCATCGCCGCAGCGCGCGCCGACGGTACGCTGGCGCGCATTCATGACCGCTACTTCGGCCACATCAAGCGCATCAATGCAGCGGGCATCGCAAGCTTCCTCGACGACATGCGAACCAAGCTGCCGAACTGGCGCCACCACTTTCAATCGGCACAGGAACTCTCCGGCATCGACTGGCGCCTGCTGGCCGCCCTGGCCTACCAGGAATCGCATTGGAATCCGCTGGCGACCTCGCCCACCAACGTGCGCGGCATGATGATGCTGACCGAGGACACGGCCGATTTGCTGCGCGTCAGGAATCGCCTCGATGGCGCGGAAAGCATCCGCGCCGGTGCGCGCTATCTGGCGCAACTGGTGGAACAGGTGCCGGCCAGTGCCGAGCATCCGGATCGGCTGTGGCTGGCCCTGTCGGCCTACAACCTGGGCATGGGCCACTTCCGCGGCGCGCGCGCCATCGCCAAGAAAATGAAGCGCGACCCGGACGTCTGGTACGAAATGAAGCAGGTTCTGCCGCAACTGGCGCGGCCGGAAATCTATGCCCGGCTCAAGAGCGGCGCCGCGCGCGGCGGCGAAGCGGTAATCATGGTGGAGAACATCCGCAGCTACTACGACATCCTGCGTCGCTTCGAACCGGCCTACGACGCGCCTTTTTCGACGCAGCCGGCGTTCAGGCAGCGCGAATTGCCTCCGTCCCGCCCATCCATGGCCGCAGCGCCGCGGGAACCGTGACACTGCCGTCCGCGTTCTGGTAGTTTTCGAGCACCGCAACCAGTGTGCGGCCCACCGCCAGGGCGGAGCCGTTCAGCGTGTGCAGCAGCTCCGGCTTGTTCTTGTCGTTCCTGAAGCGGGCCTGCATGCGCCGTGCCTGGAAGGATTCGAAGTTGGAGCAGGAGGAAATCTCGCGATAGGTGTTCTGCGCCGGCAGCCAGACTTCGAGGTCGTAGGTTTTCGCCGCCGAAAATCCCATGTCGCCGGTGCACAAGGCCACCTTGCGGTAGGGCAGTTCCAGCTTCTGCAACACCGCCTCGGCATGACCGGTGAGTTCTTCGAGCGCCTCCCACGACTGATCGGGGCGCACCATCTGCACCAGTTCCACCTTGTCGAACTGGTGCTGGCGGATCATGCCGCGCGTGTCCTTGCCGTAGCTGCCGGCCTCCGAACGGAAGCAGGGGGTGTGGGCGACGAACTTGAGCGGCAGCGCATCGCCGGCCAGGATCTCGCCGCGCACCATGTTGGTCACCGGCACTTCGGCGGTCGGAATCAGGTAGAGCTTGCTGCCGTCGCTGCGCGGCACCATGAACAGGTCTTCCTCGAACTTCGGTAACTGGCCGGTGCCGAACATGCTCTCGGGATTAACGAGATACGGCGTATAGACCTCGGTGTAGCCGTGGTCAATGGTATGCAGATCGAGCATGAACTGCGCCAACGCGCGATGCAGGCGGGCGATCGGCCCCTTCATGACCGTGAAGCGGCTGCCGGAAATCTTCACTCCCGCCTCGAAATCCAGGCCGCCCAGCGCAGTGCCGAGATCGACGTGGTCGCGCGGCGCGGCGATGGCGCGCGGCGTGCCCCAGCGCAGGATTTCGACATTGCCGGTTTCGTCCTTGCCGACCGGGACGCTTTCGTGCGGCAGGTTGGGTATCAGTTCGAGGAAGGTGTCGAAGCGCGGCATCAGTTCGGCCAGCGCCGTCTCGCCGGCTTTCAGCGCATCGGCCAGCCCGGCGACTTCCGCCATTACGGCCGACGCATCCTCGCCCTTGCCCTTCAGCATGCCGATCTGTTTCGACAGCGTGTTGCGTTTGGCCTGCAAATCCTGGGTGTGCACCTGCAGGCGCTTGCGTTCGGCTTCAAGCGCCTCGAAAGTCGTGGTGTCGAGCGTGACGCCGCGCAGGGCCAGACGCTCGGCAACGAGGGGAAGATTGCTGCGCAACAATTGAATATCCAGCATGGTGAATCCTTATCGTTTCTTTTTTGCCTGCGCGTCGAGTTCGCGCAGATGGGCAAGTTTTTCGGCGATCTTCTGTTCCAGTCCGCGCGCCACGGGTTGATACCACTGCGCAGCAGGCATGCCTTCGGGCAGATAGCTTTCCCCGGCGGCATAGCCCTCAGCTTCATCATGGGCGTAGCGGTATTCGGCGCCGTAGCCGAGCTCTTTCATCAGTTTCGTCGGTGCATTGCGCAAGTGCTCGGGCACGCCGCGGCTCTTGTCCTTGGCCACGAAGGCGCGGGCGGCATTATAGGCGACGTAGGCCGCGTTCGACTTGGGCGCCACGGCCATGTAGAGCACGGCATTGGCCAGCGCCAGCTCGCCTTCCGGACTGCCCAGGCGCTCGTAGGTGGCGCAGGCGTTGAGCGCAATTTCCCAGGCGCGCGGATCGGCCAGGCCGACGTCCTCGATCGCCATGCGCACGATGCGCCGCCCCATGTAGAGCGGGTCGGCGCCGCCGTCGAGCATGCGCAGCAACCAGTACAGCGCAGCGTCCGGATTGGAGCCGCGCACCGACTTGTGCAGGGCCGAGATCTGGTCGTAGAAGGCGTCGCCGCCCTTGTCGAAGCGCCGCAGGTCGGCAGCCAGCGCCTGTTCCAGAAAGTTGGCGCTGACGGTACGGTGCTTGGCCGTGGCGGCGGCCGTACGCAACTGCTCCAGCACGTTGAGCAGACGCCGCGCATCGCCGTCGGCATAGCCGATCAGCCGGTCGCGCGCGTCCGGCTCGAATTCCAGTTCATCGAGAGCCCGGGTCCGCGCACGATCGAACAGTTCGCCCAGTTCGGCTTCGTCGAGGCTCTTCAGCACATACACCGAGGCCCGCGACAACAAGGCGGAGTTCACCTCGAAGGACGGGTTCTCGGTGGTGGCGCCGATAAAGGTCACCGTGCCGCGCTCGACGTAGGGCAGGAAGGCGTCCTGCTGCGCCTTGTTGAAGCGATGCACTTCATCGACGAACAGGATGGTGCGGCGGCCCTGCTGCGCCATGAGCTCGGCCTGCTGCATCGCCTCGCGGATGTCCTTCACGCCGCCGAGCACCGCCGAGATCGCGATGAACTGGGCATCGAAGGCGTGCGCCATCAGGCGCGCCAGTGTGGTCTTGCCGGTGCCCGGCGGGCCCCAGAGGATCATCGAATGCGGCCGGCCCGACGCGAACGCGGCCCGCAGCGGCTTGCCCTCGCCGAGCAGTTGCCGCTGACCGATCACCTCGTCGAGTGCGGCCGGCCGCAGGCGCTCGGCGAGCGGCGCATCGCCGGACGCGGTCG